>JAHYJK010000316.1 GCA_019429225.1 Anaerolineaceae bacterium
CCAGATACCCAAGTCTTGCCCTCTAACTTTGGGTTTGTAATTCCCTAACAACAGCACCTTGAATTGCGGGGTGTACTCGAAAAACTCGCCATACAGAAAACGGCACGTTACCCGGTCGCCACCTGTAAGGGTTTTAATGGTGGCTTCTGCTAGCCTTTCGCCGTCGTTAAATTCTGATACCTTCACCAGCCTTGACCCTCGCAGTGCTGCCAGATCATTTGATGCCGTGCGATTGTCACGCTGCATCAATAAACTTGAATCGGCAACGGAGGCAAGGTCACAGAGCAATTTTTCAATGATGGTGGCAAGGGTGCTTTTGCCGTTTGCGCCAGTGCCATACAGGAATAATAAGACCTGTTCTATTGTCATCCCGGTCAGGCAGTAGCCGATAAACCGTTGCAGATAGTCGATAAGCTCCTGTTTGCCCCCAAGTATTCGATCAAGAAAACGGTGAAACTCAGGGCAGGAGGCATGTTCGTTATAGTCAATATTTACCAGACGAGTCAGAAAGTCGTCTGGACTATGAGGCATGAGTTCTCCAGTTTTTAAATCAAGTGTTCCGTTGCGTACATTAAGTAACATGGGATCACTGTCAAGCTGGTAGCTGTTGACAATCATTTCCGGAACCACTGCTGCTGCGTCTAATAAGGTTTCTTGTCGTCGATGTGATTCCAATTTGATGATACCTTTTAAGGTATCTTGACGAAAATTTTCATCGACAATATTGCGGGCGTTCTCATAAAATCCTGCTACCATTTGTTTCAAGCACGGATAGGCTCCGCCTGGTGTATCGGTGTTCCATCTCTGGCCGTCGAAGATGAGCCATTTGCGGGATTCTGCCCAATACCGTACAACCTGAGAATATTTCGCTGCGAAGTGTTCAGCAACCCGACTGTCGGTGATCACCGTTGGCGTCTGGCTGTAGGACTCATGCCTTTTATTAATGCTATGTACCGTGGCGATTAGTTCCTTCTCCGGCAGGGGCGGATTGTTTGTTGCGTTCCAAATACGTGCTTGGGTTAAAATCTCTTCCAGCGTGCCGCCATCGTTTAGCCATGAGCCAACCAGACGAGCAAGCCCGTTGTTTCGCTCTCCTGCATCACATCCAGTATAAAGCTCCGATAGAGGTTGCTTGTCTTCAGGTTTTGCAACTAGAACCCAATCAGGGACGGTAGGGAGTTCGACACCCCCTAATGGCACACTCCACTTATAGGTATAGCCAGTTTCGTGGGTGCTGGGCGGTGCGACGACATAACCCCCTTCAGCACGCAAGTCGATGCCTGGTAGGTTAGCGCGTTTCTGAAAGTTTCGATGCCCTGATTCATATTGGCAGTAGGCATGAAAACCCTTCGCTGTTTGAACCTGTGGAACAGAAGGAAAGCCTTTGCCTCTGGCAAATTCAATTGCTTCTGCTGTGTCGAAGTCAACAACGGTTATCCCTGAAATTCTTCCGCAAACAATGCCAATATTGTTGTCAGTTTTAGTGAACCATTCTCTGATTTCATCCTCTGTCGGTTGTCTAGTTTGATACTCCTGCCAAGGGATCAGTGGTTTTTTTCCTCGTGGTTTTAGAGGAATTACCGAGAATCCGACCGCCAAATAGTGGAAGGCTGCTTGAATAGTTTTGTTCAGCTCAACATCGCTGTTAATATCTCCCCCAGTATTTGTGCCTATTTGATGATGGTCTGAGTGAAGATTTGAAAAGGAGGTGCTCATTTTTCACCCCTTTCGATAAGGGCGATAACATCTGAATATCGCCAGAATGTACATCGACCTAATCTTATTGGCTGTGGCGCTGTTTTATTAGCGACCCAGAGCCACCATGTAGACTTTCCAATTGGAACGATCTTTAGTACGTCTGCAATTCTTAATAGTTGAGGATTGCTGTCATTGTGAATGTCAGTTAAGGCGATTGATGGGTAGTGTTCCTTGTTGGTCCGTTTCTCAGTCATCATGTTCTCCATTGGATAAGGTTGAATCCAAGAAGATCACGATGAACATTCTTTAATTCCGTATTGGGAATTCGGAATTGCCTGTTCTGGAACGACTTTTTTAGAGAAGTGGGTGTTTTTTTCTTAGTGCTGTGAGGATTTTAGACACAGCATTTTTCTCATATTTTCTTGGTTTTAGTCGCAATTCTCTACTTTCAGAAGATTTTAGATATGCCTCCGACGTTGTGATAATGCAGTCTCCAGAGACGTTCACCACGTTCTCTATTCTGACCCCGATTTCTGCAATGTATGATGGATGTTTTTCTGTAGAAAATTCTTTGAGGCGCTGTAAAAACTCTTTTATTTTTGATGGTTTAAGAATTTCCGTATTGCCTTCTTTGTAGAGCTTTTCATAAGCAAGTGTAACTGCATCATTGAGAGGTCCTGGCTTTCTTCCTGCTGGTTTGGTTTGTTGTTCTATCAGACCGTCCGCAGGATTTTTTTCTGAAAGGACAGTCGCTGGAGCGGAATCAGTATTTTCTGTCCATGAGCACTCATCCATGAATTCAATAAGGTGCGGGTGGGTGACAAATAGATCCTTCACGTAAACCTTCGTCGATTCGCCACTTGCAAGCGAAAACACCCCCGGAAATTTGCTCATATCGACTGGCTTAGTTATTCTGTCAGCAAAGTACTCATATTCCTCAGCAACAGGGTAAAACATTGAGACATAAAGGTGATCTAAATCTGGTTTTTCTAAAAAAACATCAAGGTCCCTATGGTCAATTTGAAATGTACCTTTATATCCGTGGCAGAAAAAACCTTTGACGTCGTTTGTTATGCGTTTCCTGCAAGAAGAAAAGTCGAGGATTGTGCTAATTTTCAGTTTTTTGATGGCACCATAATGAAGCAAGTCTTTAATATTAAATGAGAATTTAATTGAAAGCTCATCCAGGAAGTAATGTGTTTTATCAGGTAGTCGCATCAGAATTTTCCGTTCAGGTATTTATCTAGAGAAATCAATTGGCCGCCTGCTTTGAGGTCATCCAGATAATCTGCCCAGCGTTGCATCATCCGCGCGCGCTGCTTAAGGTGCTTGGTACGATTATAGGCTCTGCCTAATGTGTCCTTTACACTGTGGGCGAGCTGATGCTCAATATATTCAACTCTTTCATCTAAAACTTCTTCAAGAATGGTTCTCGCTGTAGCCCTAAAGCCGTGAGCGCATACTTCGTCCTTAGTGAATCCCATACGCCGCAGAGCAGCATTCAAGGTGTTGTTGCTGATTGGCCTGGTTATCGATCTTACAGAAGGGAAGACGTATTCGCTTGTTTCCGTTGCAGGCCTCAGATGTGCCAAAATTGCCAGTGCTTGCTCCGGTAGGGGAACAATATGTTCGGACTTGGTCTTTGATATGTAATACCTCCACTCGGCATTCTCGGTGTCAATGTTGGCCCATTGCATATTCCTGAGTTC
>JAHYJK010000317.1 GCA_019429225.1 Anaerolineaceae bacterium
GTGTATTACGATCTGCTCAACAAAAAAGAACCTGGATCCGGTGTCTGGGCAGTCCGATGGTACCCACCAGCAGGAGCCCGGTAAAACAACAGAAAGGGATCCCCCAAGGGTCCCTTTTTTTATTGGCTTTATACATGCAAAAACCTCATTTGGAAACATTGATACAATTATTGCCAGGTATTTCAGGTGGAGGATCGTATGGATAGAAGCGTGTTTCAAGGCATTTACAATCATCAAAAAGAATATTTCAACCGTCAGGTAACAAAATCGTATGAACAGCGGGTTGAAGTCCTCAAGGATTTAAGAGCTCAGATCCAGAAGTATGAATCTCGCATTATTCAGGCTATGCAGGCTGATATGGCAAAACCGGAAACAGAAGCAGCGGGGGGAGAGATCTGGTATGTGCTGGAGGAGATTGACTATACCTTGCGCCATCTCAAGCGCTGGATGAAACCCCAAAGAAAGCGAACACCTCTCCTGCATTTCCGGGCATCCAGTACCATTAATCCCGAACCGTTTGGGCAGATATTGATCATGGCTCCCTGGAATTATCCCTTTAATTTATTGTTTTCACCGCTGGTGGGGGCATTGGCTTCCGGGAACACGGCCATTTTGAAACCCTCAGAACTCGCCCCTCACACCGCTGGGGTGATCGAGGAAATGGTCAATGATCACTTTAATCCCGGTCTCATGCGTGTGGTAAATGGCGGGGTAGAGACGGCTCAGATGTTGTTATCTTTTCCTTTTGACTATATTTTCTTCACAGGTGGCACCCGGGTGGGAAAAATAGTGATGAAAGCAGCGGCTGAGAACTTAACGCCGGTGACACTGGAGCTGGGTGGTAAAAGCCCGGCGATCGTAGATGCCAGCGCTGATCTGGATGTGGCTGCCAGCCGGATTGTATGGGGAAAATTTTTTAATGCTGGTCAGACCTGCATTGCTCCGGATTACGTTCTGGTTGAAAAAACCATTCATGCAGACCTGGTTTTGCGATTGAAGGAGAAAACAATCGCTTATTACAGTGAAAACCCGCAAGACAGCCCGGATTTAGCCCGAATCATCAACCAGGGCCATTTCAAGCGTCTTGTTGGATTGTTGGATGCAGATAAAGTGGTGCATGGTGGGCAGACCGATGCTGACAAGCTTTACATTGCTCCAACGATTCTGGATCAGGTTACCATGGAAGATGCCATCATGGGGGAAGAAATTTTTGGTCCGATTCTGCCCGTAATAACATTTGAAAACCTGGAAGAAGCCCTCGAAATGATTCAAGCGAATCCCAACCCGTTAGCGCTCTATCTTTTCACCCGGGACGAATCAGTAGAAAAAAGGATCATTTCCGAAGTGCCATTTGGTGGAGGATGCATCAATGACACTTTCAGCCATGTATTTAACGAAGAAATCCCCTTTGGCGGGCGCGGGATGAGTGGCATGGGTGCTTATCATGGTAAGTTTAGCTTTGACACATTCACGCATTTCAAGAGCATCATTCACCGGAAGAATTGGCCGAATATCACCTTGCGCTACCCACCCTATAAAATTAAAAACAAAGTCATGAGAAAGCTGTTTAAGATCGCCAGCTGGCTGGTATAGAAACCAATTTCACTGGTTACGAGGATCCAGTTTCAATCATCGAATTTTCAGTGTGTGTAATATTGCATTAATTTTGGGGGAGAATGGTATCTCATTTGATTTGTATTTAGGGGTAAACTTATTAAAGGATGGATGGTATTAAGGAAGGGTTGTAACATGTCTGTTCATCAAACCAGTACACAAAACCCTTTTGTCCTGAAGAAATCAGCCTCTTTATGGCAATTATTAATACGGGTCTACGGGTATTTAAGACCTTATTGGAAACGCACAGCCGGTGCTTATCTCTCGCTGTTGGGCATATTGGCACTCAGTGCATCCATTCCACAGTTTATCCGCTGGATCATTGATACGGGGATCGGGAAGAACCAACCTGACGTGCTTACCTGGTCAGTGTTGGCTTTGTTAGGATTGACTCTCATCAAAGGAGTTCTGAATTATTTTCAGGGGATTCTGAGTGAAACCGCCTCGCAAAACGTGGCCTATGATCTGCGGAATGAAATTCAGAAAAAGCTGACACAGCTTTCCTTTTCATTTCACGACACATCTGAAACAGGTGAGTTGCTTTCCAGAGCCATTCAGGATGTAGAACGATTACGCTTTCTGACGGGTAGAGCCACCATCCGTATTCTGGATGGCATTTTGATGATCATCGTTACCATGATCATATTAATAGTTATGGATTATCGCCTGGGATTATTCGTTCTCGTCAGCATGCCTTTTCTTATTCACAGAGCCTATTATTTTGGTTCGCGTTTTCGGCCACTTTCCCTGCTGGTACAGAAACAGGTGGCACGGCTCACCACTGCCGTGGAGCAAAATTTGCGCGGCAGCCGGGTGGTCAAAGCATATGCACAGGAACCAGGTGAAATTGAGCGCTTTGAAGAAGAAAACCAGCGCTGGTTTGACTTGACCAGACGCGCAACCCGCTTGCAGGCTGTAAATGTACCGTTGATGTTTCTGTTATCCAATATCGGTATGGTGGTGATCGTCCTGTTTGGTGGATATCTGGTCATCCAGCAGGAATTAACCTTTGGTGTGCTGATTGCCTTTATCACCTATATGGGGCAACTGGTCGAACCTGTGCGCCGGCTGGGGATCATCATTCCGGCTGTAGCAATTGCCGGTTCGTCTGCAGAACGGATTTTTGATATTCTGGATACGGTGCCGGATGTTCAGGATGAGCCGGATGCACAACCCATGGCCATTCTGGATGGCCAGGTAAAATTTGAGCAGGTTTCCTTCAGTTACGGACGACAAACTGTCCTGCACGACATCAATTTTGAGGTAGAGTCAGGCCAGATTGTCGCATTGCTGGGCGCCACCGGGTCAGGCAAATCGACCATTATCAGCTTGATCCCCAGATTCTATGATCCAACAGCCGGGAAAATCCTGGTGGATGGAAAAGATATTCGCCAGGCAACCCTGTTCTCTTTACGCAGTCAGATTGGCATCGTCTTACAGGAAACCACCTTGTTTGCCGCCAGTATTCGCGAAAATATTGCCTTTGGGCAGAGCAACGCCTCCGAAGAAGACATCCTAGCGGCAGCAAAAGCAGCACAGGCGCATGAATTCATTATTCGCAGCCCTAAGGGATATGATACCTATGTAGGTGAACGAGGAATCACGCTTTCGGGAGGGCAGAAACAACGGATTGCTATCGCCCGGGTCTTATTGATGAACCCAAGGTTGCTGATCCTGGATGATGCCACTGCCTCGGTTGATACAGAGACGGAACACCTCATCCAGACAGCCTTTGAGAACCTGATCAAAGGACGCACCACCTTT
>JAHYJK010000318.1 GCA_019429225.1 Anaerolineaceae bacterium
TCCACTACCTGATTTTGTGAAAAAAAGATTAAAATCATCAAGAAGGTTCCTAAAATAGCAAAAGAGAAAAATTGTTTGTTGTTCATAAATACTCCAATTATGGCCAGTCAATATCTGTCATGTAAGGTATGTAGTTTTGGGCTGTTTCCGGACGGGTATTAAGTGCATTAAACAATTGAGTCCATCCTTCTTCTGGGGTATTATCTGTTGCAGGACAAGTTGGATCAGCACTACCCAGGCATGCCTGATACTGTGTGAGTGCACTAAAAAAGTACATGCGATTATAACCAATATCGACACCAACTTTACTCAGGTTCGCCCATTGATTTGCATGCCAGCCATTGTTCAGATAAATTTCTGGAATCGGCCAGGCTGGCGGAATTCCCCAGGCGGTATAATGGGCTTTTCTAGGTGTCCAATCATATACTAAATCTTTTTCAGGGTTTGGTGGAATACTGAGATTTATCCCAATATCACAACCTTCACAAGCGCCAAAATTATAATAAATATATTTACCTTCATCAAAATCATCAAACCCTTTTGCCCATGCATGCGTAATTGTCGCATAATTCCAGGCTAATTCTATATCAGAGGCCCCAGCGATACTGACTCGGTTAGCATACCCCTGTTGAATAACCCAATTATTTAGATCCTTTACCATCAAAACCCAGGCTTTACCATGATTGTAGGCACGCTCTGTTGTGCAGAACCAGCTTCTTTGAGAACAAACACCACTAATATAATAGGCATAATTGGTAGTGCCTATGCCTAATTCAAGCTTTGATTCACCATCACTACCAACTATAAAACCATTAATGAAATTTTTGGTGTAAATTTTAATATCATTAGTGGAAGTTAAATTATATTGTGGTTCTTTGAGTAATAATGTACCGTATTGAATTCCATCACTCCAGGGTTGTCCAAAATCGAGTATGAGTAATTGATCTTGTCTACCTGCTGGTTGTGTGATTACAGCAGCTTGTAATCCATATTGATACATATTAGTAACACTATAAGGGGTAACATACCAGGTAGTGCTGTAGTATGCTGGCGGATCCGGTATGACATTTTTGAAAATTAATGGCAAATAAGTTTGATAAGGTGGTTCAGTCTGACTGGCGACATAGGAAAAATTCGTAAAGAGCGCTCCAACCATGCTAACCATTATCAAAATTGACAGAAGAAGTCTGTTGAGTGTTTTCATTAATAGGATTCCTCAAAGGACACTTAATATAGCAAGAATCGAGCCAATTGAACAGTCATAATTTTGGTTTGTAATTGGTTTGTAATTCCCTATTGACAAATGATTCAAATTAGATTATTATCTAATCGTTAGATAATAATCTAATGAACGGCCGGTCATACTGCATGTCCAGATGGACGGTTGAGCGGAGCGAAAACGAACTTACATCTTATACCATCCATCGCAGGTAGCATCGCAAACGTCGTCTCTCCTTGCCCTTGATTCGCTCCGCTCAACCCAGTATGACTGTTTTGTTTGAGGTGGACACATGACAGCATTACATTGGGATTTTGGCAGCGCATATGATTTTTTTGTAAGCTTGTTTGTGATTCATCATCCTGATCGTTTTGGTTTACGTCCTGCCTGGGCAGCCGGTGTACGTTCCCGTTTTTCACTGGAAGATCGAGAATTTCTGGAAGAAGCAATAAATTTCTTTCCAGTACCCCTCAGCTGGATCAATCAACTCCCGCTGGAGGAAAAGAACACTCAAAACATCCTGGATTTTTTAGCTTCCATTCCGCCTGAAAAACGACTGATATCTCTTTATCAATCCTCTCAGCTCACCGATGAGGTGCTTTCGACGATTAATCGCATTCAGACAAACCAAAAGATATCTGCTGATGATCTCGAAGTGCTCAGAACGTTGTTTCAGCGTCGCTCCACACCTATAAAAACACGTGATGTTCAGAAGATGGCGGACGTGTTTCTTGATCCGGCTGCATTTGGCGAGCGATTACTGAAAGTATTACAGGACTATTATCAAGTGTTTTTTGCTGAGGAGGAAGATCGTATACTGCCAGCCTTAAAAGAGGGTTTATTGGTAGCCCAAAAACAAGCTGACATCCAACCGTTTCCGAACTTACTGGAAGATCTTTCGCATGGTGTTAAACTGGAAAACATCGACACATATAAAAAAATAACTCTGACACCTTCCTATTGGGCAACCCCATTAATATTCTTTAATAATCCTCAACCAGATGAATTGCTGGTTGTTTTTGGTTGCCGCGAGGATCATCAAAACCTGATACCAGGCGAGTATGTCCCTGAAACACTGGTATTGGGATTAAAAGCCCTGGCTGACCCAACCCGATTGCGCATTTTGTATTATCTCAATCAGGGTAGCACAACTCCCAGCAGCCTGGCCCGGCGATTGCGTTTACGTGCTCCTACTGTTATCCACCATCTTAACACCATGCGCCTGGCAGGTTTGGTCCAGGTAACCCTCACAGCCAATGGCGAACGTCGATACAGTCTTCGGCAGGAAGCCATCGATGATACCTATAGGCAGCTTAACAAGGTTATCAACACTGAAAAGTAGTAGTAGATTATTGGTAAAAAATGGAAAATTTGAAACAAATCAAACGTAAAACAAATTCTGTTTTACAAACATATGCAACCCGCTTACGCGCATTTCGCTGGAATGCGCGCATGTATCTGGTGTTTACGATTATTTTTGGTGCTGCCATGGGTGTGCGCCGCTTAATTTTTAATTTCTTCGTGCTCAGCCTGGGTTATGATGAAGCTTTGCTGGGTACCATGATCACAGTTCATAATCTGACAGCCTTGCTGGCTGCATTGCCGATGGGCTATCTGGCAGATCGTCTGGGTCGCAAGCTTTCGCTTGTCAGCAGCACCATTCTGGTCGCTTTCTCCGTGATCATTATGGTCAGTTATCCAAAAGCCTGGATTCTGGTTGCCCTGAATATCGTTTTTGGATTGGGGATGAGTATCTCTTCGGTCACTATGGGACCCTTCTTAATGGAAAACAGTAGCGAAACGGAGCGCACCTATCTGTTCAGCTTCGGTTCAGGGCTGCAAATGGCTGCCGGATTCGTGGGTAACTGGATTGGTGGTTATCTTCCTGGCTGGATGGGGATGACTTTTAACGTGGATGCAATCAGTTCAGCGGCGTATGGTAATGCCTTGTTGTCCACTGCTGTATTTACGGTTTTGGGTGTGATTCCCTTGATCATGTTACGCAATACCCATATAAAGATGAGCGAACGTTCCTCTCTGGCACCTATGTCGTATCTTAAAGATCACTTTGGGCAAATCTCTAAACTCGTACTTCCGATGTTAATCACCAGTATCGGCGCTGGTTTAATTATGC
>JAHYJK010000033.1 GCA_019429225.1 Anaerolineaceae bacterium
GGGGGGGGGGGGGGAGTGGAGGAGGTAGTATAAATCTCAGGAAATTTTGACAAAATGTCCTGAGATTATGCCTGTAACTCTTCTAGAAAAAATAAATCAACTAAGTGGAAGTGTTGTTAAGCATGTGTTACTTTCAGAAAAAGTAGTGAACGATGTCTGAGCGGTTAAGTCATTGTAGAGCACTTCGACTGTGGCATTCATATTTCGAGGTAACCAAACACCCACGAACCCGTTCTCCATGGTCGTCATATCAGAATTGATGATCACATTTCCTTTTCCGTCCGTAATCATCACATTCACTGTCTGATTGACCAGTTCACCCTGGCAGGAGGTTAAACTATGTGTTCCGCAGGGATGGGTTTGAGTGATGTATGGGGCGAATGAGAGATAGAATTTATCTTTGGGCAAAGCCAACTTAATTTCTTCCGAATTGTCACGAAGAACCAGGTACTCACTCGTAATACTGGAAGTTAACCCTCCCGGATCAGATTTAGTACTGTCGAGGGAATAAACAATCTCCTCTACAGATAACCCATTCAGTCCATATTTCTCCAGAAATGCAGCTTCCGTTTTGTTGCTCGATTTATTAATTTGAATTGCACCCAATGTGATCGCAAATGCAGCAATGATAATAAAAATTAACAAACTTCGAGATTTTTTCATTAGATCTGATCCTTTTCACTTTATTTTTGAATTTGTATTTCAGTGTTTATAGTTCCTCAAATATGATTTTTTTCTGAAATTTGAAAATTCCTTTCTCTACTCTTTCTTTCCTTTATTTGATTGTTCGTCAGCTATCGGATATCTTTCAACATCAAATTGTATTGTTCCTGGTTGATTTCTCCTCTTGCATATCTTTCGTCTAAGATTTGCTTTGCAGTTGTTGAATTCTCATTTGATCTTGAATCGTTTGCGTTGAACAAACCTTTTACCAGTAAAACAGCAAGGACAATGATCAAGATCCAAAAAATGAACATGCCTCCAAACATACCGAATCCACCCATCATAATTCACTTACCTTGACTCCAAATCGGTTAACAGATTTAGGAACTCATCACGTGAGATTTCACCTTTCGCATATCGCGCTTTGGCAATTTCCATGGCTGATGAAGCTCCTTTATTTTGTGATCCTCGATTGTTGTTATTTAATTCTTTTACGATCCAGATTACAAAGAAAACGATTCCGATGATCAATCCAATTGCAAGCACCAGATTAATAATCATTCCAATCCATCCATTATTTCCAAACCAATATCCCATCATAAGATCTAATCCTTTCTTACTTCATTTACGCGAGTGATTTATTTTCATATTCAAATCTTAACAAAGAAGGATGTCAGTTTAGAATGAATTTCCCCATCTACCACCCATCATTGGGCTGTAGCGGTTCTCAAAGCTGGAGCTTTCCGGGTTGTTCCAGCCATTAGCGCCATGGCAACCCCCGAAACTGTTATAGTCACCCGACCACATGGATTCCATACGCTGATCCATCCATTCAGCTTGCTCCTGGGTTAACTCGCCAGCGTCCACAGCTGCTTGCAGCGCTTGATCGTGGGCAGCTTGCATTGCTTGTTCGATTTGCTCATCGGTAAAACCTTCTGCCTGTGCCATCTGCCAGGGTGTTTCACCAGCTTGAATACGGGCTTCGATGTCCTCAGGACTCAGGTTGAGTGCATCCGCTAATCCGGTGACCATGTACTCATACATAGCGATATCATATCCACCACCCATCATGCCATAACCATAGCCGCCCATCATACCCTGGCCATAACCATAGCCACCCATCATGCCCTGGCCATAACCATAACCACCCATCATGCCCTGGCCATAAGGTCCATAATTGTTGTTAAGATTCCTGGCGAATACTGTTCCAGACCAGGCGAAGGCTGCGACACCTAAAACTGCTACAGTTAGTAAACTAATTAAAATCCATTTTTTCATTTTTTCTCCTTATTTTCTAGGAAACAGCGTTTCCTTGTTGTTGGTTATAGGATAAATCTTTACCTTGAAGCAATGTTGAAGGCATTGTAAAGTTATGGTAAAGATTTTTTTACGAATGAAAAATTTTTTTTGGTTACTTATGAATAGGAATCAAGAAAGAAAAAGTACTGCCTTTTCCTTCTCCATCACTTTCGGCCCATATTCGCCCCAAATGCGTATTAACTAAAGCCCTGGCAATTGTTAACCCAATGCCACTTCCCCCACTGGCTCTTGTTCTGGATTTATCTGTGCGATAAAACCGATTAAAGATATTGGGTAGTTGTTCTGCAGAAATCCCAATGCCGGTATCTGAAACAGAAAAAAGAAGGTTGGATTTTTCCCTATGGACTTTGATTAACACTCGCCCGCCACCGGGGGTATATTGCAAAGCATTTCCGACCAGATTGGTTAAGACTTGAATTATTCGATCCTTATCAACCAGAATTTTGGGTAGATCTGGTTCTATTTCCAACTCTAGTTTTAAATTATGTTCATCGAACTGATATTCAAAATTCCTCTGAATCGTTTCCATTATATTAGCAGGTGAAATAGTCGTGAATTCTAGCTGAAAAGCTCCGGATTCCACCTGGCTGAGTTCCTGAAGATCATTTACCAAACGTTGCAGGCGATTTATTTCTGTGTGGATTTGCTGATAAGTCTCTGGATTGGCCGTTAAAACACCATCCATCAACCCTTCTAAATAACCTTTAACCGCTGTGAGCGGGGTTCGTAATTCATGGGTTACATCACCAATCAACTGACGGCGCATATTTTCAGTTTTTTCTAATTTCTCAGCCATTTGATTAAAACTAAGTGCTAATTGATCCAGTTCATCAACCTGATCTGATTGCAGCCTGCCTGGAATTCTCAGCCTTTCTTCATATTCTCCCTCAGCGATACGATGGCTGAGTTTCATCATCCGTTGGATTGGTGTGACAACCTGGCGACTGATGAAAAAGCTGGCCAGTACAGCAGCTATTAGCGCTGCAATTGCCGCCAGGGAGACTGCCTCAGAAACTGCTACCGAATAATTGGTGAATAAATCCATCTCCATTGACTGTGAGTTTCCCATCATGTCACTCATTTGGGATAAATGTCTTTCAAATGCAGCAGGAACTGATAAACTGGCTGCGCTGACGAGAACAAGGACGCCAACCAATACAACAACAACATAGGATAGAAATAATTTCGATGCAAGATGAGTTCTGATGAATTTCAACATGGGATTCCCTATTTATCCTCAAAACGATAACCAACACCACGGATCGTCTCTATAAATTCATTATTCCCTAATTTTTGTCGAATGTGGCCGATATGAACGTCTACCACTCTGGTATCGCCAAAATAATCATACCCCCATACTTTTTCCAACAATTGTTCCCTTGTTAATACCATACTTTGATGCTGAGCAAGCACAAGTAACAGGTCGAATTCTACCGAGGTGAGTTCTATCAGTTGCTCTTCAACCCAGACCCGTCGTGCTGATATATCTATTTTTGTGTGAGCGAAATTTATAATTTGAGGATCAGTACTCATCAATGGTGAAGTTTGAATACGCCGCAACGCTGCTTTGATGCGGGCAATCAACTCACGCGGGCTGAACGGTTTGGTCAGATAATCATCCGCACCGACAGAAAGGCCGACGATCTTGTCGGTCTCCTCTGTTCGTGCGGTCAGCATAATCACATAAACATCTGATTCCTGTCTCAAATGAGCGAGCAGCTCAATTCCATCCATGCCAGGAAGCATAACATCCAGAATGATGATATCTGGTTGATAGGAAAGAGCAGTGGAGAGACCGGAGGAACCATCCATTGCTGATTTAAAATCAAACCCTTCCGCTTTAAGATAAGCACTGATAACAGTATGGATCGAAGGTTCGTCGTCAATAATGAGTATTTTTGTTGGTGGCATATTAATCCTCGCTCTTTCAGTGTATCGATTAATTTTGATTTGTGTATTCTAATTTTTTTAATTAAAACTTACCCAAATTAATAATTAAGTATATCCGAACAGTTGAAAGTAAGAGATTATGAGATTGCATTACTGCCTATAATTAACGTATTGTATGGATTTAATTAATGCTTAGAAAAGTTATTGGACAGTATCCAGACTTATTTAAGGATGAATGATTTTTTTCGAGTAGATGTTTTTGATTTAAATTAAAGACTTGTTTATTGCCTGTACTACTATTTTTTGTTTCTCTCATTTTCAATCATGCATAAATCTGGTTATTGATTTATTGAAATCGAAAGCCATGGTTTATCTTGAATTATCAAGGAAAGTCGTTATAGTTGTTTGCTTCGTTCGAGATTTAAGCCAAGCAGTCTCTCCAAAATCTCATCATCGCTGAGATTATCTGGCCAACCGTAAGCTGCAAATACAGCTTTGTCTAATTTTTCATGAGCCAGTTGTAGCCAGGTTGGATCCTGGTTGTAGAGATTGGTCAATGTTCGTCTTTTCAACTCTTCCTCAGGTGTTCCTAAGGGATTAAACCACATGTCACGTTTCTCGACCAACTCTTTTGCTGCCTGACTGATTTTTTGTACCAAGGGATTATCGAAAAGCTCTTCCCCGGGTGGCCAAGGAAAAGGAAAAGTTTCAAAAGTCGAGGAAGGTGTATATCTTGGTCTGTCTTCCAATGATGTTCCTAAGCGTAACGCCCACAATTCATGAGGTTTTGAGTGTAAAACTCCAAAAAAATAATCATCTGACCTTGAAAAGACATACAGAGAACAATCTGGAAGAACTTCATTTTCTAACCAAACAAAAAGTCTATACTTCGCCACCCTAATTGTCGCGATGTATCTAGAAATTTTTTTTATTGCTTTTCTCATATCTTCGCCAGGAATTCTGTGAATCCACCAATACTTGCGAAATCTTTCTATGGAATTAGATAACCGTAGTGGTTTTACATTTTCCAAAACGTATTTAAATGGAAGTTCATATAATGAAGCTTGTTCTTCGTCCATAAACGTCCCAAAATCAATAATCCACATATTTCTTTTTCGATCTGTCAAATCAGATCCATTTACCCAAGGAATTATCACATCTCTATTTGTTTTACCATTAGGATTTATCGGTGAATTTAACATTTTCTGAGCAACTTCATTGGATATTTCAAAAGGACCACCTTTTTCATCAGGCCGAAAACAAATATTTTTGTTTTCTATAAGCTTTTTTATATTCCTGAAATTTAGTCCCGAAGTTAAATCAGAATTAATATTTTCTGTTTTTTTATAGTCTAAATATTTAATGGTCTCAGATCCATTGTCAAAACCTATCATAGAAACATTAACTGCAGCACCTTCAAGAATCCAATCTTTGTCTGATATTGCCCAAAACATATCGCCTGTGTCCTTAATTCTATCTAATACAGTTTTATTTGCTCCACCTCGAATAGAATTTGTCGATAATAGTCCAATCCTAGAAACCTCTCGTCTTTCAATTAGTGACCTTGCCTTTTCAAACCAATAACAAACCAGATCTGAAGAATTTGGAATTCTACCTTTGTAGACGGTAAAAATATTATCAGTAATTTTATTACCCAACTCAGATCGAATTTTATTTCCACCTAAAAAAGGCGGATTACCAATAATCACATCTGCCTTCGGCCAATCAGGTTCGATTGGATTACCATGGTTATCAAAGGCTAAAATAGCATCCATATTGAGGATATTGTTCAAAGGTTTTAAAATGGGTTCTGGCGGAATGCCAAAACCATTTTCCTGCAACCATTGGATATACCCAATCCAAATGGATGTCTGCGCAAGTTGATGAGCATAGATATTAATTTCGATGCCATGTAATTGTTCCGGAGTGGGAGCCACGTCCGTGTAAGGAATCAGGATGGGTAACCCCAATTCACTGGCTTTGGTAGCCACTTCCTTCCATAAATCCAGAAGTTCTCGTAAAGCAATATACAAAAAATTTCCAGAACCACAAGCGGGGTCAAGAATCTGGATATTTGCCAACTCATTGGTAAATTTGAAGATCGTTGCTGATAGTTGATTGAGTAGATTCTCCCGTTTTTTGCCTTTCTCCAATTTGATTTTTTCGCCCAAATCTTCTATCTCGGGCAATAATGCCTGCCATTGACGTCGTAATGGTGCCATCAAAACCGGCTCAATCAACAATAAAATATCATCTCTACTGGTGTAATGTGCTCCTAATTGAGACCGTTTGGATGGGTCAAGTGAACGTTCAAAGAGGGTACCAAGAATGGAAGGTTCAATTTGCGACCAGTCCAGGCCACAGATGCCAGCCAGAATTGAAATTTCTTCAACACTGATGGGAATGTTTTCCGCATTATCAAATAAATGACCATCAAATTGGCGGATTATTTCAACCCCAAAGACACCACCTTTTGACATTGCCTGAAAAAGTTGAGAGAGCTGTTGATTAAAAATTTCAGGGTTTTTCCGACTGTTACTCACCATGCGGGTGAATAATTTCTCCGGCAACAATCCAACATCTTCTGAAAATAAACAAAACAGCAGACGTATGATGAAATGGGCAGCTTGGGTTGGTTCAACACCACGATTGCGCAGGTGGTCTGCCAATTTTGAAAATTGTATGGCTGCTTCTTCAGTAACCTGTTGGGTCGTCTGTTGGGGGCGCAAAGATTCCGGAGAATAAAAGATATTACGCAGAATACTCAGTGCTTTGGGGGTGAGTAAATCTTCTATCTTTAAATGAAACACATGTTTTATGGAATTGGTGAAATTAGTATGAATGATGATGGATTCAGTATCAGACACAATCAATAAGGGTGGATTTTCCAGGGCATCCTTATATTGCAACAACTGGTGGTAAGCTTTTTCCAGATTTGCATGTCGGCCCTTGTATTCCCAGGCAAAATGACCTCGATACCATACATCAGCAAACCCATTTCCACCCAGGGCTTTGCTGGCACCTGCTTCGAAGGTGAAATTATCACCGATAGGGTCTTTCTCCACCGGCGTTGGATGATCGATCATGCGGCACAGGTCAATAAAGTGCTCCTGATAAGCTGAACGCTCTTTCAGTTCTGAGGTTTTCCATTTAGAAACAAATTCTTGGGGGGACAAAGTTGGCATAGAATTCCTTGCGAATTTTTATTTTGATGGTGATGTATTAATGATATTCTATAGTAGATTCTTTTTTTTAACAAATACCCCCATTTTGTGAAAAAATTATAATATTTTTGGTGCCCGATGAATTTAAGAATTTCTGAACAAGATATGTAATGTGTAAAACAGGACGGGATCGATTGGTGGTCTGGGACCATTGATCATCCCTTGTTTGGGATTGAAGCGATTGATTAAGCAGCAATCGAATTGTTGTCTACTTATTGCGAAGTGACCGCTGTGGAGTCATAAGAGCTACCGGCTGAGCAGATACTGAAGAATATTGAGCAATTTGGCGAAGGGATTCACTTGAATTCTTCTAGCTTTCCTTCATGAAAGTAGGTCTAAAATCTTCATGCAAAGGGTCATTTTAATTCAGCCAGATTAGGACTTTATCGTTTTGTTATTACCTGAAGCTTGATATTACTGGAATTTTTTATCTTCTCATTGTATACTTTTTAAATTCAGGAAGAGTCAGTATCAGCGACATTCCATTTAAGAAAATCACAGATTTTGAGGATAGCACATGAAAGCATCAGTCTCACAACAAGAATTGGCACATGGTTTAAGCACCGTTTCACGCGCAGTTTCACCTCGCAGCACTTTGCCTGTTTTGGCAAATGTATTGATTGCTACCGATGAGGGACGCATCCGCCTCTCGGCTACCAATCTCGAATTAGGTATCTCCTGCTGGATCAAAGCAGAGGTGGAAGAGGAAGGTTCCATCACCATACCAGCCCGCACGATTTCTGATCTGGTGAGCATCTTGCCCAATGATCGGGTTGAAATGTCGCTGAACGATCGCACCCAGACACTCAATGTCCGTTGTGGGACAAACAGTACCGATATCAAAGGAATTGATGCGCAGGAATATCCTCCCATGCCATTACCTGAAAAGTCCGGTGGGGTAGAACTGAATGTTGCCGACCTCAAAGAAATGATCCAACAGGTTGCATTTGCGGCTTCCTCCGATGAAGCCCGTCCGGTTTTACAGGGTGTGTTGACACAAATCGAAGGTACCACCATCACCATGGCTGCTACCGATGGTTTCCGCATTTCCGTCCGTTCTTCGGCAGTCACCAATCCAACCGATAAAGCCATCTCGATTATTATCCCGGCGCGCGCCATGAATGAGCTGGCCAGGATTGCCGCCAATGGAGATGCTACTGTCAGTATGAGTGTCCCGGAAGGCAGAGGACAGGTTGTTTTCAACCTGAAAGATGCTGAGCTCGTCTCCCAATTGATTGAAGGTAATTTTCCCGATTACAAAGTGATCATTCCGCGCAGTTACAAAACTCATACGGTGGTTTCCACGCCCAGCTTCCAGAAGGCTTGCCGCCAGGCCGAAATTATAGCCCGGGATGGCAACAATATTATCCGTATGCATATTCAACCCAGGATGGAAGGTCCTGGTATTGTGGAAATATCTGCCCAATCGGAAGAAACAGGCAATTCTGAGGTTCAGCTGGATGCAAATATTGATGGCGATGGTTTGTTGATTGCGTTCAATGTGCGTTATTTACGTGAAGTATTGGATGTGGTAAAAACCCCGAGTGTTGCCCTTGAAACCAATGCCAACAATACACCTGCCACCATTAAACCCATTGGAGAAGATGAATTCACGCATGTAATCATGCCCATGCATTTGGGGTAAAGATCAATAAGCATCTCGATACCCGGTTATCTATTGTGAATAAAGTCGTAAAAATACAAAAAATCTGGTCAGTGGTGAGGTAATAAGTATGGCATCCAATTCCAATTCCACCGACCGCTTATTAACCATCTACCTGGCTTTAGGACAATATCCCATTCTCAGCGCTAGAATTCGGGCAAGAATGCGACGTCTGATGTTTGAGCACGGTGTGATTCAGCCACATACTTTTGAAGCCCGTGTTCGTGAAATGGCCATTCGCTCTCAGGAACGCGAAGGGTTAATTGACCCATATAATGAAGAGGCTTCGGAAGTATGGGATACACGTACACAACACATCCGTGATCAGCTGACCGATTTACTCTTCAGTCATCAGGCTTCATTTGAAGAGTTCGAACGCATCACCAATGAAGTTCTCTCAGAACGTGGCATTTCCCAACAGGATCACCTGCTTTCTGTCAATCCGGAATTGGCACCTCAGGAGATCGTCTTCGAACAGGCCATGATGTTCGAAAAATTAAGCCCTGAAGATCGCGCCCGTTATGAAGCCAGAATGCATGAGGCAAAAGTCGTTTTGATCCGCAACCTGATCAGCGATCAATTGCAATATATCAACATTGCCAAAGAATGGTTCACGCTGGGAGATTTGCTCGAGATCCGCAAACGTAAAATTGGTGCCGGAAAGATTGGCGGTAAAGCCGCCGGTATGCTCCTGGCACATCGCGTATTGGCAGATACAAAAGAGTTTGACCTCAGTTCCTGTATGAGCCCACCGGAATCGTATTATATTGGGTCCAATGAGATTTACACATTCATGACTATTAATGATCTCACACACTGGAATGATCAGAAGTATAAAAGCGAAGAGGAAATGCGCGCAGAATATCCTGCGATTGTGCGTGAGTTTCATGCAGGCGAGTTTCCACCCGATATCCTGGATCGACTGACTGTGATCCTGGAAAAAGTTGAAAAACAACCCATGATAGTGCGCTCTTCCAGCCAACTGGAAGATAATTTTGGTACCTCCTTTGCCGGAAAATATGACAGCGTCTTTCTACCCAACCAGGGGTCTTTGGATCAAAACCTGAAAGACCTGACCCGGGCTATCGCCACGATTTACGCATCCACGCTCAATCCAAATGCACTGCTCTACCGCAGAGCACGCGGTTTGCAGGATTACGACGAACGCATGGCTGTCCTCATTCAGGAGGTTCAAGGGAACCGCTTTGGAAAATATTACTTTCCGCATGGCGCCGGGGTTGCCTTCAGCCGTAATACCTACCGTTGGGCACCTCAAATTCGAGCGGAAGATGGATTCGTGCGCCTGGTGTGGGGTCTGGGAACACGCGCTGTGGATCGGGTAGGGAACGATTACCCGCGGGTGATTGCGCTTTCTCATCCTCTGTTGCGGCCTTCCACCATACCAAAACTGATCCGGCGATATTCACAGCAATTCGTGGATTTACTCGATCTGGAAGAAAACGTTTTCAAATCTCTCCCCATTCATGATGTCTTGAATTCAAGCTACAAACCCTTGCGGTATATCGCTCAATTAGATCAAGGTGGCGACTTTCAGCCCATTCGCAGCCGGATCATCGATGGAGACCCCAAAAATCTGGTTGTGACTTATGACGAATTCCTTAAGCGCACCAATTTCGCTGAAACGATGCGAGAAATGTTGACCGTCCTCGAGCATGCCTATAAACTCCCCGTGGATGTGGAATTTACCATTGCCATCGACGAGCCGGAATTGGGAAAGCCTGAGATTTGTATCAGCGTCGTGCAATGCCGGCCTCAGGCGCAGTTAATGTCCTCTTCTGAAGTAAAAATCCCAAAAAAGATCCCTGAATCGGATATTATCTTTGACACCCATTTTGTTGTTCCTCATGGAGAAATTCAGAGAATTACCCACGTGATTTATGTGCCACACGAGGCTTATTTCTCCTTGCCAACCAACAATGACCGCTTCAATCTGGCGCGTGCCATTGGTCGTCTCAACAGAGCATTGGAAGGAGATGTCTTCATCTGTGTCGGTCCCGGACGCTGGGGCAGTTCAAATGCTGATCTGGGTGTGCCGATCGATTATGGAGACATTTATAATTCACGGGCATTGATTGAATTAGCAGGTGAACATTTTGGTTTACCCCCCGAACCATCTTTGGGAACGCACTTTTTCCAGGACTTGATGGAATCTCAGATTTATCCATTAGCCATCCCGCTGGATGAAGGTCTGAACATGATTAATGAAGAATTCTTTGAACAAACCCCCAACCATGTCGCTGACTTTATTGATATTGATCCAAATTTGAAGGATTCTCTACGATTAATTCGGGTCAGTGATTATCGACCCGAACACCAAATTCGTGTCTTAATGAATGATGATGACAGTCGGGCAGTTGGCTATCTGGTGCCAGAGACTTTTGATTAGTTAAAAATCCTGTGCTTATGGTTTTAAATTCGCTTATTCATTGATTTCAAAAGCGTCAGCTTCATCTTCAATATGGGATTGATCCTTTTCAGGCAAAATTTCCTCTTCCAGGCTATGGGTCGTCAACTTGTAATGACCACGTAAATCATCCTGGATGGTGCCTTTCCATAAAGGGACTCCATCAAAATAGGCAGCACGACCCAGCATGTGGGTGGATACCGGTGCAGTAACAAAAAGAAACGCAATCAGCGCAATTGCCCGGGTATAAATAGCAAACTCATCAAAATGAATAGCCGCCCCCAACACCATCAGACCTGTCCCCAGTGTTCCGGCTTTCGCGGTGGCTGACATCCGCAGGAAAAGATCGGGCATACGCAGCAAACCAATCCCAGCGACCAGAACAAGGAATGAACCCAATAGAAATATTCCCAGGATTAAATATTCACCCATAACTAAACTCGCCTTTCAAGATAATAAGCAAAAGCCACTGTACCTAAGAAGGTAATAATAGCCAGGATGATGGACACATCCAGAAAACTGGATTGATCATAAAGAACAGCGTAGGCAACAAAAAAACCAATCGCCATGATCGAAATCAGATCCAGAGAGATGATTCGATCTGGTAAATGCGGTCCTCTTGCCAACCGGATGAAAGCGGAGATAAAACCGATTGACAAAAAGGAGAAGATGATATCCCAGAGAATTTCAACCATCATTCGAGTATCTCCCGAACACGTCGTTCGTAATTATTTTTTATTTTTTTAACAAACTTTTCAGGATCATCCAGATCAAATATATGCACGTATAGCGTATGTTTGTTGGAGGATATATCTAAACTGAGGGTACCTGGTGTCAGCGTAATCAAATTTGCCAGAAGAACAATACCCACTTCACTTTTCAAGTCCAACGGAACAGCTACAACTGCGGGTCTTAATTGCGGATGTGGAGAAAGAATCGTGATTGTCAGTCGAATATTGGAAACTACAATCTCCCATAGAAAAAAGAAAGCAAATTCAATCACCAAAGGGACTTCTCTGAAATATTTTTGGGTTCTGGGTGGTTTTTGGAATAAATATAAGATGAAATAACCCAGCACAAAGCCAAATAGTAAATAAGGTGGATCGAAGTTGCCCATCAACGCACTCCAGGCGAGTGCCAGCAGAACATTCAGCAACAATAAACTCATCGCACCGCCCCCAGAACTGCACGGATATATTGTGTTGGATCCATTAATTGAGCCGCAGCCATTTGGCAAACTTCAAAAATCGGATTGGCTAATAAACCTAATAACACCGATAAAACAACGATTATAATGACTGGTACCCATCTCCATACGGAAACTTGATTGTGTTGATCTAAGTATTTTGGGTCCTTTGGAGGTTTCCAGTAAGCTTCATTCCAGACTTTGGTCATCGAGAATAATGTCATCAGACTTACAACCAACGCTAACCCGATGATGAAGTACTGCTTGCTTTCCAGGCCAGCGATGATCAGACCCAGTTTCGCAAAGAATCCAGAGAATGGTGGTAACCCGGCCACCGAAAGAGCTGGCAAAAGGAATAACATCGATAATCCGACCCGATTCTTGTATAAACCACCGAGCTTTTTCAAATCAAACGAACCCTGTATGGATTCGACCATCCCGGCTGAGAGAAAGAGCGCAGTTTTTGCCAGAATAATATGAACCAGGAAATAGATGCTGGCAGCTATCGCGTATTCAGTAAACAGACCCAGCCCCATGAAAATATAGCCAATCTGGCTGATGATATGGAAAGAAAGCAAGCGTCGAATATCTGTTTGTGAAGCAGCTCCCAGCACACCGGTCAACATGGTAAACCCCGCCGAGATTAAGATGATGGTGTGTGTGTATTCACTTTCAAATGGGAAAAGCAATGTGAAGAAGCGGATCAGGGTATACATCCCCACTTTCGTCAATAAAGCTGAAAACAGGGCTGTAACGGTAACGGGTGGGGTATGGTAAGAAGCTGGAAGCCAGAAGAACAAAGGGAAAATGGCCGATTTAATTCCAAATGCCACCAGGAAAAGCACAGCGATCACGGTTACCTGTCCGGAAGATTGGACTGCCTGCAGACGTAAAGCCAGGTCAGCCATATTAAGCGTGCCAGCCAGGTTATAAGTTAATCCAATGGCTGAAAGGAATAGTGTTGATGCCAACAGGTTGAGAATTACATATTTGACCGCCCCTTCAATTTGTGTGCGTTCTCCACCCAGAGCGATCAACACAAACGAGGACATTAACATAACCTCAAACCAGACATACAGATTGAAAAGATCGCCTGTAACGAGTGAGCCATTCACGCCCATTAATAAAAATTGGAAGAGTGGAAAATATCCATATTTTCGGCGCGCCAGATCGATACCGCTGACACTATAGATCGCCAGTAAGAAAGCGACAATGGATGTTGTTAATAGCATGATGGCGCTGAAAAGATCAACCACCAGAGAAATGCCAAAAGGAGCCGGCCAATCCCCAACCTGAACAACCTGAATGCCTTCCCGATAAACCAGCAAGAAAATATTGATATTTACAACCATTAATAAGCCAGTGCTGATGATGGAAAGGGCTCGTTTTACCCGTTGGTTCTCCCAGAAAAAAACAATAATAATGGCAAATAACAGTGGAATCAGGATTGGATAGATGATCATTTGATTTCATCCTCCAGATCACTCAATATTTCTTCAGATTCACAGGGAATATCAGTGCAGTGCATGTTGTCCAGATCACCTGTGCCAGTTACTGCATACACCCTTCGGATCAAAACCACAGCAAAAGCCGTTACACCAAAACTGATCACGATGGCCGTTAAAATCAAGGCCTGGGGGACTGGATCGGCATAATCGGCAGGCACCCCCATTACCGGATCAATTAATGGAGGAACTCCACGCATCAATGGTGCTGCATTGAATAGCAGCAGGTTGGCAGCATATCCCAACAGAAGAATACCCACCAACACTTTTACCATGCTGCGTCGTAAGATCATGAAGATTCCTACAGCAAATAACACACCTGCGGCGATGGCCATTAAGAACAGCATGCTACTCATCCTCCGCAAATTCTAATAAGATCCAGACCACCACCCCAATCACCAGAACATAGACACCCACATCAAAAAGGGTTGGTGTACCAATTTTGCCTAATACTGGCAATGGCGTTTCAATCCACATGCCGGTCATGAAGGGTTTCCCGTAGAACAATGGAATGAATCCGGAGAATAAAGAAATGAATAATCCAATGGCGGCAATAAAACGCGGGTCGAGTGGCAATAGTTTCCAGAGTGCACTGGGAGAAGTTGAAATGGCATACAACATTAATGCACTGGCAGCCACCAGACCACCCACAAAACCACCTCCGACTTCATTGTGGCCTCGCAATAACAAGAAAATTGAAAACACCAACATGAGCGGCATCAGATAACGGGTCGCAACTGGAAGAATAATGGAACGTTGCATCTTATCGATTTCCTCCACTTTTACTGCCCTTTTTTAAGCCTAGTAAGGCAAATACCCCAATAGCGGCAATCATCAGGACAGTGATTTCGCCCAATGTATCCAACCCTCTGAAATCAACCAGGATTACATTAACCACGTTGCGACCTTTTGCCAATTCCAGACTGTTCTCCATAAAATACGGCGCAAGGGTCGAGTTAGAAGGAACAGCAGAGGTTAACAACATAAGAACGGCCATCATAACCCCACCTGCCACCGAAACAATGATATTCAACACATTTGCTTGGATGGGATAATTACTTTTGGTATATTTTGGTAATTGATAAATCACTAAAACAAACAAAATGACTGTCAGCGTTTCAACAGCAAACTGTACCATTGCCAGATCTGGTCCGCTATATAGAAGGAAAAGGATAGCGATGGAAAAGCCAATCGCTCCCAGCAGGGTGATCGTTGCCAACCGCGATACAGCACGGGTGACAAGAATCGCTGATGTGATGATGATGACAATGAATATTACATCGTAAAACCGTGGTTGTGTCCATTGTGGATTGGGTAATCTGCCATATCGTGTGGCAAGCGTAACGACTGCTAATGTCACAGCAGTTACAATAATGGTGATAATGTAGTATCGCAGGTAACCGCTTTGTAAGATTTTCGTTTGCCAACCAGCCACTGATAAAAAAGCCCGCATCGAACGGCTGTAAAACAGGTTGGGGCCAACAAAGCTGAGTTTCTTCCAGAAAGCAGCCAGTCCGGGTATGAGAGTGCGGGATGTAAGGTAAACAACAACACCTATGATCAATGTGACAATGCTCAGAATCAACATGGGGGTGATACCATGCCACAGCGAGAATTTCACCTTACTAATTTCCTGTAAAACAGAAGAGGTAGCAGCTGCCACCCAGGTTTGAGCTGCACCCTGTGAGAATACACCCATGAATAATCCGGTAATTGCCAGCACCAGGGGTGGAATCCACAACCACACCGATTCTTTATGCAGGTGTAAATCCTCATCTTTTTGTTCTGGTTGTTGCCAGAAGGGACGAATACCTACCCAACCAGCGACAGCTACATTGGCTACATTTGCCAGCACTGCCAATCCTGTCAAAATAAAAGGTAGATTTGAATAATACAATGTGCTTTCATAGACATATTCTTTGCTGATAAAACCAATCAAAGGTGGAATACCGGCCATGGAAAGGGCTGCCAACCCAGCAGCCAACGTTGTAAAAGGCATTAACTTTGCCAGTTTACCCAGTTTACGGATATCACGGCTGCCCGCTGCATGGTCAACGCCACCTGCCACCAGAAACAGAGTCCCCTTATACAATGCATGGGTTAACAGGAACAGCATAGCTGTTTTCACTGCCAATGGAGTACCTAACCCCAGCAAGAAGACCATGCCACCTAATGAAGAAACCGTCGTGTAAGCCAGTAATTTTTTGAGATCTGTTTGTCCAAGGGCCAATAATGCCCCGCCAACCAATGTCAGCAGTCCAACCCAGGGCACAACCTGGTTCCAGAGCGCCAGACCACCCAGAACAGGGAACAGTCTGGCCAACAGGTAAACGCCGGCTTTAACCATGGTGGCTGAATGCAGGTAAGCACTGACCGGTGTGGGTGCTTCCATGGCATTCGGTAACCAGAAATGGAATGGAAATTGGGCAGATTTGGTCATGGCACCCAGCAGAATCAGGATGAAAGCAGCCGGTGCCAGTGAGCTTTCCTGCACCAATTTTGGATTTTGTAACCATTGATTAATTTCAAAACTACCGGTGATCTGACCCAGCAAGACCAACCCTGCCAGCATCGCCAGGCCACCAGCTCCCGTTACCAGCAGTGCCTGCCAGGCAGCAGCCCGGGCACTTTCATATTCAAATTTATAACCAATCAGGAAAAATGAGGAGATACTGGTCAGTTCCCAGAAAACAAATAAAACCAGTGCATTTCCACTGGTCACCACACCCAGCATGGAAGCCATAAAAATGATCACCCACAGGAAGAAACGCTCCAGATAAGGATCATCACGCAGGTATTCACCACCGTACAGGATCACCAGAGTCCCAATCCCGGCAATCAACATCCCCATCAGGAATCCCAGGCCATCCAATGTAAATGTCATCCATAATCCCATGCTGGGTACCCAGGGGAATTGAATGGAAGGAGCAGTGAACGAACCACGTTGTAATGCCAGTAATTGCATCACAACCGCCAAAGGATAAAGCGCCAATACAAAAGCAGCCCGGTGCTTCATGAGCCTGGTTAAGAACGGTGCAAGGATTGCAATTAAAAATCCGGCGAGAATGGTGATGCTTAAGGCTGTCATCTACTCCTGAATACCTGATTCATTATCTAAATAAGTTCAGAATGCCTGTGCAAGTGACTATTTCAACGGTACGCTCTGCATTCCACCACTGACATTCACATGTGCTAATTATACAGGGATTTTGCGCCGGAATTCACCATTTTCATAAATTTTTTCTGGAAATTCCAATCTTTTATGTGGTGCGAATAGAAAACCCGGAATGGTTCATTCCGGGCTTCTGTTGTATTTTTTGAATTTGATTGTTTAGACTTACTTCTTTGGACCTTTTACCTTGTCTTTATTGTTATTGGCATGTTCAGGTGGACCAACTTCTTTATCTGGTTTTCCATTACGGAAGGTTTCACCCGCTTCTAGTTGCATTTGCTTGCCCTGTTTAAATAGCCAGCCAATGCCACCATGAATTCCAGGATTTAAGCCTAGCTCTTTGAAGTAATTGCCCCAACCAACCGCTTTGGCTGCTGCTAACAGCGTTCGGAGGGCCTCAAGATCAACAATTGGCATGTCTGATTCAGAGCCTTCTTCTGTTTCAGTACCTTCTACCACAGGTTCAAGGTCCATGGTGAGAAGATAATAGGCTTTGGCTATTTCGCCCATGCCATAACCTTCTGATTGCAAGGTTAGAATATCCTCTTCTGATAGTCCTGTTAGTGTTGCCAGATAACCAGCGACAGGATTCTGATTGACACTTTCCTCTTCCGTTGGATCTGTTTCATCAGCTGAGACAAAACCAAACGTACCGACAAGGAGTCCCATTACTAGAATGAGAGAAAAAAGTATTCGATATTTTTTCATAGGCAAATCCTTTCTCTAGTTTACGATTCCATTATAACCACTTAAAAAGGAAAGGCAACCAGTTGCTGTCTACACAACACCTGTCCTTACAAATTTGTAATTAATGGGGATTTAAAAAATGGACTCGTGCGGATGGCGTTCGTCAACTTTCGAGAGGGCATACGAAGAAATAACACCAACCACGAATAAAACGGCACATACCAGAATTGTCCAACCACTAACCCCTCGTGGGATGATCGCAATGGTAGATCCCACCACCACACCCAGGATAAAGTGGTACATGAAGCCATAGGCTTTCTTGAAGAGCCAGTTGATCAACCTGGCAAAAAGCAGTACACAAATCACCACACCCAGAATCAATGGAATGATGACACTAAAATCCAACTGACGAATACCGCTGGCCATGGGTTGATAAAGACCCAGATAAATCAAAAAATTGGATGGGCTCATACCCGGAACGACCAGGCCCAATCCAAAAATAAACCCACTGAGTAACCAGGTAAAGAGGTTAGTGGTGATATTTCCTGCGGTGATGGTTTCGCCCCAGCGCATGAACGCCAGTGTGCCAGCAGCGAACAGTAGCAACACCAACCAATACCAAGATTTGCGACCATGTTTCCCGGCTGTTTTAAATAAGGAAGGGAAAGTACCCACAATGAATCCCACAAAAAGCCAGATGAACTGCGCCGGATATACGTCAAATGCAAACTCGACCACCGCCGAAAAAGCCACCACACCTAAAACACCACCAATACCTATGGGTAGAAAGAAAAATACATTCTGCCAGAATTTGTGGAAGATATTCGCCAGGAAACGCACCATGGGTTCGTAAATGCCAAAAACAACCGCCAGCACACCACCAGACATACCGGGCAGAATAGCGCCAATACCGATTAACACACCTTTCAGCATGCGTAAGAGCCAATCAATCGAATTGGCTGGCGTGAGTACAGATTGAATTGTATTTTTTATCGAGGGTCTGGTCTCATTCATACAAAAATTCCACCTTAAATGATGATTTGCCGTTGGCAACCTCCTGATTGTACATGAGAAATAGGCAGAATGGCAAGAGACGAAATTCATTGATACGATTTTTCCTCAAAGCGCATTGGCCAAATAATTTACAATAGAGATGGACTATACATATCCATCGTATAATACGGATAACCCCAATAAATCTCATGAAAACAAAATTTATTCTAATCGCCTTGATAATCATCCTTTCCGGTTGTAATCGTCAGGAACCACTTCCAGAAAACTTGCCGTTACAACCCTCCCAGACTGTTGAACGACAGGCAGGTGAATTAAACCTGGCAATCACCCAAACACCTCGATCCGCTACCATCACCCCGCTACCAACTCACTCCCAACCCACCAGCGATCGGCTTTATGATGAGCCGCCTGAATGGGTACTGCAAGCAGATGAAGAATTGGGATTTGCCATGAAAATCCCGGATAACTGGCAGCAATTTGAACCTCAATCCTGGGGTGGAGAAAGTGGATCCAGCGTTTATCAAATACGCGAAAGCCATTTTGCTGGACCAAATGCCATCTGCCAGATGGAGGTTAACAGTAATCCAAATCTTGGCAGTCAACCTACCCTGCAATTGTGGAACAATAATCAGGGTTTTTATGGCTGCGAGATCCTACCCTCCGCTGATGCCATTGATCCCAATGCCATGCTGCTGGCCTGGTATCCCAATTCACATGATACAGGTGACATTCTCGAATTCAAACTAACGCCTCGCTATCTGAACCCGGTCAAAAATGGCTTGCAACCCTGGGGCACAACCCCCACCAATACCGCTTCCACTGGCGCATCATCGACGCCGGTGGTCGATTTTCAGATAACAGAATACGCCGGTCTGCAATTCGAAGAATACTATGTCACCAGTGAAGAATGGTATCGCAAACATGATGTGGAAGCCTTTGCCAGCCGGTTGCCGGGAGAAGCACGCCAACGCCAGGGAGAGGTCCAAAACAATTGGAAAAAGCAAATCCCTTTCATTAATCAGCAATTGGCATCCTTTGGTGTTCAAATTGAAGGTTGTACGGCCAGTGCCTGTAACGCATTAACCCTCGAATTCGGAGAGAAGTATGGAGATCAAAAATCCATATCGGTAACGCGAATGGGTGACCTACTGATCAATCAGTCCGGGACCAGGTTCTTCCTTGCTGTGGAGGAGCTCAACACCTTTAAGCGATATTTAATCAGTGAAGATAAAATAGAAATTTCTGATTTTCCCTCGATTTATTCCTCCCTTGGCCACGTTCCCAGCTTTGCATTTCTTGGGGATGATTTAATCCAGCTAAAGTATGATCCGGACTATCAGGCAGGCGCCGGTTATTCACTGGGATTACAGGTTCTGCGTAATGATGAATTGATTTTCACTTACACCGTGCTGCCACCCAACCCCGCCAGTGGTCCCGTGAGAGGTTTGTACGTGTATGGAAATCACTGGTATCTTGAGGTAGCCGACGTTCTCATTCGGGATGGGGTTGTACTGAATGACGAAGCTAATGCCAGCGAGATGTTTGCCTTCCATTTCCTGAATGGAAAACCTTTTTATTTTTATCGCCAGGAAAAAGAGATCCTTATATCTTACAATGAAACGACGCTACCCATCACTTACCAGCGAGTGATCCACGAACCAATGTGCTGCTCCGGTGGCATGGTCAACATGACCCTGGGGTACAATGCATTGGGATTCTATGCCTTACGGGACGGAAATTGGTATTACGTGGTCATCACCCCGGAAAACTCTGAATGATAGCGGCTCATATTTCCGCCAAACAACACTCTCATGATAAGAGTGCCTCAATTAACTTTTCCAGGAGAAACCCATGAATCGTAGTATGCGTCGCAAAGATCGCCAGATGGATCAGGAAGCCGCCATTGCATTATTGATACGCGGGGAATATGGTGTGCTCTCCAGCGTGGATGAAGAAAGTCAACCCTATGGTGTTCCGGTTAACTATGTTTTCGATGGAAATGATAGCATTTACTTCCATTGTGCCCGTGAAGGGCATAAACTGGATAATTTACGCACCCACCCGAAGGTCTCTTTTACCATCGTTGGCAACCACCAGATCATGGATTGGAAGTTCAGTACTGCCTACGAAAGTGTCATCCTGTTTGGAACAGCCGAAGAAGTGGAAGGGGATGAGAAATATCAGGGTTTAAAAATGCTGGCACAAAAATTCAGCCCGAATTATATGGCAGAGTTTGAGAAGGATATTGAGAAAGCCATGATCCCAACCGTGGTGTTCAGAATCAAGATTCTTCAGATAACCGGCAAAGAACGCAAATACGAAAACCCGTAGGGGTAGTGGCTTGTCCCTACCCCGGGGTAGGGACAAGCCACTACCCCTACCGCTTTAAACTTTTTTTATTTCTCCCACCAACAAATATATCCCTCATTATCCTCAAAGATCACATCGCAATATTGCCTGACCAGGGACAAGTATTCCACACCTTTATCACCAAAGAAATACACCGCATCCTGCCGGAAGAGAACCAGGTAGGCTTCATTGGCGGGTAGCCCCATCTCTCCATCAGCTGCCTTGGGTAAATCCAGTGCATAAGGAAAGCGTCCGGAATGGAAGAAAAGAATTTCTTCATTATTGGACGCCATCATTTGCCCGGTGTTTAATGAAATTGCCTCTCTTACCAGATCCGAATCCTCCCAACGTTTGCTGGTGTAGCCCATGCCATAATGATGTTGATCATAAAGATACAATCTCAGACTGCCATGAAAATAGAGGACAGATATAATAGCATAAACAAGAAAAATCCACTCGAACAGCTGAAAACCCTTGAGCGATATGTACCGTGGAAGAGAAAATATTGCCCCCAGCAGCATTATTGAAGCAAACAAGATTGGGCTGAGTAATCGCCGGTCTACCGCCGGAGCAGCACTGGAGAAGATATAACTGAGAATATGAAATCCCAGGTAAGCAACTAAAAAAAGCCCGATGGTAGATAACCAGATGATGTGAACTCTTTGCGCTGAATGCAAAACGTTGTTCCGATAGGTGTTCACCCCGATAACCAGCACCACCAACACAAGCAACACACCCAACCCAAATTTCCATTGCGCCGGCAGGATGTGATTACCACGCAGTATAAACGGAATCCAACCTGTCATAACACCCCAGAAATTCTGAATGTAATCAGACAAATTCAGGCGTAAATTTCCTCCTGCCAGTACACTGCGCCCGCCAATGGTGCGATTGCTAAGAAAGACAAAAAACGACCAGGTTGCCGGAATGATGACAGCGGGTATGCCGGCTGGTAGCATCGTCCGCAATCGTTTCCAGAAGGTGCCAGGGAGAAAAATCAGCGGGATGAGAATAACAACCCCAACAAAAGCAAGTCCGGTATAGCGTGCCAGATAGGACAACCCGGCTAGAATACCTGCCAGGGTCATCAGACCAGTTTTCGTAGTAGACTGGATGGCTTCCACCATCAAGAGGAGGGCACTGAATCCCAGCACAAAGAAGATGCCTTCTGACATGGCTCCCGAGAAGACGTAAATCAAATCCATCGCAAATACGGTTAAAGTAGTCACGCTCAAGGAGGAAATAAAAGACCGCGTATACCGCCAGGTTGCAAAACCACTCAGAAAAACCATAATGCCAAATGAGAGCGCATTGATCCAGCGTACAGATTGCAAGGCATCTGCCCCAAAAGCAATGGGAATGCTCAACAACAAGGAGAACAAAGGCGGATGCCAGGTAAGCACATCATAACCGCCACCGGGATTTTGAATCACAAGACCTTTGCCATCCGCCAGGTTGATGGCTGTCCAGATATAGGTGGTGGCGTCACTGAAGACCCAGGGGCCATAATGCGTGGCATGAATGATCAGGGCTATACCGAGAATGGTAGCGAAAACGAGACCGATCAATATGAGAATGGGTAATTGCTTCTGGATAAAAGAGATTATCTTTTGCATACTTCTATTTCAATTCAAATGATTGGCCACTAACAAAAATCTCAGCCAAATGCCGATAAGATTGATTTTATCAAGAATTCGTGCGATGAACCATTAAATCCTAAATTGTGAAACAAAAGCCTGTAGAGAAATTCCAACTGATTTATGGAAAAAGTAAGTTAACCCTTGCCCTGATTTACAAAAACGAATCATCCTGTTACTGCTTGAACCTGTAACTTGCACTTTGTATAATGGAATTAACATAACATGAAAAATCTTTCTCTGAGAAGGATGAAATTTCACGATGCTGAATAAACGATCACAATTTGTTTATTCGTTTAATATTCGTTGACGGCAATTCAGGAAATTCTATTTTTGTAGCAAGCTGAAAGGAGGCTTATGATGAAGATTGCGGTGATTGGAGCCGGTCACATTGGTCACACCCTGGGACAGAAGTGGTCGAAATCCGGGTACACGATCTATTATGGTGTCCGTGAGCCGGAGCATGGCAAATATGCTCATCTTCATGAAAGTGGTCAGGTCTGTTCAATTGTGGACGCACTGACTCCGGCCAGAGTTGTGTTATTGGCCATCCCGGGTGATGCGGTCATGGAATTTGTGGAAGAATACACTGAAGCACTGAATGGTAAGTTGATTATTGATGCAACCAATAATATCCGCGGTGGTCCGATGAACAACCTCGAGTTGTTATATGAAAAAACAGCCAATACCCAACTGGTGCGCGCTTTCAGTACATTAGGTTGGGAGAACTTTGAGAACCCGGTTGTAAATGGTCAGCAAGTGGATTTGTTCTACTGTGGGCATAGCGGTGCAAGTCCCATCACCGAGAAATTAATTGCAGATGTTGGTTTGCGACCGGTGTATCTGGGTCCATTAGAAAAAGCAGATCTGGTAGACGGATTGACAAAGGTCTGGTTCGAACTGGTATTTGAACAGGGTCACGTTCGTCGTCTGATGTTGAAAATGGTAGAAGAAATAGTAAGTTAGCTATTGAGCTGTTGAGTAGTTGAGCTATTGCCTAATAATGAAATCGCTTACCCGATGAAGTAAAAATTTTTGTCTTCTTGAATAAGAGAGCTGTATTCGTCATCGTTTTCTTAGATCACTCTGTGGGTTCGAGAACGGCAGGTTTTCATTTTTTCCAGGTTGCATGTGCCATCAGCAATCCAGTTTCCCATTCAATTTTGGTTAAATTTGATCCTGGTCTATAATCAAAACCTGATATGGAATCACTGCAGAAAATCGGAAAAGTTATTGCGCGCGGTCGCACGGCCGAGGTATATACCTGGTCAGAAAATCAGGTATTGAAGCTATTCTATGATGGGGTTTCGCTCAGATCCGTACAGAAGGAACACGAGATTACCAGGCTAGCCCATCAGGCAGGTGTACCCGTGCCGCAAGTATTTGAATTGATCCACCATGAAAACCGGTATGGGATCGTTTATGAACGCGTTATCGGTCCCACCATGCTACAACTGCTGGTGACAAAACCCTGGCAGGTCAGGAAACTCAGCCGTCAATTGGCTGATCTACACTTTGCCATTCATCAGGTTCCTCTGGAGGGAATGCCATCGTATCGGGAACACTGGCTTTCTGATATTGAACGGGTACCCAATCTTTCACCTGAGGTCAAAGCAAGATTGACTGCGATTGTTAATCAAACTCCTGAAGTTAATCAACTCTGTCACTTCGACTTTCATCCTGATCAGGTCGTATTTACCGCGCGAGGGCCACTCATTCTGGATTGGATGACTGCCTGCAGTGCTGATCCGTCAGCCGACATCGCCAGAACGCAAATATTGTTAACCATTGGAAAACCACCGGATGCTAGCTGGTGGATGCAAATGCTGGCGAATATATTGGGCCGAGTAGCCCATCATTACTACCAACAACGCTATCTGGAACTCAACCCTTCTGTAACAAAAGAAAAGATACAAACCTGGTTAGCCCCTGTAGCTGCGGTTCGCATCCTTGAGAATATTGAGCTGGAAGCACCAAGATTGATGAAAATGATTAATAAGTTGTTAAGCGGTTAAGCTGTTGAGCTCAACAGCTTATCAACTCAACATCTCTACAGGAGTTTTTTTCTTAAATATCGATTCTTTGCCCCTCAGGAAGAAGTACCAATACAGGAATATAGAAACCGCATAAAGGATCATCGTTCCCACAAAAGCAGGTCGAAAGCCATAATTCACCTGAATCCAGCCGCTGATAGAAGGGCTGAATGCCCAGCCAAAACTACTGGCCATACTGGTCAGGCTGGCTACCGTAGCGCGCGCGTGCGGTTCCACCTGTTCCATCACAAAGGTCTGATAAACCGGACCTCCCAGATTCATTAATGCCAGGCGGATAAAGTAAGCCGCAGCGCTGATCACAAAAAATGGAGAGAATCCCAGAATGAATAAAAAGGGAATGGAGAGAGCCTGTGTCATCACCACGACCTGAATCTTGCCAAAACGATCCGCCAGAACCGGAGCAATGATTAAACCAACCCCCATGGCCAATGACCCCCAGGCAAAGACCGTCCCAATGACCGGGTCAGGCTGATTATGAACATTACGGAAAAAGATATTCATGAAGGGCATAATTAAACCTGCACCGATACTGGTGATTAACATCGGAAGTACGAGTTTAGAGATTTGCCCAAAGTGATCTTTGAGATACGACATAGGTGCCAG
>JAHYJK010000319.1 GCA_019429225.1 Anaerolineaceae bacterium
CTTCAAACCCTACCATAATCGCATCTGGACCATTGACATCTTCAGCGCTCAGTCAAAGCATTTCTCAAATAACAAACTCGAACAATTTATTTTTTTATGACGCGATTGCCCCTATCGTTAATTATGAATCGATTAATCTTGATATTGCCTTCAAGGCTTCCCGATATCAAAAAAATGAAGATGATCCAGGGGATTATATAAATTGTCCGTTTTCAAAAGAAGAGTATGATCGCTTCGTATTCGAATTAACAAACGCACAAAGAATTGAATTAAAAAATTTCGAGTACCAAATTGATCTGGGCGTTGATGCCGGTCCAGATCAATATTTCGAAGGCTGTTTACCTATTGAAGTTTTGGCAAACCGCGGGGAAAAATCCCTGGCATTTGGCCCGTTAAGACCTGTAGGAATTTGGAATCCTCACGAAGGAAAGCGACCATATGCTGTCTTACAATTACGGCAGGATAACATAGCTGGAACTTTGTATAATATGGTTGGTTTTCAGACCAATCTAAAGTTTTCAGAACAGAAAAGGGTTTTCCAAATGATACCTGGTTTGGAAAATGCTACTTTTGCCAGGTATGGTCAAATGCATCGCAATACCTTTATTGCCTCACCAAAATTATTATTACCAACATTACAATTTAACCAGCGTGATGATTTATTCTTTGCCGGGCAAATCACGGGGGTGGAAGGATACGTGGGCAACATCGCAACCGGATTAATAGCTGGAATGAACATGAGCCGTTATTTAACCGGTAAAAAATTATTGGAATTACCAAAACAAACAATGCTGGGATCTTTAGTATACTACATCACACATGCAGATATGCGTGATTTTCAACCTATGAAAGCAAATTTTGGATTACTTCCCCCGATGAATGCAAAAGGGAAAAGAGAGCGAGCAAAGCTATACGCACAGGAGGCGCGTACAAGTTTGGAAATTTATTTATCTGAATTTTTGCCGGAATTATTGCTATGATCAAACGATTTTTTATTATTATGTTCCTGACGATCTTCCTCGTGAGTTGTAATGAAAAACCACCAGTTGAATTTGATGGAGAGAATGCCTACGTTTATGCAAATTCACAGGTTGAATTCGGACCACGCACCCCTGGCAGTGATGCACATCAAAAAACAATAGAATTAATTACAGAAGAATTAGAATCGTTTGCCTGGACTGTTGAGATACAATCCGAGGAAGTAAATGGGTATTTAATTCAAAATATTATCGGAAAATATCCAACAACGACTGCAGAGCCTTGGATTATCATCGGTGCCCATTACGATTCTCGGTTTTATGCAAACAACGATGCAAACATCATCAACCAGGTTCAACCTGTACTTGGCGCAAATGATGGAGCGTCTGGTGTGGCCGTATTATTGGAACTTGCGAGAGTACTTCCTCCTAACTTGAATAAGCAAATTTGGTTTGTTTTTTTTGATGCTGAGGATCAAGGCAATATTGATGGATGGGATTGGATTCTAGGGTCCAGAAGTTTTGTAAAAACATTGAAAGACAAACCGGATGCAGTAGTGATTCTGGATATGATCGGAGATAAAGATCTGAATGTGTATTATGAAAGAAATTCAGATGTTGATCTCCAAAAAGAAATTTGGGATATCGCAGCCAATATTGGATATGGTGAATTTTTCATACCTGAATTCAAACATAGTATTCTGGATGATCACATACCGTTTATTGAAAATGATATAACAGCTATTGATATTATCGATTTTGATTACACTTATTGGCACACATCTCAAGATACGATCGATAAGTTATCACCTGAGAGCCTGGAGATTATTGGAAAAACAATTTATCATTGGTTATTAGTGCCATAAAACATTGGAAAAACTTTATCATCTATCTTAAACTTCAAGTATGTCGAAACCATCAGAAATATTACAGAATCTTTTCCCCGTAATAGAAAACAGAGTTGTTCTTGAGTTGACAAGGGGATCTCTTCTCAAGGATGAAATCGCGGATCAATTTCAAAGTTTTTACAAACATCTACTTCAGGCTCTTGAAACTGGTGACCCATCCTGGTTTGATCCATTGCTCAATGAATGGGCAAATTCGTTAACTCAATCTGATTTGGAAGATGAAAGCATTATTATCAATGATTTCATCACCCAATTGGTAGTGATCATCAATCAAACAATAGTCGAAAATTCAAAAGCAGAACAATCTGTTCAACTAATCACAATATTATTGCCAATTTACGCTTACTTATTCAATAAAACAGCAAATATTGAGACAAGCCAAAAAATCCAGTATCTTTCGAAACAAGTAGAAAAAGCCAAATCAGACCTGGCAAAATTGGATGAGAGTAAAAGTAATTTTGTTGCTGTTGCAGCTCATGAATTAAAAACCCCATTGACTTTAATTGATGGATACACATCCATGTTGATCGATGTGATATTAAAACAAAACAATAATGATTTATTGGTATTTACGAATGGGATTTTGAATGGTTCAAAGCGATTACGTGGGATCATTGAAGATATGATCGATGTCTCACTACTGGAAAATAATTTATTAGACCTCAATTATCAACCTTATTGGTTAAATAGAATTCTTGAATTTGTCTTGCTCGAACTTTCCCCTGTTTGTAAGGAACGTGATATTTCAATCAATATTCACGATTTTGATGGCTATAAATTAATGAATTATGGCGATTCTGAAAGGCTTATCCAATTATTTAAAAATCTTATCATCAATGCAATTAAATTCACTCCTGATGGTGGAATTATATCCATCAATGGTAGAAAATTGAGCGGTTTTATCGAGGTTTTGATTTCCGATACTGGCATAGGCATAAACCAGGAAGATCAAGCAATCATCTTTGAAAAATTTAATCGACTTGGAAACATAGCATTACATTCCAGTAGTAAAACAAAATTCAAAGGCGGTGGACCAGGTCTGGGTCTTCCTATCGCAAAGGGAATTGCAGAAGCACATGGAGGTTCAATCTGGGTTGAATCCTCCGGATATAGTGAAACAGATTTCCCTGGGTCAACCTTCCATACATTGCTTCCACTTTTTGATAACTTACCGGAAAATAGCAAGTGAGGAAATAATTTTATGACAAATGAATCGTTCATCAGACCAGCTGACAGAATAGCTTCCTTCAAACCCTATTACTTTGCCACATTGGCGAAGAAAATTTCTCACCTCCAGGAAAACGGAGTAGATATTATAAAAATTGATATGGGTTCACCCGATTTACCTCCTGAAAAATTTATCATTGATAAACTAAACGAATCCGCTGCCCTACCCAATAAACATGGTTACATCCCCATGGGTGGAAGCCCAGAATA
>JAHYJK010000320.1 GCA_019429225.1 Anaerolineaceae bacterium
AGATGATTTTCAGATCTTTTCTCAGCAGGATTTTGTTGCCACTGCTCAGAGTATCACCTCTGTCTTGACTATTTTCCTGGGAGGTATTGCCGCCATCTCACTCCTGGTAGGTGGCATCGGGATTATGAACATCATGCTGGTGTCGGTCACCGAGCGAACACGGGAAATTGGATTGCGAAAAGCCATCGGCGCCCGCAAACGAGACATTCTGATCCAGTTCCTGACGGAATCATCCTTATTAAGTATGTTTGGAGGCATCCTCGGCATTGGACTGGGCTGGTCGATCGCTTATATTGTTGGTTTGATAGCAGCCGCCAACAACACCGAATTGATCCCGGTGGTCGGTCTGAATGCCATTTTGCTGGCGACCATCTTCTCTACCGCCGTGGGATTGTTCTTTGGCATTTATCCCGCCAACCGTGCCGCCAATTTACAGCCTGTAGAAGCCTTGCGTCACGAATAAATCGAACTTTGAATTTATAAAAACCGAAATGTAAACATTTCGGTTTTTATAATTGGAATCCAAATTCAATCTCCCAGCGAAATTCCTAAACTACGGGCTGTCAACACCGTATCTCCCTCAACATTTACACGTTTGGGCGTTGCCAGGGCTGCAGATAAGGGTATCGTTACGACTTTGTTCCCTTGCAACGCAGACATACAACCCAACTCACCGCGTCCCACTGCACGGACTGCCTCAGCAGCCAGTCGAGTTGCCAGCCAGCGGTCAAAAGGCGTTGGACTACCACCCCTTTGCAAATGTCCCAGGATGGTGACGCGCGTTTCCACATCACAACTTCTGGCAATATACTCAGCCACCTGGTGACTGATGCCACCCAATCTGGCCTGGTGGATACTATCACCTTCCCTCAAAAAAACCTGCTTCTGTCCCTGGACGGACGCTCCTTCCGATACCGCAATAATGCTGAAAAATGATCCCCGACTGACGCGCTGGTTGACCTTATTACAAATAGCTTCATAACGGAAAGGAATTTCCGGTATCAGAATCACGTCCGCTCCCCCCGCAATACCGGCATACAACGTGATGAAGCCAGCATCGCGTCCCATCAGTTCCAACACCATGACCCGGTGATGGGATTCAGCCGTGGTGTGCAGTTTATCGATCGCTTCGGTGGCTGTGGCTACTGCTGTATCAAAACCAAAAGAGAAATCAGTCCCACCAATATCATTGTCAATTGTTTTGGGTACACCCACTACCGGTACACCGATCTCGTTTAATTCCTGGGCAATATGTAAAGTACCATCCCCGCCGACCACCACCAGGGCATCCAATCCCAAGCTGTGGATACGCTCATACACCCGCTGGGAGGTATCCTCATATCTTACAAGTCCATCCGGGTCAACCACTTTCAAAGCAAACGGATTGCCACGATTGGCCGCGCCTAAAATCGTGCCGCCTCTTGGAAGAATGCCACGCACACCTTTCGAATCCAATGCAAATATACCACCATCCTGAATGAACCCATCAAAGCCATTGCGTACACCCAGCACTTCACAGTTGTATTCATTCTCAGCTGTCTTGACCACAGCGCGTATGACTGCATTCAATCCTGGGGCATCGCCACCGCCAGTCAATACTGCCAATCGTTTCATGTTACCCTCCAGCACCATAGATAGATTATACAGGCTTTTTAAACAGTCCTTCTGTCTTCTGATTTGGCATGAGCTGCTTTCGGGTATTTTTTCCATTGGATGCTAAAATAATTATATGAAATCAGTTATTTGGTGGATTCGCCGAGATGTACGTCTGGAGGATAACCCGGCTTTGCAGGCTGCCCTACAAACTGGATTACCCGTCATTCCCCTCTTCATACTGGATCCCAAATTGCTGCAGGAGCCACCCACTCGCCGGCAGTCCTTTCTCTTCCAGGCGCTCCAAAACCTGGATGAAGGGCTGCACCGGCTTGGTAATCGATTGCTGGTACGACAGGGTACTCCCTTGCAGGTGTTACAACGTATCATGCAGGAAATACCTGTGCATGCAATTTTTGCAGAAGAAGATTACAGCCCATACGCTATCACGCGTGACAGCCAAATCCAGAAAGCCTTACCACTGAAATTAGTCCTGGGATTGGTCATTCATCATCCGCAACAGGTCTTGAAAGCCGATGGTACTCCCTACACCGTATTCACCCCTTTCAGTAAAACCTGGAAGGCTCTTCCGAAAAACTTCACAACTTACCCGGTACCAAAGAATCTACCATCCCCCGACCATCCATTACCAGGCATTTCCCTTCCTGAGTCAACTGCTTCTGCCTATTTTCCTGCCAGCACCTCCGAAGCATACCACCGACTGGATTCTTTTATCCAGGGGCCGATCTTTGAATACAGCCAGGGACGCAATCTGCTCGCTCAACCCGGTACCTCGACACTCTCACCATATCTACGCTTTGGTCTGCTCTCGGTCCGCACTGCCTACCAGGCTGCCTTGAAAGCGCTGATAAGCACCATGCGTGCTGAAGAAACAAAAGGAGTGGAGACCTGGTTCAATGAGCTCATCTGGCGTGAATTTTATCTCAGCATTCTATACCACTTTCCCAATGTCCTGCAGGAAGCATTTTACCAGCACAGGCGCAACATCCCCTGGCGCTATGAAACCAAGGAATTTAACGCCTGGCAAAATGGGTTAACCGGCTATCCCGTGGTGGATGCCTGTATGCGTCAGCTCAACGAAACTGGCTGGATGCACAACCGTGGACGCATGATCGTGGCATCCTTCCTGACAAAAGACCTGCTGCACAACTGGCAGCTGGGGGAGCGCTACTTCATGCAGCAACTGGTGGATGGGGACCCGGCGGCCAACAACGGTGGTTGGCAATGGACAGCCGGCGTGGGAACCGATGCAGCCCCTTACTTCCGTATCTTTAACCCCATCCTGCAATCCAAGAAATTCGACACCCAGGGCAATTTCATCTGCCAATGGATTCCGGAATTGTCCCGGGTACCCCAGCAATATATCCACGAACCCTGGACCATACCACAGGATGTTCAAGAACGATCCGGGTGTATCATCGGCAAACACTACCCGGCACCCATCGTCGATCGCGCCATCGTCAAAGACCGAGTGATGACCGCTTTCCAATCGTAGGGGCGTACCCTTGTGGCATCTGTTCCAACTAATTGACCCGAGGATGAGGTTAACATCGCCGTCCGGCATACCGTGGGGTTCTTTCCAAGATTAAATCAGGTGGAATTGCTACATATTCCGACATATCAATCTCTGGAGTTTTGATGCGTATGCGTCTAGAGGGTCGAATAAAACCACCTTCCCTGCCCTTCTCAACAATAAGGGCAATGAAATCAATATCATTCCACCTGGGT
>JAHYJK010000321.1 GCA_019429225.1 Anaerolineaceae bacterium
TGGCGAAGACGTGCATTTTGAATTAATAGTTCCAAAGGCGGCATGATGGTAGAACCTCCAAAAAAGGGGATTATGCGGCTGCCGGCTATGGTAGGCCGTGGTGCGGCAAAAAAATTATATCATAATGGTGGAGGGGGGGTGCGTCGTGGACGGCACTACAATTTTTTGGCTGGTACGTTAATTCGGGGTTGCATTCAGGATGATAGTCTTCGGTTTATCACCAGGTGTAACCCTTCGGGTCACAGGCAATGCGCCGAGGAAAGAACGAATCCTGTAAATCCTGCAAACATACCATGAATAAACAACAATCCCAACCGCGAATTGACCCGCTAAAATAGACACCCAATAATCCTGAAAATCCCTTCTCATCCTGATGAACCTATCATTCTACACCGCAAGGAGATCGTTAATAAAAAATCTCCTTTTGACTCATTGATGGATCCAAAATTTGAAATTTCTTTTAACAATGATTTGATAAAACTGTTAACCAACCTGAATTATTTGGTAATAACAGTAGTTATTGATAAATCAGAACACAAATCACGTTATCAAGTCTGGCGATTTGATCCCTATCATTATTGTTTGACAATTCTTGTTCAACGATATGTACGTTGGTTACAAGAAAATAATTCTGTTGGCGATGTAATGGCAGAATCGCGTGGAGGTAAATTTCTTCCATTTTAGAGGAATCAAAATTACTTAGAAGTCCTTCAGGACAAATCAACGGTGGGGAAGAAAATGGTTGCCATAAAAAAAGACCCCATTAAGGTGTCAATCTCGAAGGCTTCTGCCTTCCACCTCCAGATGACTGGATTAATATTAATATACAAGATTTGCTTCGTTATGTCAATAATAATCAATTGTTAAGTTTATTTATTAATCTGTTAATTCTTTACTCATTCCTCCATCCCCATCTCAATCCAATCCTCCACTTCCTGGTCAATATCCTGTATGCTGTGGAGTTCCAGGTGGTGGGTGAAGGAGCCGGGACGGGGTTCGACGATTTCTTTCCAGCGCGGGGAGGGATGTTTATATGGAAGGACCAGGGTCAAGACGAGGGGAGCCAGGTTGCGACCTTTGAGGTAACGGGCGGGAATCCAGACCCAGGCGCAGGGTTTGTCGGTGACAAAGGCGATCTGGCTTTTGGTGATGCGCAGGTCAAAATCTGCGCGTTGGCGAATACGTTGGTAGAGGTGCTCGAAGAGCTCTCTGGATTTTTCGAAGCCACTGAAGAATTCGGTTTGTTCCATACTTATGCCTGATCGGAATTATGGTGGTATGGGTTAATTGTACTGCATCCGGGGTTGGGGATTAGGATTGAGTATTGAGGTGGTACAAGGGGCGAAGCATTGGATGATTCACAACCATTCGGGATGCAATCCCGGCTATCCAATGCTTCGCCCGTACGGGTTGGGGATCAGGATTGAGGGTTGGGGGTTGAGGGTTGAGCCAATCCTTCCGAAGGACTCCGTAGCATGCCCCTTGGGTAAATTCTTTTTGAGGAGGAAATCCCCGTTCGGACTTTTTCAATCTTATCAAGCCCTTTGCCTATCATGACCTTTGGGCATATCATGACCTTTGGGCATATCATGACCTTTGGGCATATCATGACCTTTGGTCACGGGCAGCACCTTTCACTGAAGTTGCTTTTTCGTTTACAGCGCGCCCTTAGGGTATTCGTTTTCTATTCGTTGACGGCAATTCTGAAAATTCTATTTTCGAAGCAAGGTGTTTTGAAAACTGGAGCAATTGTTTATTTGTGAAGGGGCTTCCGCCACAACCATCGTGTTTTCAGGAGAAAGAGTTGGGACAATTGCTCCAGTCTTCGCGCAGTACGCTGCCAGGACGTGCCCGCTTATGCCACCACAAACTCCATGGGGGTCATCTTATGGATGTTGTCCGAGATCGGGCAACGCTCGTCGATCTCGCGCAGGTACTGCTCCTTTTCGGCCTGGGTCATATCCGCATCAATCCTGGTGATGATACGGATGCCGTCAAACCCGGCGCGTGCATCCTGGCGCTTGCCCATCAGGATATCCAGGTCCAGCTCGCCTTCCACATTGACCTGGATCCCGCGTACCGGCAAGTTGCGCTGCTTGGCGATGATGTGTCCGATGGTGGCAATGCAGCCAGCCAGCGATACGAAGAGATAATCCAGGGGGCTGGGACCTGAATCGGTTCCGCCGCCAGATTTGGGTTGATCAACCAGCGCAACGTGATTTCCCATGCGCGTTTCAATTTTGAATCCATCTATCTGTTTTGCTTCAATACTTACTTTTTTGAGTGTAGTCATTTTAATTTTCCTTTACCATTAATGTGGGTCACTGTTTTTATGAGCAACCCATATTTTGTGAATAATTTCACTTAGTATAAGCGCTGGGAGACTCAAAAGCCACTCTGTGTATAATGTTTTTGTATAATCTTGTGGTTGGGGATTCCAGATTCGGGTTGACTTGCGTCCGGCGGATGAAATAGTTTCTGAAATTTAAAAGAGAAGGAAAAAGGAATAGAGAGGTTAGAATTGATTTTGGAGAGTTCTGAATCCTGACTCCTGAACCCTGAATCCTGCTTCCTTTAGCCTTGCGACTTGTGCCTTTTTCCTTTTCGGCATACAATCAAATCATCACAGAAAGAGGCAAGCATATGCAACCGAGAATAGATGAATTGATTCGCCTGGCAAAAGGTGCAGGCAAGATCCTGAAGGATGGCTTTGGCAAACAGCACGAGATTAAGATGAAGGGTGTAATCGACCTGGTGACCGAGGTGGACAAGCAGGTCGAGGATTATATCATCACCAAGATCCGCAATATGCACCCGGGCGATATGATCACCGGCGAAGAGAGTGGCACTCATAATGGCAGCAGCACGGCCGGTCAATGGCTGGTGGATCCGCTGGATGGGACGCTCAATTACGCGCACGGCATCCCGATTTTCTCAGTTTCGATTGCCTATGCCCTGAATGGTCAGGTGATGCAGGGTGTGGTCTACGATCCGATGCAGGATGAATGCTTCAGTGCGGTGCGCGGGCAGGGCGCTTTCCTGAATGAGCGCCGCTTGCAGGTCTCGGCTGTGCAGGAGATGGTGGGGGCGATGTTGTGTACCGGCTTTCCCTACGATGTGCACACCACCACGGCGAACAATCTGAATTATTTCAGCAATTTTGTGCTCAAGTCTCAGGCGGTCAGACGTCTGGGATCCGCTGCGCTGGATTTGTCCTACGTGGCAGCCGGGCGATTGGATGGATTCTGGGAATTGCAGTTGAACGCCTGGGATATTGCAGCCGGGATGTTGATTGTCGAAGAGGCGGGTGGCGTTGTGACGGATATGGCCGGCCAGCCAA
>JAHYJK010000322.1 GCA_019429225.1 Anaerolineaceae bacterium
ATTCCAGAATTTTGAAAAACGATTATGGGAGGGGTGGAGCCTGGCCATTTTATTGGGGAGTTTTTTATCAAAAAGGGTCTCACAAGAATTCCTCCAACCGCTTAGATACATGCATTGCTTCGAGTCACTTAAGATTTGGGACTGGATTTGGTTTTGATAGTAACCAAGCAAAAATTCGATTCAATAAGAATTGCCGGGAAAATCTTCCTGCAGTGAGAGACATCATAGAAAATATTTTTTCTAACGGAGAATATCTTTTATACAAGGAAGGTGAAACCGAATTTGATGCTGCTGGTATAGCTGATATTAAAAGTCAATCATTTACATGGCAGGAATGGTTGAGTGACACAGAAATGTCAAAATATAGCGTTACAAAAGTACTTCCAAAAAGCAAGGTAATTCAAATGTCATTTGAAGAATTGGTAAGTCAGGTATCAGATGTATTCAACCAACTTTTTCCTATTATTTTATTGGCTATTGAAGATGATCCCATGCCAAAGATTTTTGACTACTTAGAAATCACTCAACCCAATCCACCTCAACCAGAATACACGATTAAAATGGTGGTTGAAAATACAGGTTTTCAGGAATCTGAAATTCGAAGGTGGGTGAAGGCAATTCGTCGGAAAGGGCAAGCAATTATTTATGGACCTCCTGGAACAGGGAAAACATATATTGCAGAAAAACTTGCGCGCCACCTGATTGGTGGCGGTGATGGATTTTACGAGCTTGTTCAGTTCCATCCTGAAGTCTCCTATGAGGATTTTATTCAAGGAATTAGACCAGAACCGTTAACCGGTGGTGGGTTGCATTACCCGGTTGTGCCAGGAAGGTTTTTGAAATTCTGTGATAAAGCCAGTTCTCGAAATGATACTTGTGTATTGATCATTGATGAAATCAATCGAGCAAACTTAGCACGTGTCTTTGGAGAATTAATGTATTTGCTGGAATATCGGGATAACTCAATAAATTTATCTGCAGGGACAAGTTTTTCTATTCCCAAAAATGTGAAAATCATAGGTACGATGAATACGGCCGATCGCTCAATCGCATTGGTAGATCATGCTTTACGCAGACGATTTGCTTTCTTAGCTTTGTATCCAGATTTTGAAATATTGAGGAAATATCATCAGAGAGAACAAACCGGAACTCTTGTTACGGGACTGATTGCTGTTCTAAATAATCTCAATGATGAAATTCAAGACAGACATTACATGATTGGCACCAGCTATTTTTTGCGGAGAGATCTCGAAGATCAAATGGAAGATATATGGCGAATGGAGATTGAACCCTATTTGGAAGAATTCTTTTTTGATCAACCTGATAAATATAAGAAATTCACTTGGGAAAATGTTTCAGCAAAAATAATGTAATGGATAACTCTCTACCGATTATTTTAGAAGAATACAAAACAATTCAGATTCCAGAAAATCTAATCTCTGATGAGTTTGGATATAGATTGTGGGAGAAATTTAACGAACGAATTTCCGTAGTTCCTCCTTCATTTAAAAATAACCGAAATTGGGAATTAACTTCTTTGGGTTGGGTAGGTTTTTTGCCTTTTTCAGAAGAATTGAATTTTTATCTAAAGCCAAAAGTTGCCTTACAAAATTTATTTGGAATGTGGGAATATGCTTATCGACTTAGGAGCATTGAATTTCTACCAAATTTGTTTCAATGCCAAACATTACAGGAGTTTTACGAACAGTTAGCCAATATACTCTCAAAACGAATCATTGATCGAGGTAGAAAAGGATATTACCGGGCATATATATCTCGATCAGAAGATCTTTCATTCATTCGGGGTAAACTAGATGTCAATCGGATGATCAATAAGCCATGGGTTGTGCAGCCTCGTTGTAATTATCAAGAAAATACAGCAGATGTAATTGAAAACCGATTATTAACCTGGACTCTTAATACAATTTTGCGAAGTGGTTACTGTGGAAATGATCAGGTTTTATCTACCATTCGCCATGGTTATCGAAATATTGGTCATATAACTACGTTACAGCCTTTTAGTCCTTTAGATTGTGTTGGGAGAACCTATAATCGGTTAAATCAGGATTATCAGCCACTTCATGCATTGTGTCGGTTTTTCCTAGAAAATAGTGGTCCTTCCTACGAGAGCGGAGATAGAACCATGTTGCCATTTATGGTTAACATGGCAAGACTTTTTGAATTATTCGTAGCTGAATGGTTAATTGTTCATTTGCCAGAAAGATATCAATTAGAAAAACAGGAAAGTGTGAAATTTGGTCAATCTGGAGATATCTCGTTTCTTATTGATTTAGTAATTTCAGACAAAGAAACAGGAAAACCTTTGTGTGTATTGGACACGAAATATAAGACTCCTATAACACCATCTCAAGAAGATATAGCACAAATATATTTATATGCTGGAATAAAAAAATGCAATGAAGGAATTCTAATTTACCCAAGTGATCTTGAAAAACCTTTAGATACTCTTATTGATGGAACAAGAATTAGAACTTCTACTTTTTCATTGAAAGGAAATTTGGAAGAAGCAGGTCAACAGTTATTAATAGATATTCTTCCAGATTAATTTTTAATTCTTAAGTTCCTGTTTTTATAGTTGTATTTTCAATTTTTCTGTTATATTTTAATAAAATCATTAAGGGGGTCGCCATCACCCCGGAAAAGGGTACAAAATGTCATCCGAAAAATTCTCACTCATCCGGGTCTTCCTGGGTAAGCTCGGCCTGTCCAAGGAAGCTGTGGACGATGTTGTCGATCTGATCGGCGATTTTCTTGGTTCCAAAGAAGAAAAACCGAAAACAGCGATTGAATTTCCCTATCACCTGCGGGATGCCTTCCTCTCCAATGCTGAGATCAGCTTCTACCACGTCGTCCGGACGGTGGTCGGTGAAACTTCGCAGGTCTTCAGCAAGGTCTCGCTGGGGGACATCTTCTATGTCAAATCCAGTGATGCCAGCAAGTACAGGGTCTACACCAACAAGATTGACCGCAAGCATGTTGATTTTTTGCTATGCAATCCGAAAGCGGTGCGGCCATTCCTGGGGATCGAGCTGGATGACAAGAGCCACCAACGCAATGACCGCCAGGAACGCGATCAGTTTGTAGATCAGGTCTTTGCCGCGGCCGGGATTCCACTGCTGCGCGTACCGGTCAAGCACACCTACTCCCTGCAGGAAGTTCAAGCGCTGCTGCAGCCCTACATCCAGCTGGATGCCAGTCAACCGCTACCGCCGGATGACAAACCACAACAATCCTGGACGACACCACGCTGCACCAAATGCGGGGCTGAAATGGTTATGCGTTCCGCAAAGTCTGGTCCGAATCAGGGCAAG
>JAHYJK010000323.1 GCA_019429225.1 Anaerolineaceae bacterium
TCTCAAATTCAGGATGGTTTGGAGCGTGAGAAGCTTGAAACCATGGATGTTGATCGGACGTATGGTTGGGAATTAATTCAACCATGATTTTCATACCTCTGCGATGTGTTTCGTTGACCAGAGTAGTAAAATCCTCCAATGTCCCATAATTAGGGTTGATATCCTGCATATCACTGACATCATAGCCACCATCACGCAATGGGGACTTCATAATGGGTAATAACCAGATGAGGTCTACTCCCAAATTCTGCAAGTAGTCTAATTTTGCAGTTACACCTGCCAGATCACCCACACCATCAGAATTTACGTCATAAAACCCGCGGACATTTAATTCGTAAATGACCGCCTGTTTGTACCATAGTTTGTCACATGTCATAACAAAGAATTATCCTTTTACTGAACCAGCCATCATACCACGGACAAAGTATCGTTGTAATGCCAGGAAAACGATGAGCGGTAATATCATACTGATGAACGCCCCGGAAGTTAGTAAGTGCCAGTCTTGCCCTTTTTCTCCAACAATGGCTGCTAACGCACTGGTCACCACCCTGGTCTTATCACCCAGGAATACCAGAGCAACCAGGTAATCATTCCAGACCCACAGGAACTGGAAGATGGCAAATGAAGCCAAAGCGGGTACGGATAACGGGAGAATCAGTTTCGTGAAAATAGTAAAGGGGGAGGCACCGTCAATGAATGCTGATTCTAATAATTCACGCGGAATTGTACTGATGTAGTTAAACATCAAATAAATCGCCAATGGTAAACCAAATCCTGTGTGTGCCAACCAAATCGCCAGAAATGTACCGTTCAGGTTCAATTTTGTGTAATCCTGCAAAATTGGCACAAGAGCAATTTGTAAAGGTACGACCAGTAATGCAACAACAACGGTAAAAAAGAATTTTCGACCAGGGAAATTCAACCAGGCAAAACCATAGGCAGCAAAAGCAGCAATCATAATCGGGATGATTGTGGCTGGGATAGCTACCGCAATGGAGTTCAGGAAGGCACCACCCAGATCATTTCCTTTACGAACGATAGTATTCCCCATGCCATCTGTGAAGGAAATTTCCTTTCCAGTTAAAGTATCCTTGTAATTATCCAATGTCAGATTGGTTTCAAAGCCTTGCCACTTTCGTTCCTCAACTTTGACCAATAAGGTGCGCTTATTTCCATACCATGTATATTGATCTCCATCTGGCATCGTAATGCCTTCTCGCCATTCTTCAAAAGTATGGGTTACACCGTCAATCGTTATTGGACCATTTACATCAGTATCAGGATCAATATTGATTTCACGCGTTTCGACATATCCCCGGTGTGGGAAAACTGCCCACCATCCTGACCGGAAAATGTTTTCGCTATATCGAAATGATGTGACCAAAACACCCAGGGTAGGAATTATCCAGATCAGGCAGATGAATATCAAAACACCATTGACAACAAGGCTGGAAACCTTCTTTTGACTACTAAAACTCTTCGGTTTTTTACTCATCAGAATGCCTTCCTTTCTCTGAATTGGCGCAGGTTATATATCATCACTGGAACCACAGCAACTAACAGGATAATAGCGATTGCCGATGCTCGTCCCGCATGACCATATGTGAATCGCTGCAGATAGAACTCATTGGCAATTACATTTGTCCCATAGTTACCACCCGTCATTACCCTTACAATATCAAACAGTTTCAAGCTGAAAATGAGAATCGTTGTGGATACTGTAATCAGTGTACCTTTTATGGTTGGGATGATGATATTAAAGAAGATACGTAGTTCATTGGAACCATCTACACGGGCGGCTTCCAATAATTCAGCAGGGATACCCTTGATCGCTGATGATAAAATCACCATTGTGTATCCGGTTTGCAACCAGACCATGATAACAATCAGGAAAAAATTATTCCAGGGTGGTTGTTGTAACCACGGCTGAGACGTACCTCCTAAGGCAATCACAATCGCATTGAGTAAACCAATTTCCGCAATTCCGGCGCCTTCACCCCGATAGGTATAAATAAATTTCCAGATAACACCAGCACCAACAAAGGAAATCGCCATTGGCATAAAAATGATGATTTTGTAAACATTTTCAAAGCGACTTCTGTCTGCCATCACAGCGACTATTAAACCGAGACTCACACTGAAGAAAGTACCAAAAACTAACCACAGTAAGTTGTTTCGGAATGCTTCTAACATGATTCGGTCAGTCAGTGCAAAAATGTAATTATCAATCCCAACAAATACACGGCTGGTCTGATCTTGAAAACTCAACACCAGGGTTCTGAAGGTTGGAATGGCTAAAAACCACGCTAATATCGCCAATGCAGGGCCAACAAATATAAAAGGTTGTAAGCGATTACGCCATTCTTTGGGTAGTTTTTCTATCAACCAGTTGGTTACATAGTAGAGTAACATTACTCCACCAACACCCCAAACGATAGCAACAACAACTACCAGAAATTGATTTACCTGTGTATCTCTCAGGAAGATAAACCCCTGCCATAAAACAAGAAAGGTAATCAAAGGAACAATAATGGAGACGACTATCCTACCAATTGCTGATGTAAATATTCCAACAATTCCATTAAGAGGATTTCTTTGCATATCGTTTTCCTCCAATCTCTAATATGGAATGAAGGAGCAGAAATCTGATGCTATTCAGTTATACTACTCCTTCATCCAGTGAATACGACGTATTATTTAATTATGGTGATTTTTAATCTATTTTGGCCAGGAAGCATCAATTTGTTTCAGTGCAGTATCCAGCTCAATTGCTTCTGTGACATAATCTGTCATAGATTTCCAGAATGAACCTGCGCCAACTTCACCAGGCATGAGGTCAGAACCATCAAATCGCACAGATGATGCATTCAGAATGATTTCAGCAACACCACGATCAATGAGATTGGTATACCAATCTAAACTTGAGTCCTTATGAGGTGATATTGCACCACCAGCTTCTACCCAACCTTTTACCGAATCACCCATGGAGAAGTATTGAATGACAGCACGGGTTTCTGGTCGATCATTGAACATTGCATAAATGTCACCAGCAACAAGCACCGGTTTACCATATTCGGGGTCCAGTCCTGGGAAGTAGAAGAAGTCATAATCCACACCAGCAACCTTTCCTTCAGGGAAGAAGGAGGTAATGAAGTTACCCTGTTTGTGCATCCAGCATCTTACGGGGGTATCAAACATTGGCTTGGGAGCATCTCCAAAGAATGTGGTAGCAATAGATCCACGGCCACCATAAACATAACCATCCTTAAACCAGATGTTAGATACCTCTTCAACAGCTCGCCGGACTTCGGGAGAATCAAACTTT
>JAHYJK010000034.1 GCA_019429225.1 Anaerolineaceae bacterium
ACCTATCTTTTAGAGCGGGCGATTAATTCTCAGGTTTTCCTGCAACAGATTCGGAAGGACGGCTGATTGAGTGGTCTAAATACTGGAAAATTTATTGAACAACCAAAAGAGCATTCGAACTATTTCTAATTGCTACCTTTAAACCCCAGAGGTGCAACGCACTTCTGGCGGACTTTTGATCACATTAATTTTCCACACACTGAATGTCTGATGCTTCCTAAGTGCATCGCACCTTCGATGGGACTGGAGACGGAAGACAGGGTATGGTGGAATTGCACCACTCCCGCAGCAAAAATCTGAACTGGGATTTACAGGATTTTAAATATATGTTTCGCATGGAACTTTTTCCAGTTGAAAATAACTGGTTCAAGGCGTCTTGTGTCAGGATTTACAGAATAACCCCCGGTGCATTGCACTTAGGGATAAAGAGTGTACATCAATCGGAAATTTACGATCGGGAATCCAGAATCCAAAAGTGCATTGCACCTTGTATACAATAGAGCTGGATTAGGGATAGGTGCAGCGCACTTCTGGCAGATTGATGGACGGGATATTCTTCTGAAGATCGTGTGAGTTGGTTAATCCCTAAGTGCAATGCACCGGGTATCAGGATAGGCGCATTGCACATCTGGTATTTTGAAAGCCAGTTCAGTATAGCAAAATTCAAATTTCGGTACAAAATGATATTAAGCTCATAAAAAAACATAGAGTGGTCCTTGAGAAGCAGTTTGCTATAATATAAGCATGACAGACATGATTCACCGGACAGCCCAGGATTTACCGCCAGAAGAATGGAAAACGTACCGTCCTATCCCAGCCATTCTTCAGCGACAATCTGCTACCCAGTCTCAATTGGAGCGTCGGCGTAAGCGAGCGATGCGGGTAGGCCGGCAGGCAGCAACTTTGTTGCGTAATGAGTTTGATGCCGGGAAAGTGGTGTTATTCGGTTCTCTGGCGATCCCAGGAAACTTCACTTTATGGTCTGATATTGACCTGGCTGTTTTTGGGGTGCCTGCCGATCGATTTTATGCCGCCGTTGCTGCGATTACCGGGTTAAGTGCAGAATTCAAAGTTGACCTGATAGATGCTGAGGCATGTAAAACCTCGTTACGCGATGCGGTTGATCGGGACGGGATTGTACTGTGAATAGCTCGTTATTAACAATGAGACGTTATAGATAAGTTGTGAAGAAAAAGAAATTCCCCAAATTAGATAAAAAAACCATAACGATATCTTCTATTCACGATGAGAGCGATGAGGTAGCGTATTGGTATTCAAAAACACCTCAAGAACGAATGGAAGCGATCGAGGTGATGAGGCAGATTATTTATGGCTATGATCCAGCTACCACCAGACTTCAATGATCTTGAAATTACTGAACTAGAATAATATTCATGCAGGTAGAGCGACCTGCTCCGTCAACACCCCATCCGACATGCTCCAAACCTTATCCGATCGTTCGGCAATTTCCAGGTTATGCGTGACCACCACAACACAGTAGCGCTGCTGGTGAGCCAGTTGTCGCAGTATCTCGATCACGTTTTCTCCATTAGCCTTGTCCAGGTTGCCGGTCGGTTCATCGGCCAAAATCACCCTGGCACCACTCGCCAGGGCACGTGCAATGGCCACCCGCTGCTGTTAACCATTGGATAGGTTAGTGGAAAATAATATTTATTTTCGGTTTAAGATGGAATGGGGGTCAAAAAAAGGGAGGTGCACAAAATCCATTGCAGGCTGATTGATTGGTATAATTGCTACACGATTTAATGATTTAACTGCGATGTTTTACACCACAGTTTCGTTTGGAGGAGTATGAGCCTGGATTTTCAATCCATCATTTTGAAATTACAACAATTCTGGAATGACCAGGGTTGTCTGATCTGGCAGCCTTACTACACCCAGGTAGGTGCCGGTACCATGAATCCGGCTACCTCACTGCGCGTATTGGGACCGGAACCGTGGCATGTGGCTTATGTGGAACCATCTGTGCGACCTGACGACGGCCGTTATGGGGAAAATCCCAACCGTTTACAGATGCACACCCAATTCCAGGTGATCCTGAAACCTGACCCAGGCAATCCCCAGGAAATTTACCTGAAATCATTACAGGCTTTGGGAGTCAACCCGGCGGAGCATGATATCCGCTTTGTGGAAGATAACTGGGAATCCCCGGTATTGGGCGCCTGGGGATTGGGTTGGGAAGTCTGGCTGGATGGCCAGGAAATCACCCAGTTCACGTATTTCCAACAGGCGGGGGGCATGCCTATGGAGCCCGTCTCGGTAGAAATTACCTACGGTCTGGAACGTATCGCCATGGCGTTGCAAAAAGTGAATAACTTTAAAGATATTCAATGGAGTCCTGATCGCACCTATGGAGATGTGCATCTCAAAGGGGAACAGGAACACAGCAAATATTATTTTGAGGTGGCGGATGTCACTCGTTTACGCCAGATGTTTGACCTGTTTGAAGCCGAAGCAAACGAAGCATTAAACCTTGGGTTGGTATTACCAGCACATGATAGTGTGCTCAAATGCTCGCACACATTTAACGTGCTGGATACGCGTGGCGCGGTAGGTGTCACCGAGAGACAGGCTTTGTTTTCCCGTATGCGTGAAATTTCACGCAAGGTAGCAGAGGCTTATTACACCCAGCGCGAAGAAATGGGCTTCCCCTGGAAGGCCCAAAATACTGAGGTGAAGGAAGTTGTCACGCAACCACATGCCATTATTGTGGATGTTGATCAATTGTCCGGCACTGCACCCTTCCTGTGCGAAATTGGCTGCGAAGAATTGCCGGTTGGGGATCTCAAATCTGTCTTGAATCAACTCAACGAACGAGTACCAGCCCTCCTGGATGAGTTACGCTTAGCACATGCTGATGTGCAGGTGTTTGGTACACCCCGTCGCCTGGTTATATCGGTGGACGGACTGGGGTTAAGACAAGCTGATCTCGTGCAGGTCGTCAAAGGTCCGCCGGCTGATCGTGCCTTTAACGCGGATGGAACGCCTACCAAAGCGGCCGAAGGTTTTGCGCGTGGAAAAGGGGTAGATGTCTCGGAGCTGAAGATTTCGGAGATCGATGGTGGGCGCTATGTCACGGTTCAGGTGCAACAAACAGGCCGTGCAGCCATTCAGGTGCTGGCGGAAGCACTTCCCGCTGTAATTGCCAATTTGAAATTTGATAAATCCATGCGCTGGAATGAGTCCAATGTAGCCTTTTCCCGCCCGATTCGCTGGCTGTTGACCATGTTGGGAGACCAGCTGATCCCATTCCAATATGCCAGTCTCACAAGCAGTCTGCAAACGAGAGGGTTGCGTTTTCTGGAACCGGAAATCGTTTCGGTCGAGCATCCAACCGATTATTTCAAGGTGTTGGAAAAACAGAATATCCTGATTGATCCCGTTAAAAGAAGAACAGAAATCGAACAACAGGTAAAAACAAAAATCAGGGAACTGGGTGGCGCTGAGAACAAGCTGGATGAAGAATTGCTGGATGAAGTCACCATGATGGTGGAATCACCCACCGCGTTTGTAGGCAGTTTTGAAGAAGAATATCTGGCATTACCGCCCGAAGTGTTGATTTCGGTGATGAAGAAACATCAACGCTATTTCCCCGTTTTTGATCTGAACAGCAACCTGATGAAATTCTTTATTGGCGTGCGCAATGGCGATCAACAACACCTTGATCAGGTGGTGGATGGAAATGAACAGGTTGTGCGTGCTCGTTTTGCCGATGCAGCTTTCTTCATTAAAGAAGATTTGAAGAGTAATCTGGCAGAAATTCGCCAATCACTTTCAGGATTAACCTTCCAATTCAAATTGGGCACCATGCTGGACAAGACCGAACGGATTGAAAAAGTCCTTCCCAATCTGATTAAATTCTTCAACCTGACCGAGATTGAGTCACGGGTTGCACGGCGTGCTGCGCATCTGTGTAAAGCTGATTTAATGACCCACATGGTGATTGAAATGACATCGTTGCAAGGTGTGATGGGACGTTATTATGCCTTGAAGTCTGGTGAGTCGGAAGAGGTTGCCAAAACGATTTATGAGCATTACCTGCCACGCTTTACCGGTGATCAGATGCCAGGTACACGTCCCGGTATGGTGCTGAGTCTGGCTGATCGGCTGGATACGCTGGCTGGTTTATTCGCGGCGGGGCTGGCACCCAGTGGTACCAAAGATCCCTTTGCCCAACGACGGGCTGCTCTGGGACTGGTGCAGATGTTGATTGCCTGGGATCTGGATTTCGACTTGCGGGAAGGGATCCAACTGGCAGCATCCGTTTTGCCCCTGGAAATGAAACCCGAAGGTATGAAAGCCTGCCTGGAATTCATCAATGGCCGCTTGCAGAATAGTCTGTTAGAACTGGGTTACCGCTATGATGTTGTCGCAGCGGTACTGGCTGCGCAAGGTCATAACCCGGCAGCAGCTGTGCGATCCATTAAGATTTTATTGGAATGGATCAAACGCAGCGATTGGGAAAAGATTTTACCCACCTACTCGCGATGTGTGCGCATTACCCGCGATCTTAAAACCGTATACCAGGTAAGCCCCGCGTTATTAAAAGAAGACTCTGAACGGGAACTGTATGCCGGACTTGTTTCGGTTTCCAATTTTGATCGCAGACCAGGCTCGATGGCTGATTTCTTCCACATATTCATGCCTTTAATGCCGGTGATCAATCAATTCTTCGATGAAGTATTGGTAATGGTGGAGGATCAGGCGGTGCGGGAAAATCGGCTGGGTATGCTGCAGGGGATTGCCTTGCTGGCACAGGGCGTGGCAGATTTTTCTCTTCTGGAAGGTTTCTAGCATCTTTGCTTATAACTTCAAAAAAACCCTGATTATGGTTGGGCAGGAATCAGGGTTCTGATATAGAATCAAACCGAGGCAAGGATGACAACTGTTGATGAGATTAAGAATCGGATAGACATCGTTGATCTGGTTTCCGATTCTGTAAAGCTACGCCGCTCCGGGAAAAATTATCTGGGCTTTTGCCCGTTCCATGATAACAAGCGCACACCTGCTTTTGTGGTATTCCCCGATTCGGGCACCTGGCGTTGTTTCGGTCAATGCAATGAAGGTGGCGATATTTTCAAATTCGTCATGAAAAAAGAGGGCTGGGATTTTGCAGAAACCCTGCGCTACCTGGCTGAAAAAGCGGGCGTGGAACTGCAACCCCAAACCGAAGAACAAAAAGAACAGGACGAACAATACGACCGCTACCGGCAACTGCTGGAAGAAGCGGTAACGTTTTACCAGCATCAATTGACCCAAGCACCTGAGGGGAAATATGCGCTGAATTATCTGTTACAACGGGGTGTTACCCGTGAGACCATTGAAACCTTTGGGTTGGGATTTGCGCCAGCTTCGTGGGATGTCACCCATCAGTATTTTTTGGGTAAGGGTTACTCTGAACTGGATTTGGTAGAATCCGGCATGGTGACTCAACGGGAAGGGGGCGGAGTCTATGACCGTTTCCGCAACCGCTTGATGTTTGCGATCCGTGACATGGGTGGTAGAATGTCTGGATTTGGCGCCCGTGTGCTGGACCCGGATGATGTGCCTAAATACCTGAACTCCCCTCAAACGCCTTTATTTGACAAAGGTCGTTTATTGTATGGATTGAATCTGGCTCGTAAAGCCATCCGGGCCGAAGATCAGGTGGTGATTGTTGAAGGATACATGGACGTGATCGTTCCCTATCAGGCAGGCTTCCTGAATACAGTATCACCGATGGGAACCGCTCTGACGGAAGACCAGATGCGCTTGTTGAAACGCTTTACCCGCCGGATTGTTCTGGCATTGGATGCTGATGCTGCTGGTGAAAAAGCCACACTCAGGGGACTGGAAATTGCCCGCCAGGCATTGGATCACAGCGCAGAGATCAGCTTTAATCCACGCGGTTTGCTGCGCTATGAAGCCCGTCTGGAAGCCGATGTGCGTGTTACCACCATTCCGGAAGGGATGGACCCGGATGAGATCGTTCTGCGAGACCCGGAAGAGTGGCGCAAGATTGTAGAATCTGCCAAACCCATTGTGTTGCATGTGATGGAAACCCTCGCCAGCCAGAAAGACCTGGATGATCCCAAGGTGAAACGGGAAATATCCACCCGAGTGCTGCCGTTAATTGAAGATATTCCCAACGCAGTAGAACGGGATGCTTATCGACAACGCCTGGCACGCTTACTTAAGGTGGATGAACGCGCTTTGGTCGGGGATGGTTCCCCTTCACGAACCTCTTCACCCGTACGTCGCAGACCCAAAGAACAACAAGCTGTAGAAGTTGAAGCAATGCCAGTGGCAAAAACCAGTGAACTATTGTCAAGATCATTGGAAAAACATTGTCTGCGACTGCTCTTGCAGGATCCGGAGTGGTTGCATGTGCTGGATCGGGCTTTACAAAAAAATGGTCTGAATCGCATGGATGTGACCGATTTTGAATACGTGGATTTTCAAATTCTGGCTCGTTTGATCATGCAATCTTTAGAACAGGATCGTCAGGAACCTCAGGCTTATCTGACAGAACATATTCCTGAAGAATTGACCTCGTTGGTGGATGAGTTGCGGAATGACCCAAGGCTTGAGAACAAAAACGCCCAGAAATTACAGGAAGATATGATCCGCACATTGATGAAATTACGCCTGGTACGGGTGAATGATGGAATACAGCAAATGCGTTTTCTGATGGAAGAAATGCAGGAAGCAGGTGAAACTGGCATCAATCCATATCAGGATAATATGCTCCATTACACGCTAATGAGGTCACGTCTTGACCTGGCATTGGGGCGTCTGATTCAACTTGATTAAAAATAAATTATGGTATAAATATCCTATGCCCAAAAAGAAAACGCCGGAAAAATTAAATACATCTGATCCTGATTTAGAAGTTAGTCGTCCACTGGATGATCATGTAGAAGATCTAAAAGATGATCAACCGGTTGTTGAAAATAAAGTACAGCCCAAACCACGTAAAGTTACCCGTGGGCGTAATAAAAAGAAAGAATCGCTTTCATCTGAAAATGAGGATGGTGGAGAATGGAAAGAAGACGATACCATTGAAGCTGAATCCAATTCGGATGAAGAAGATGATGTTATTGATGATCCCATTGAAATCCTCGAAGCTGCCATCATAGGAGATTTATCGGAAGATCCGGTACGTCTGTATTTAAAAGAGATTGGTCGTATTGATTTGCTGGATGCAGACAGTGAATTTCGCCTGGCAGCCCGCATCGAAGCGGAACGATTGCTGGATCAGATTCTGATCCATGTGGATGTAGAAAAGGGCGCACCTGGTTACTATAACGCCATATACGTCACAGTGGTTGATAATTTATATGAATCCTGGAAATCTTTAATGGGGGATGTGGATAGTTATGCAAAGGGTGAAGGTCCAGATATAGATCTGGTGCTGCTTGAATCGCAGCTATTACGTCGCACCTGGCAGGCAGATGAACCTTCGTATTTGCGCTCCTATCTGGACAACGGCATGTGGGGTAAGAATTCCGATTGGGATGGCCTGGTACAACATGCCTTCAAAGGCTTTTTGTGTCTATATTTATTACCCATCGAGACATCCAGCAAACTGATTCGTTACCTGCAGGAAAAGAAAAAATTGCCACGCCGCAGTTCCTTCGATAAATTCCTACCATCGGAAGATGTATTGACGGTTGAGATGGATCAGGTTCGCTGGCTGGCAGAAGAAGCCAATCAGAGTCTGATTCGTGCCAATTTACGTCTGGTGGTCAGTATTGCCAAACGCTATTTAGGTCGTGGCATATCCTTCCTGGATTTGATTCAGGAGGGTAATCTTGGTTTATTACGGGCAGTAGCAAAATTTGATCCGACACGTGGATTTAAGTTCAGCACATATGCCACCTGGTGGATACGCCAATCTATCAGCCGTTACATCGCTGAGCAGGCGCGCACCATTCGCATTCCCGTACATTTATTTGAAGCAATCACGCGTCTGTTGCGTGTGCAACGTACCCTGGTGCAGAAATTAGGAAGAGAACCCAGTCAGGAAGAGCTGGCATTAGAATCAGGATTTCTCTCGGAGGCGGATGCCCTCGAGATTCAACACTGCCGTAAGCTTGACATTCCGATTGACTTTGATTTGCAGGCACGCTGGTCGGCAGCAACTGCTAAAGTACAACGCATCCTGCAATCGGCTGAAGAACCGGTTTCATTGGAACGCCCGGTCGGTGATGAGGATAGCAGCCAGTTGGGTGATTTTATCGAGGATGACGATGCACTTGAACCGATGGACGCAGCTGCGCGTGAGATGTTACGTGAACAGGTGCAAAACGCCCTGGGAGCTCTCTCAGAACGCGAACGACAGGTTTTGGAATTGCGCTTTGGTTTGATTGACGGCAAAGACCACACATTGGAAGAAGTCAGCCGGTATTTCAATGTAACCCGTGAACGAATCCGCCAGATTGAAGCCAAAGCATTACGAAAGTTGCGTCATCCCACCCGCAGCCGGCACTTACGCGAATACCTATCCTGATATCCAATCAAATCTGACGAGATCATTGATTTGATTTGAAATTCAACCTATGATCTTCTCCTACCCTTTTTCTGAACACATACTCCTGACTGCAACTTCTATTCTGGTGCTGACGCTTCCTGGATTGGTGTGGATCTTATGCTTTAAAAATGACGGACGTGATGTAGCAGAGCTGCTGGGGGATGTGATTGGCTTGAGTATCTCCAGCATGGCAATTCTGGGCATGCTTTTCTTTTTCCTGGGTTGGCGTTTTTCCGGGGGATTGATTGTGGTGTTGCTAGTTGTCCTGGTGATCATGGCACTTTATTTGTTGATAAAATATCGGGCTAACATTCAGCTTATTCATCTGTGGTGGCTTTTAGGAACTGGATTGGTGTTGGTGCTGGTGATCACCTTTCGTTTTTATCAGGCAAAGGATCTGATATTCCCGGCCTGGGTGGATTCAGTTCATCATGTATTGATCACCCAGAAGATCATTGATTATGGTGGTCTACCCAGAACTCTGGCGCCTGAACTGGATGTGCCTTTGTTTTATCATTATGGTTTTCATTTAATCGCTGCGTTATTCAGCTTGATCAGCCAGCTGGAACCGGTTCAGGCCGTTTTATGGTTTGGGCAGGTAATCAATGGTCTGGTGGTGCTGGGAATCTACCGTTTGAGCAAAGCCTTGTGGCGGAAAACGATTCCAGCAGTTCTGGCGGCTCTGCTGGTGGGCTTCGCATTTCAAATGCCGGCTTATTACGTGACCTGGGGACGCTACACATTGCTGACCGGGTTGCTGGTCATGTTGCCAGCCATGGGAGTTGCCTATGAACTGCTGATGAATGGATTCTCTAAGGAGCGAGTTGCACGCTTGCTGGTTCTGACAGCTGGATTGGCATTGGTACATTATCTGGCGTTGTTTTATTTCGGGTTATTCCTGTTAAGCCTGGTGGTTGAACGTTTTGTTGCCTGGTATCGCAGTAGAGATCCGCAGGAGCAGGATCGCAAGCTGATCTTCAAGCGTGTTATGCCAATGATGCTGTCAGTTTTAGGCGGTATCCTGGTCGCTCTACCGTGGTTGTTACGCATGTTAATTGCGCAGTCATCCCAGGTGGGGGTTCAGGTAGTGCTGCCGAATGCTGAGAATTTGAATGCCTATCAGTACATCCTTTACTTACTGGGTCCTACCCACAATTATTTCCTCATGGGCGCAGCATTGTTGTGCTTGATATTGGTCTGGTGGCAGCAGAAAAGCCGTGGCATGGCCTTTTGGGCGAGCATGATGGTATTGATGTCCTTACCGTGGGGCTTGCGTTTTGGTCCTTTCCGCCCAGATCACATGGCAATTGTGTTATTCATCCCGGCAGCCATTGTGCTATCTTATGGCTGGGTGTGGTTGTGTGGGGAGTTGCAACGCCGGATTCATCTATTCTTAGGTTTTGCTGTGTTGGTGGTAGGCGTTTTTGGTATGCTGGGTTGGGGTATCTGGCAGACCAGAAATGTAATCAATGTAGTAACGATTTTAGCGGATCAGTCAGACTGGATAGCAATCAATTGGATTGAGGATAACCTGCCCACAGATGCGAGATTTCTGACCAATACCACTATCTGGCAATACCAGACGTACCGAGGTGTAGATGGGGGGTATTGGATTCTGCCGAAAACGGGACGATTTGCGCTTGCTTTACCGGGTTTATATGGTTATGGAACAACAGAAGAGAAGGCACAATGGGTGGATTGGATGGAACGGGCATCTGTGGTGCATGCCTGTGATGATGGTTTCTGGTCTCTGGTCAAAGACGCTCGTCTTTCACACGTTTATTTACACGAAGGGAAAGGATCGTTACAACCGAATGCAATGGTCGCCTGCCCGAATGTCGAGGTGGTTTTTCAGCAAAATGGGATCTGGATTTATGAGATTCTAGCCACCGAATGATCCGTTTTTAAATAAATTTCACAAACAAGATCATTTATTATCAATGATTCTAATGATAAATCAGATCAAAAAACTGACAATTTATTCGCATTTTTTGCTTGAAAGTCGGTCAACTTTAGAGTAAACTTATTGACAATCTGGAAGATCATAAACTCGATTGCGAGAATCAGATTGTGGTTTTCGCCGAAAAAACAATTTTCTTAGTCTTAAAATTTCTTCGTGGGTATTACGAAATAGAAAGAATAATCCCTTTATAAGAGCCCTTATTAACTTGTATAACGTGAAAAAATTTTTGTATTGGGTTTGTGAAAATTGCCACCAGATTATTCGTGTGTTATACTGGAGCGGTCGAAAATTAGACTTTTTTGGTAAGGATTGCCTATGTTGATGGAATTTCTCCCCTTGCTGATCATCCTGCTACTGGCAGTATTTATTGGTGTCTTTGTCGTTATTTTGGGAAACACCTTTGGTCCCAAGCGACCTGGACAAAGAAAGGGTTCGCCCTACGAATCCGGTATGGTGCCTTATGGCCCAGCCAAGCGACGTATTTCAGTACGCTATTACCTGATCGCAGTCTTGTTTATACTGTTTGACATTGAAGTCGTGTTTCTGGTTCCCTGGGCGGTGGTCATCCGCCAGATCGGTGTGCCAGGGTTGGTGTTTATGATCATTTTTGTGCTTATTTTAGAGGTAGCGCATTTATATGCATGGAAGAAAGGTGCACTCGAATGGGATTAGAACAAAAAGCTGGAAATATGGGGATTGTTACCACGTCCCTGGAAAAAGCTGTCAATTGGTCACGAACCAATGCGATGTGGCCGATGTTGTTTGGTTTGGCTTGTTGCGCCATTGAAATGATGGCAGCCCAGGCTGCTGATTATGATATGAGCCGCTTTGGAATGGAATTAATGCGCGCCAGTCCCCGCCAGTCCGACTTGATGATTGTGGCTGGGAGAGTTTCACGCAAGATGGCACCAGTTGTACGAAAATTGTACGATCAGATGCCAGCCCCGAAATGGGTGATTGCGATGGGTGATTGCGCTTCATGCGGTGGCATTTTCAATAACTACGCCATATTGCAAGGAGTGGATGAAATTATTCCTGTGGATGTGTATGTAGCTGGATGCCCTCCACGTCCTGAAGGACTGATTCATGGTGTTTTGACCTTGCATGAAAAGGTAAGAAAAGAAAAGATCAAGGATTGGGCGTAATATGAGCGAACATCTTCAAAATACGATCACCAGGATTCAAGCTCGTTACCAGGTCGAAGTGGAAGAATTTCGAGGTGACTACACTGTTTTTATTGAACCCGAGAAAATTCAAACCTTCATGCTGGAATTACGAGATCAGCTTGACTTTAATATTTGTATGGATATCACGGCGGTGGATTATTATCCGCAGGAAACCCCACGCTTTCATGTGATTTACCTGTTATATTCGATGCCGCATAATGTACGTTTACAGGTTCGTACACGTATTGATGGAAATAATCCTAAATTGGACACTGTCCAGGGAATCTATTCCAGCGCGAATTGGAAAGAACGTGAAGTGTATGACCTGTTCGGGATTTATTTCACCGGACATCCGGATTTGCGCAGAATGGTGATGCCTGAAGATTGGGTAGGTCATCCATTGCGGAAAGATTATCCCTTGGGATATGAGGAAGTGCAATTCAGCTTCAATTTTGATGAAATCATGATCAATAAACCCCATCCAAAAGATTAATGGGCTGAGGGAGACATAAATGACAGATATTCGAGAAGTATCGGTAGATGAGTTAAGACATCTGGTTTCTGACCGTGCCATGTCTGGAGAAACCATGTTACTCAACATGGGACCTCAGCACCCCAGTACACATGGTGTTTTACGTCTATTGTTGGAACTGGATGGCGAAGTGGTTGTGAATGTCATACCCGACATTGGCTTCCTGCATACCGGTGTTGAGAAAACAGCTGAATCGAAGAATTACCAGCAGGCAGAAGTGATGACGGACCGCCTGGATTACCTGAATCCGATGGGAAACAATCTGACGTATTGTCTGGCAGTTGAAAAATTGACTGAACTGGACGTTCCCCCACGGGCACAGGCCATTCGTGTGATTTTAGCAGAGTTACAGCGCATTTCCTCGCATTTATTATGGCTAGGTACTTCGGCCTTGGATCTGGGCGCCATGTCCATGTTCCTGTACTGTATGCGTGAACGTGAACTGGTATTGAATATTTTCGAACTGGTTTCGGGACAGCGCATGATGACAACTTTTATCCGCCCGGGCGGATTATGGCGCGATGTGCCGGTGGAGTTTGAGACCACGGTACGTGATTTCTTAAAAGCCATGCCCAGGCGCATCCAAGAATATGATGATTTGCTGGAGAAAAACGAAATTTTCCTTGATCGTACCAAAGGAATTGGGATTTTAACAAAAGAAGATTGTTTCCAGTATGGGTTATCTGGTCCTGTGATTCGCGGGTCAGGCGTCGCACATGACCTGCGTAAAAAACAACCTTACAGCGGTTATGACCTGTATGATTTCGATATTCCCACCCACCCGGAAGGCGATGTTTACGCCCGATATCGTGTGCGTGTGGAGGAAATGACCCAATCATTACGGATCATTGAGCAGGGGCTGAATAAACTGCCTTATGGCCCTGTACGCAGCAATAACCGCAAATACGTACCGCCACCACGCTCAGAAATTGGCGTGAGCATGGAAGCCTTGATCCATCATTTTAAACTATGGACGGAAGGCTTCACGCCTCCTACCGGGCATGTATATGCAGCAACAGAATCCCCCCGTGGTGAGTTGGGTGTTTATATGGAGAGCGATGGAACCGCCAAACCTTACCGGGTACATCTGGTAACGCCAACCTTTGCGAATTTACAGGCGGTACCGGTTATGAGCAGAAAACATTACATAGCGGACCTGATTGGTATTGTTGGATCAATCGATATTGTTCTGGGAGATGCGGATCGGTGAACAAACTATATAACAAATATGAAAAAGAAATCCAGGGAATACTGGGGCGTTATCCAGATGAGCAAAAACGTTCAGCTGTAATGCCTTTACTTTTCCTGGCGCAACGCGATACTGGTTATGTTCCCACAGAGGCGTTGTCGGATATTGCTGAGATTGCGGGTATATCGGAGACGGACGTTGCTTCCATCATGGGTTTTTATACGTTGTTCCATGCAGAACCAGCCGGTCGTTTTCGCATTCAGATCTGTACGGATCTACCCTGTGCCTTGCGCGGCTCTGAAAGCTATCTGGAGCAGATTTGTGAAATTTTGGGCGTAAAAGAGGGCGAGACCACAGCCGATGGCTTGTTTACGGTGGAAGCTGTGAAATGCCTGGCAGCCTGTCACCGTGCCCCTATGTTCCAGTTGCAGGGGGATGGCGAGATCAAATATTACGAAAATCAAAGCGTAGAAATCACCATGCAAATCGTGGAAGAAATTCGCCGCAAAGTCGCGACTGAAAAGGAGGCATAAGATGGGAAAATACATTCTCTTACGCCACCGTGATGTTCCCGGGATGGATGATCTGAAAGTTTACCAGGCCAATGATGGTTTTGTGGCTTTTGAAAAAGCCGTGAAAAGCATGCAGCCGGCGGATGTAACGCTAGAGGTAAAAAATTCTGGATTGCGCGGTCGTGGTGGTGCAGGTTTCCCAACCGGTATCAAATGGGGATTCTTACCCAATAACTCCTGGCCACATTATGTGGTAGCGAATGCAGATGAGTCGGAACCAGGCACCTTTAAAGATCGCGAAATCATGGAAGGGAATCCATTTCAGTTTCTGGAAGGGCTGATGCTCGCCTGTTATGCTGTGCAAGCCAATCAGGCATATATTTACTTGCGCGGCGAATTCTGGCAGGTAGCCGCCCGGTTGGATGAAAAAATAAAAGATCTGGAAGACGCTGGATACCTGGGTGAAAAAATTCTGGGAACAGATTACTCCTTGAAAATCAACACTCACCTGGGAGCAGGTGCTTATATCTGTGGTGAGGAAACGGCTCTATTAGAATCACTTGAAGGCAGGCTGGGACAACCCCGCTTGAGGCCGCCTTTCCCGGCAGTGGTAGGTTTATATGGCAAGCCGACATTGATCAATAATGTGGAGACCTTGACCAATCTGCCCATGATCATCCAAAAAGGTGCAGATTGGTACCGGTCTTTTGGCACCGAGCAAAGCCCGGGTGTCAAAATTTTCTCGCTATCTGGTTGCGTCAAAAAACCGGGTAATTATGAATTGCCCTTAGGGGTCACCTATCAGGAATTGATTTTTGAGCATGGTGGCGGAATTGTAAATGACAATAAGATTAAAGCCGTGATGTCGGCCGGCGCTTCCTCAGATGTTGTGATCGCTGATGATTTTTGTCTACAAACACCTTTGGCGTATGAAACCTGTATGGAACGTATCAAAGCCCCACTGGGCTCAGCTTCGGTGATTATCCTGGATGAAACAGTGAATATGGCCTGGCTGGTGAGCAAGACAGTAAATTTCTTTAAACACGAATCGTGCGGTAAGTGTACACCCTGCCGAGAAGGCACATTCTGGATGAACAGCCTGACCAAACATATGCTGGCGAACGAATCCAGCAGCGAGGATATTGATTTATTACGCAGTGTCGCTTTACAGATACAAGGTAAGTGCTTGTGTGCGTTGGGTGAGTTTTCAACCATGGCAGTGGTGACGGCGGTTGATCGTTTTCGCGCTGATTTTGAAACGCATGTGAGGAGCTAATCATATGGCAAATATGGTAACACTGAAAATTGATCAAAAGACCGTAACAGTCCCTGCGGGTACTTTAATTGTGGATGCAGCCAGAAAAGCAGGCATTAATATTCCTGTTTTCTGTTATCACCCCAAAATGGAGCCGGTTGGCATGTGCCGCATGTGCCTGGTGGAAATTGGCTACCCCCAACGTGATCGCGCAACGGGTGAATTGATTAAGAATGAAGATGGCACCACCAGGATTGCTTTTCTTCCTAAACTTGAAACAAGCTGTACAACCCCGGTGGTGGAAGGCATGGTAGTACGAACCACCACGGAAAAAGTCAATGATGGTCGCAAATCTATCCTTGAATTTATTCTCACGTCGCATCCTTTAGATTGCCCGATCTGTGATAAGGGCGGTGAATGTGCCTTACAGGACCTGACCATGTTGCATGGCCCAGGCAAAAGCCGTTTCATTTTTGATGATAAGAAACGTTTTTCCAAACATGTTCCGTTAGGTGAAATGATCTTACTGGATCGAGAACGCTGTATTCAATGTGGTTTATGTGTGCGCTTCCAGCATGAAGTAGTGGACGACCCGGTTTTGCAATTTTACCAACGTGGTCGCTCCCTGGAGATTCGTACCTATTCCGAACCCGGGTTTGACTCAATTTTCTCGGGTAATACCACCGATATTTGTCCGGTAGGCGCTTTAACAACAACGGATTTTCACTTTGCTGCCAGACCGTGGGAAATGGAAAGAGCCCCGTCGATTTGCGCGCATTGTGCCGTGGGATGTAACCTGGTATACAATATTCGCCGGGAAGCGAAGAGTGGCGGCAAGACCGTGATCAAGCGTGCCATGCCACGTCAGAATGAATTTGTGAATGAACTCTGGCTATGTGACAAAGGTCGCCTGGGATACCATTATGTTGATTCCCCTTCGCGATTGACGCAACCATTGATGCGCAAAGACGATAAACTGGTCCCGGTCAGCTGGGAAGAAGCCTATCAGCGGGTTGAAGATAAATTACGCGCCGAACAGGTGCGTTTGGTAACGCTGGCGGGTGGACGCCTGACCAATGAAGACCTGTTTAATTTCCAACAATTGAATCATTCACAGAGCGGTAAAGCGGTTCTTTACAGCCAGATGGCCGGTGGTGACCTGACAGCTCAGATTGGTCTGGGCAAAGGATCCAATTTCTTAGACATGAGCAAAAGCACTGCCATTCTGGTGGTTGCCAGCGATTTACACGAAGAAGCTCCCCTGTGGTGGTTGAGAGTGAAACAGGCAGCCCAACGCGGTGCGACCCTGATTGTGGCCAATGCCCGTTCCACTCGCCTGGATAAATTTGCAAACCATGTATTGCGTTATGAGTATGGTCAGGAAGCAGCTGCCATCAATGCATTGCTGGATGGCAAGGGAAAAGATGAATTTGCCCAGGCAGCCAAAGCTTTTTCGGAAGCGGAGAATGGTCTGGTGATTTATGGTAGTGATGGCCTGGGCTTGAATGGCAGTGAGCAACTGGTGAAAGCCTGTGCAAAATTGCTGGTCGAACGTGGCTATTATGGCAAACCCAACAATGGCTTGCTGGCAGTTTGGGATAAACCCAATATGCAGGGTGCCTGGGATATGGGATTTCATCCCGATCGCAACCTGAAAGGCACGTTACGGGAAGCAGATATGGCGATCATTGCTGCTGCTGATCCGGCTGGCGATAACCCCATCCTGGCACAGGCTTTGGAAGAAACGGATTTTGTGGTGGTCTTTGAGATGTTTATGACCGAAACGGCTAAAATGGCGGATGTTGTCTTCCCGGTGCAGGCACAGATTGAACGCGAAGGTACTTATACTTCCGGTGAACGCCGTGTGCAACGCTTTAGCAATGTTGTACCCCAGCTTAAAGGACCAAAAGCGGATTATCAGATTGCAGCACAATTGGGTCGCTTAATGGGACTTTCCACCGAAGATCGCTCGCCGGTGTTGGTGATGAATAAGATTAACGAGAAGGTTAAAGGATACGAGGAAATTACCTACAGCCGACTTGCAGAACGAGTTGAACAATGGCCACTCATCAGCCGGGCAGATTCTTATTATGCTGGTACCGGTTATGAGAACGAATATGGCATTGGTATTCAAATTTCCAGTAGTGCTGATCGCGGTGAAGAACTCTCACTGGGTACTTTGATCCTGGTTGAGCCGCAGGAAGAAGTGGCTACTGGCATAAAAGCAGTACCGGTTACCGGGCTGTATGACCGAGGACAATTGTTACAACCCAGCCAGATTCTTGCAAAACGCTTAGCTCCTCAGGTTCTGTTAATGCATCCTGTGCTGGCTGAAAAATATCAGTTTCAGGATGGTGATCGTATCAAAGTGAAAGTAGCAGGGGTTGAAGTTATCAGTGGTGTGAAATTGGATGCAGAAGTGCCACAGGATGTGGCACTGATTGTGCGCAGTAATGGTTTCCCGATTTCATCACCGGTATTTGTTCAAATTCAGCGACTGGTTCCGGAACCAGAAGCGTAAAGCAGAGGTTGATTCATGATAGATGCTGCCTTAATTTGGGAATGGATCATAAAATCCCTGGTTTTGATTCTCTTCTTAACCGTGGGATTTATGTATGTGACAGTGTATGAACGCCGTTTCTTGGCGCGCATTCAATCCCGGATCGGTCCAAACCGTGCCGGCCCATTTGGATTGCTGCAACCAGCCGCCGATGGTCTCAAGTTGATTTTCAAAGAAGAATTAATCCCGACCAATGCCGACAAGTTCATCTTCGTTCTGGCTCCCATCATTACAGTGATCCCAGCGCTGATTGTGCTGGCGGTGATCCCCTGGGGTGAAGCGATGGTGATCTTTGGGCGGCAGGTGAATTTATTCATCTCGGATGTCAATGTGGCGGTTGTTTATATCATGGCAGTCACCTCCATTTCCGTGTATGGCATTACATTGGCAGGCTGGTCTTCCAATAATAAGTATGCTTTATTGGGTGGCTTACGTGCGACCGCGCAAATGATCAGTTATGAACTGGCATTGGGATTAGCTTTTATGGGACCGGTCGTTCTGGCTGGCTCGTTGAGTATGTTGGATATTGTGCGAGCCCAGCAGGGTAGCCTTTGGTACGTTGTTTTACAACCGGCTGCCTTCCTGATTTATTTCTTTGCCAGTATTGCAGAAATCAACCGCGCTCCTTTTGATATGCCGGAGGCAGAACAGGAATTGACAGCCGGATACCATGCTGAATACTCTGGTATGAAATTTGCGCTCTTCTTCATGGCTGAATACATCAAGATGGTTGCGATTTCCGTGATTGGTGCGACCTTGTTCTTTGGTGGTTTTGACGGACCTTTTGTGGATCAAATTCCATGGTTGGGTCCGATTTATTTATTGGCGAAAGTTGTTATTTATCTGGGTGTATTGATTTGGGTACGTGCAACCTGGCCACGCATTCGCTACGACCGTCTGATGCAACTGGGCTGGAAAATCATGTTCCCGCTGGCATTGCTCAATGTGATTATCACGGCTGTGGTTGTGGTCTTGGTAAGTTAGGAGATTAGGTCAATGTTAAAAGGATTGTTTACCACTTTAAAAATAGCACTGGAAAAACCGGTGACGATACAATATCCGGAACAGAAACGTCCGGTACACACCCGCTTTAAAGGCCGGCATACATTGAAGCGTTATGACAACGGATTAGAAAAATGTATTGGCTGTGCACTTTGTGCGGCTGCCTGCCCGGCGGATGCGATTTTTGTGGAAGCTTCGGATAACACCGACGAAGAACGTTATTCACCCGGTGAACGCTATGCTTCCACGTATGAAATTAACATGTTGCGCTGCATTTTCTGTGGTTTTTGTGAAGATGCCTGCCCCACTGAAGCCATTGTGCTGGGTGATCAATATGAGATTTCATTCGGTGATCGCCATTCCTCGATTTATACCAAAGAGTTATTACTGGAATCGGTCAGCGGTGATACGGAAACCACACCCCAGAAAACGAAACCCGGTGAGTTTACCCGGTCTGTACCTGTTATGCAGGATCCACAGGATTAGGGAGGGAGTTTTTATGCCAGTTATTGGAACCATTTTTTATACTTTTCTCGCAATCGTAGCCGTAGGATCTGCATTAGGCATGTTGATCAATCGCAACGCGATCTATTCGGCGTTGTTCCTGGTCCTGAATTTCGCGACCGTCGCCGTGCTTTACCTGTCGCTAGGGGCACCCTTCATCGCCTTATCGCAGATCACGGTGTATGCCGGGGCAATCATGGTGTTGTTCCTGTTTGTGATCACCCTGCTGGGCGCCGAGAAATTGCCGGGTTATGAACCCATCAAAGGCCACCGCCTGGTAGCGATTGTTTTGGCTTTCGTGTTTATCGCGGAATTGGTGTTGTTTTTCTTCTTCCGCAATCAGGTTACCGGCCCGATACCCTTGATTGGCCCTGAGTTTGCCAGTCCAAAGAACATTGGTGTGCTGATGTTCACAGAGTATTTGCTGCCATTTGAAGTGGTAGCCTTTATTTTATTGTCCGCGACGGTTGGGGCGATCATGTTGACCAAACCTGAACGAAAAGTAACAACCAAACTGTCTCAACAACAGGATTAAGAGGGAGGTTTTATGCCACTCGGTTATTTCTTGGGTTTATCCGCTTTCATGTTCACGGTTGGGGTGTTAGGTGTGATTTTGCGTCGCAATGCACTTGTAATCTTCATGTCGTTGGAACTGATGTTTAATGCCGCCAACCTGGTGTTTGTGACTTTTGCCAGTTACTACCAGATTCTGACCGGTCAGATTTTTGTGTTCTTTGTCATGGCTGTCGCCGCAGCAGAAGTGGCAGTGGGGTTGGCTTTGATGGTGGCGATCTTCCGCACGAAGCGCAGTATTGATATTGACCAGATGAGCAGCCTGAAAGGCTAGCAGGAGCGTGCCGATGTTGTTTCAAGAAGCAGTAATGAATTCAACTTTTTCTCTGGTGCCCCTGGTTGTTTTTCTTCCAGTGCTGGGCATCTTACTGAACTGGCTGTTCGGGAAGCGATTGGGTGAGAAGGGGATTGGCAGTATCGCCAGTCTGGCAGCGGGTGGATCCTTTGTCGTATCCGTGCTGTTAGCGCTGGCATTGGTACAAAACCATGAAGGCGCCCATATTCCCCTGTTTACCTGGATTTCTGTTGGAAATCTTGATTTGAGTTGGGTATTCAGGGTGGACACGTTATCGGTGACCATGATGCTGGTGGTCAGTGGTGTGGGCACTCTGATCCATATTTACTCGATTGGTTATATGCACGAGGATGTGCGTCATCAGGGTGAACCCAAGCGTTTCCGCCGATTCTTCATCTTCCTGAACCTCTTTATTGCCGCCATGATGATCCTGGTTTCTGCCGATAACTTCCTGATGATGTTTGTCGGTTGGGAAGGTGTGGGTCTTTGTTCTTATTTGTTGATCGGTTTCTGGTTTGAAAAAGGGGAAGGCGGTTTGGGAAATGCCAAAGCTGCCAAGAAAGCCTTTATCACCAACCGCATCGGCGATTTTGGTTTGTTAATCGCCATCTTCCTGATCTTCTGGAATTTTGGCACCCTGAACTTTGCTGAAGTCTTTGAGATGGTGCCGGCTGTGGCACAAACGCAACCCGGATTACTGATGGCGATCACGCTCTTTATGCTGCTGGGTGTCACCGGTAAATCGGCTCAAATTCCTTTATACGTCTGGTTGCCGGACGCGATGGCAGGCCCAACCCCGGTTTCTGCCTTGATCCATGCCGCAACCATGGTGACAGCTGGTGTCTATTTGATGGTGCGCACGCAGGTCATGTATATGGCAGTTCCCGGCGCGCAGCAGGTGGTGGCCTGGGTGGGCGCGATTACGGCTTTATTCGCCGGTTTGATCGCCCTGGGTCAATTTGATATCAAGAAAGTGCTGGCCTATTCCACCATCAGCCAGTTAGGCTTTATGGTGGCAGCAGTGGGATTGGGCGCTGAAGTAGCTGCTATTTTCCATCTGGCAACACATGCCTTCTTCAAAGCGCTCTTATTCCTCTCGGCTGGATCGGTGATATTAGGGATGGAGCACGGATTGGAAGCCGGAAGCCATGAACAAGGTGGACACCATGATGATCCCCAGGACATGCGCAATATGGGTGGCATACGCAAGAAGATGCCGATCACATTTGTTGTCTATCTGATTGGCGCTTTGGCGCTCGCAGGTATCGTGCCATTTGCCGGGTTCTTCTCGAAGGATGAGATCCTGGTGGCTGCCAATCAGGGTAATATGCCGATCTTCGTGGTGCTGGTGGCGGCTGCCTTCCTGACCGCTTTCTATATGGGACGGCAGGTGTTGATGGTCTTCTTTGGGGATGCCCGTAGCGATGCAGCCAAACATGCCAAAGAAAGCAGCCTGCTGGTGACTGTACCGCTCATGATATTGGCGTTGCTCTCGGTGCTGGGTGGTGGTTTGAACTTCCCGGGTGTGCACACACTGGAACACTGGCTGGAGCATACCCTTGAGATCCCACATGCGGCTGAGTTCATCCTCCCGATTGCACTGGGTTCTCTGGCGGTGGCGCTGGTTGCCATTTTCCTGGCGTACCTGGTCTATGGTCGCAAACCACTCGCCAACGCCAAAGCCGCGGATCCGTTAGCAAAACCATTGGGAATTTTCTTCCGCTGGATGAACCAAAAATTCATGGTGGATGAACTCTACCAGGCTGTGGTGCTGGGTCCGTATAAAAAGTTGGCGGATTTCTTTGCCTATCCGGTGGATCAGGGTGTGATCGATGGTCTGGTGAACGGAATGGGTTCACTGACGGTTTCATTGGCCGGTGCATTGCGAAAATTGCAGACCGGTTTTGCCCGCACGTATGCACTTTCGATTTTCGTTGGTATTATTGCGATCCTGGTTTATTTACTGACCCGGATATAGCAAGTTGGGAATGCCTTGATGGTTATTATTTCTGAATTTTTGAAGAATGTTTGAGGACAGGTTATGGAATTTGGGATCAATCCCTTAGTGCTGATGACCTTTTTCCCGCTGGTGGGGGTGCTGGTTCTGGTATTTTTAGCGCCACAACAGAAGAACGCAATGCGCTGGACGGCATTGGGTACTTCATTGGTGACTTTCGTCATTTCGTTGTGGGTGTTGTTTTTGTTCGATCCGAACAAAGCCGATAATTTACTGGTTCAGTTACCCTGGTTCAGACTGGCGGGCGTGCCCATTCAAGTTTTGATGGGCGTGGATGGCTTAAGCATCTTAATGGTGCTGTTGACCACCTTCCTGACCCCCATTGCGATCCTTTCTACCTGGAAAGCAGTGGAAGAACAGGTGAAAGGTTTTATGATCTTTTTCCTGTTGCTGGAAGTGGGCATGTTGGGCGTTTTCCTGGCGCTGGATCTGGTTTTGTTTTATATCTTCTGGGAATTCACACTCATACCGATGTACTTCCTGATCGGGGTCTGGGGTGGCAAGAACCGGATTTATGCAGCCGTGAAATTCTTCCTGTTCACCATGGTTGGCTCGGTGTTGATGCTGCTGGCGATCCTGTATCTGGGATTGCAGGCGGGCACCTTCTCGCAACCTGAACTGGTAGCCAATCGCAGCCTGTTTGCCGGTGCGCAATTACTGCTCTTCCTGGCGTTTGCGCTTGCTTTCGCCATCAAAGTACCGGTGTTCCCCTTGCATACCTGGTTACCGGATGCACATGTCGAAGCTCCCACAGCAGGATCTGTCATTCTGGCAGGCGTCCTGCTGAAGATGGGCGCTTATGGCTTCCTGCGTTTCAACCTGCCGTTATTCCCCCAGGCAAGTGTACAGGCAGCACCGGTGATGGCTGTTCTCGCAATTATCGGCATTTTATATGGTGGCGCGGTGGCATTTGCTCAGAAAGACATTAAGAAGCTGGTGGCTTACTCCTCGGTGGCGCATCTGGGCTTTGTGATGCTGGGAATCTTTGCCCTGAACCCGGAAGGTTTGTCGGGTGGGATTTTACAGATGGTTAACCATGGAATCAGCACAGGTGCCCTGTTCCTGCTGGTGGGAATGATCTATGAACGCCGGCATACGCGTGAAATGAGTGAATACGGCGGTCTTTGGAAGGCCATGCCGATTTTTGGCGGTATCTCACTGGTGGTGGTGTTATCCTCGGTGGGTTTACCTGGTTTGAATGGTTTCGTGGGTGAATTCACCATTCTGTTGGGTGCGTTTGGATCCAAAGTTTTCGGCAGCCCCTGGTTTGCCGGCATCGCAACGCTGGGTGTCATTCTGGCAGCTGCTTATTTGCTGAAAATGTTTGAGAAGACCTTCCTGGGCCCGATCACCAAAGAAGAAAATAAGAGCTTGAAAGACCTGAATCTGCGTGAAATCATCACCATGGTGCCTTTACTGGCGCTCATCTTTTGGCTGGGTATCTACCCACAGCCATTCTTCAATCTGATCAACCCCGCGGTGGAAAAACTGGTACAGCTGGTTCAATCCGCCGCGTTAGTCCTGCATTAATGGAGCATGCTTATGACCAGAATGATTGACATTTACTCAATACTCCCCGTGATGATCGTAGCAGGCTGGGCTTTGCTCTTGTTGGTGGTTGATCTGTGGATTCCCCGTAACCACAAAGGAATTACAGCTTTACTGGCGGTTGTTGGACTGGCCATTGCGCTGGGATTTGTGCTGGCCAGCAGTGGTTCCACCATTTTAGGCTTCAACCAGATGGTCGTGCTGGATGGCTTTGCCAGCTTCATGCAGGTGCTCTTCCTGGTGAGTGGCATGGCAGCCGTGGCATTGGCTTATGATTATATTCAGCGCATGAACATCAACTATGGCGAGTTTTATGTGCTGATGATGTTCAGTATCGCCGGCATGATGTTGATGTCGCAGGCTTATAACCTGTTGATGGTCTTCCTGGCGCTGGAATTATTATCCATTCCCCTGTATGTGTTGGTCGGCTTTGCCCGTACACGACTGGAGAGCGAAGAAGCCTCATTGAAGTACTTTATGCTGGGTGCTTTTGCCTCCGGGTTTGTGTTGTATGGCACGGCACTGATATTCAGCGCTACCGGACAACTGGATTTTGTGGGCATCGCAGCTGTAGTTGCTGCTGGCAGTGCGAATTCGGTACTGTTCCTGATCGGTTCGGCGCTCCTGCTGGTGGGATTTGGCTTCAAGATTGCCGCAGTCCCCTTCCAGATGTGGACACCGGATGTGTACCAGGGTGCTCCCACCCCGGTGACCGCTTTCATGTCGGTGGCCGTCAAAGCGGCAGGTTTTGCCGCCCTGATGCGTGTTTTCCTGGTATTGTTCCCGAGCTTGAGTGAAAACCTGACACCTATTTTATGGGTGATGGCGGCTCTGACGATGATCGTTGGAAATATCGTAGCGCTGGCGCAGAATAACATCAAACGGATGCTGGCGTACTCCGCCATTGCGCATGCCGGTTACATACTGATGGCATTTGTGGCCTTTGGCAATGGCGAGGTGGTACGCAATACTGTGGCAGCTACCCTGTTTTACCTGGTGGCGTATGGACTGACCAGCTTAGGCGCATTGGCGCTGGTGGTGGTGATTGAACGCGAATATGGCAAAG
>JAHYJK010000324.1 GCA_019429225.1 Anaerolineaceae bacterium
TGTTCGGAAAAGTTATTGCCGAATCCGATAAAATGGAATTGGTCACCTGGCCATTACGTGTGTATGAAAAAATGGGTTTGCGCTGGTTGGTACATAAACTCAGAATCAACAAATTGTTCCCGGAACAATTAAGAGATTTAGAAGGTATGTTACCAAAACAACCTACAAGACCACTGCGTAAAGCCTTACCTTTAATTTCTCGCTCCACAAATGAGAGTAAATACCGGGTCGGATTCTTCCTGGGTTGTGCTCAGAGCTTGATGTTTTCTGAAGAAAGCGCAGCTACGGTCAGAGTTCTCAATCGCAATGGATGTACCGTAATCACGCCGAAAGAGACTGTCTGTTGTGGAATGCCAGCTGCCGGATATGGCCGTCAGGATCTGGTCATCGAACACGCCAAAACCAATATTGAGATTTTTGAAAAACAAGATTTGGATGTGATTGTCACGGATTGCGCTACCTGCGGTTCAAAACTCAGAGAGTATGGTGATATGCTGGATAATGATCCCATCTGGTCAGGACGAGCCAAAATTTTCTCAAACAAGATTCGCGATATCAGTGAATTCCTGATGTCCATTCCATTGGAAAAACCTACTGGCAAATTGGATGCCCGTATCACCTATCACGATCCCTGCCATCTGCGTCGTGCTCAGAACGTCTGGAAAGAACCGAGAGCATTGATGCAGATGATTGATGGGGTTGAGTATGTCGAAATGCCGGAAGCTGATTGGTGTTGTGGATCAGCAGGCAGCCAATTGATCACCCATTATGAGACCTCCACGCATGTTCTGGATCGAAAAATGGAGAATTTAAAATCAACCGGCGCTGAAATTATCGCCTCCGGTTGTCCGGGTTGCCAGATGCAGTTAATGACCGGAATCCAAAGGGAAGGGTTGAACATCAAAGTGATGCATCCGATTCAATTGTTAGATCAAGCTTACAAATCACAGGACAAGGAAGAATAATGGACCAACAAATTGTGAAGCTATTAAAAAAGATTGTTGGTGAAAAAGGGGTACTTACCTCACCGGAAGACCTGGCTGTGTATAGTTACGATGGGACTTTTGAAGAGTGCAATCCTGACATAGTGGTTTTACCGGAGAGCACTGATCAGGTCAGTCAGGTGGTCAAACTGGCTGCCAAAGAACGGATTCCGATTGTCACCCGCGGAATGGCTTCAGGACTGGCAGCTGCATCCGTTCCATTTAGCGGCGGTATAGCATTGGTCATGACGCGCATGGATAAGGTCGTTGAATTAGATCTTGAAAATGCGATCGTGCATGTCGAAGCAGGGATTGTCACCGCCGATCTACAGACGCATGTCGAAAAATATGGATTGTTTTACCCACCTGATCCTTCCAGTATCCGACACTCCACCATCGGAGGAAACATCGCCTGTAACGCTGGTGGACCACGTTGCTTGAAATACGGGGTAACAGGTGATTATGTACTCGGATTAACTGTGGTTCTGGCAGATGGCAGTATTCTCAAAACCGGTGGAAAAGTCATAAAAGATGTAGTTGGTTACGATTTGAAATCATTATTTACCGGTTCAGAAGGCACTTTGGGCATCATCACTGAAGCTTTGTTAAAACTAATAGCCAAACCCCAATATGCTCGCACAGTTCTGGTTGAGTTTTCCAGCATCGAAGACGCCAGTAAGACGGTCAACGAAATTTTATTGGCAGGAATTGTTCCAGCGACTTTAGAATTGATGGATCAGACGGCTATCAATTGCATTGAAGAAGCCATGCATATCGGCTTACCAACAGATATTGCTGCCTTTTTACTGATTGAATCAGATGGGGTTGAACTGGAGACAACAACACAGGAAATCAAATCCATCGCTAAAATCTGTGAGAAAACCGGAGCAACAAAGATCTCGCTGGCGAAGGATGAAAGTGAACGAGCAAACCTTTGGAAAGCCCGCCGTTCAATATCACCTTCCTTAGCCCGTTTATCACCCAATAAGTTGGGGGAAGATATCACCGTTCCACGCAGTGCCATTCCTGAAGCAGTGAAACGTTTGAAAGCGATCAGCCAAAAGTATGGTTTGCCCATCGTTATTTTTGGTCATGCTGGGGATGGTAATCTGCATCCCAATATTCTGTTCGACAAACGAGATCCCGAACAAATGAAAACGGTGGAATTGATGGTAGCGGAGGAGTTCGAGGTTGCTCTTGCGTTAGGTGGAACACTCTCAGGTGAACATGGTGTAGGAACACTGAAGCGTCCTTATATGGAAAAAGCTCTCGGAGAAGTATCAGTCGGAATTCAAAAGAAAATTAAACAGGTTTTGGATCCGTTAAATATTTTGAACCCTGGAAAAGTAATACCAGATTAATCGCAAGAAATAACAATAAAGGAGATTTATTATGAGTGACAAAAAAGTACCGGTCGGATATTTGCCATCAGACCAACCCGATTTGTTTTTTGAAGACAATGGTGTTGGAAGATTGAAAAAAGAAGTATGGGATGCCAGCGACGCAGAGATCGACACCATTTTGGCTGATTATGGAGTGCCATCACCGGTGGAATGGGCAAAACCAGGCTCCTACATTCAAACTACCACCCGCTGGCAGGTGGAAGAGAATCGCAAGAAGAATGACATCGTCTTCATTCCAGTCGGATGTACCGAATTACATGGACAACATCTACCCAGCGCAGCAGACACCTTATACGTGAGTGCCATTGTTGAAGGTGTGCGACGCTTCACAGCAAAACGCGGTGCTCCGGTTAACCTGGCTCTTCCTCCATTGAATTATGGAGCCCATCCCTATCACCATTTAGGTATGCCAGGTACCGTCATTGTACGTGAACACGTCGTGCGTGAAATGATGATTGATGTGATGTTAGGACTGTGGAATGATGGTTTTCGCAAGCAATTGATTGTCAACAATCACGGGCAATTGTGGGTCTTGGAGTCTGCCATTCAGGAATTCCAAAAACGCTATCAATTACCTGGGATTTTTCGCGTCATCGATTGGCATCGCGGGGTGCGTGAATTCTTCCGTCCGGTGGAACGTGGTGGCAAGATGGATACCAATTTCGTACATGCTGATGAATCCGAAACTTCGTTGAGCCTGTTACTACATCCTGACATGGTGGATATGAATTATGCGGTGGATACAGAAGGGAAAGCCTATCTGCCAGAAGGACATTTCGATAAATCCGTTGATCCTTATGGGCGTCCCAGTCGCTGGTCAGAAGGCGAAGGTCACTTTGCTATTGAGATCGCCGCCACACCAGAAGGTGTGGTC
>JAHYJK010000035.1 GCA_019429225.1 Anaerolineaceae bacterium
GAGCCGGTTGAAATTGGAGGGGTGGTGGTGAGACAGGCAACTTTACATAATTTTGACTATATATTTGAAAAAGATATTCGCATAGGTGATAGGATCTTTGTTAAACGGGCAGGGGATGTTATCCCATATGTAATCGGTCCGGTTATCGATGCACGTGATGGCAGCGAGAAGCCATTTGTCATACCTGAAAAATGTCCAACATGTGGCAGTCATATCGAACAAACCAGTGGCGAAGTAGCCTGGTACTGTATGAATGCAGCCTGTCCCGCTCAATTGGTTCGGAATCTTGAATATTTTGTCTCCAGATCCGCTATGGACATTGTTGGCATGGGAATAAAGATTGTGGAACAACTGGTGGAAGAAAAACTACTGGGAGATGTTGCCGATATTTATCATTTGACAATGGATTCCTTAATCAACCTGGAAGGTTTTGGAAAGAAAAAAGCCGAAAATTTGCTTGAAGCCATTGAGAGTTCAAAACAAAGACCTTTAAACAGGTTGATAACTGCCCTCGGCATCAATGGTGTCGGAGAAGTTATGGCCTCTGAATTGGCAAAAAAATACACCAATTTGGATGAGTTATCTAACGCTTCAATGGACGAGTTGTTAATGATTGAAGGAATTGGTCCTAATATCGCCAGTCAGATTATTGAATGGTTTGACCAGGACAGAAATAAACAAATATTATCGAAGCTAAAAGAAGTGGAAGTTTGGCCACAGATTACAAAGAGTGAAAAAACAATTGAGAAAGAAATGCCACTTGATGGGAAAGTTTTCGTTGTCACTGGATCCTTGGAACGTTTCTCGAGAACTGAAATCAAGGAAGTGATAGAATCGCTTGGGGGGAAAACATCCAGTAGCGTCAGTAAAAATACAGATTTTGTTTTGGTTGGTGAAAGTCCTGGTTCAAAATTTAACAAAGCAAGAGAATTGGGAATCAAAATCCTCAATGAAGAAGAGTTTATTAAAATGGCAAATTTAACATGAACAAGATATTTCTCAAACCTGGAAAGGAAAAAGCAGTCATACGTCATCATCCATGGATTTTTTCAGGTGCTATTGATACAGTAATGGGCGATCCTGAAAATGGATCTTCTGTACAGGTATTAGATTCAAAAAAGAATTTTCTGGGCATCGGTGCTTTCAGTCCTCATTCTCAAATCCGGGTGAGAATGTGGTCTTTTGACAATGAGGTAATTGATCAAACTTTTTTCGAAAAAAGGATTGATGTTTCGATCAAACGTCGCTCACATCTAATGAAAAAATATGATGATTCCGCCTGGAGGCTGATACACGCAGAATCTGATCAAATCCCGGGCTTAATAGTTGATCAATACAATGATGTGTTGGTCGTCCAAATTCTATCCAGCGGATCCGAGTATCATAGAAATACCATCGTAGGAGCTTTGAAGAACATAACTGGACTCAGTAATATTTATGAACGTTCTGATATGGAAGTTAGAAAAATTGAAGGACTGAAGCAACGAACAGGACCAATATCAGGAAAAATTCCTCATGAAATTCTGATAAGGGAAGGTGGGCACCAATTTATTGTAGACCTTGAAAACAGTCAGAAAACTGGTTTTTATCTTGACCAGAGAATAAATCGTCGCATTGTATCTGATTATTGTATGGATAAGGATGTATTGAACGTTTTTTCATTCACAGGAGGATTCAGTATCTATGCTGCTGGAAGAAAAGCAAAGAAAGTTGTTTCTTTGGATAGCAGTAAAGAAGCGTTGGAACTGGCAAAAAGGAACCATATATTAAATGGATTCAGCGACAATGAGCATGAATGGTTAGAAGGGGATGCATTCCAGCTTTTGAGAAAAATGAGAGATCAAAATAAAAAATTTGATGTGGTGATTCTTGATCCCCCCAAATTCGCCCCAACAGCTGCTCATGTAGATAAAGCTGCAAGAGCATATAAAGATATTAATCTTCTTGGATTTAAATTACTCAATCCTGGTGGTGTGTTGGTGACTTTTTCTTGTTCAGGTGGATTGAATGAAGGTTTATTTCAGAAAATTGTGTCGGATGCAGCGTTGGATGCCAGTGCGTATGCCACGATATTGGAAAAGTTAAACCAGGGACCGGATCATCCCGTCAGCCTTAATTTTCCGGAAGGTGCATATTTAAAAGGCCTAATTTGTCTGAAAAATTAAGCCTTTCGATCTGGACGTGAATAAATATAGGTGGAGATGGCGGGAATCGAACCCGCGTCCGAAAGAATTGATCAGCAGATATCTACGAGCGTAGTTAGTTGATCTTTTTGCAGCTACACAAGACAACCAACAAAACTAGTGTAGTGCTATCTGCTCAGACCCGAAAGTCCTCTTTCATATTTCCCGCAGATTGAAATATGGCACCCTGACTTTGTGGCGCCTATTCTTCCACCGGTCAGGTAGCGGGGTAGATAGACGTGGTTCTCAAAGGAACCATTCGGCTACTAGTCTCTCACTAGGCAGCGAGAGGCATAGCAGCGTACGTGTTTGTGCGATTGGCACTTGTTTTTTTGTACTGATTTATCGAGGTCGGTACCTCTCGGCTCGCAATCTGGGACCAGCCTCTCCCGTCGAAGCCTGTCATCCCCAGATATATTTATTATAACAAGGTTAGCTATATTCAGGAAGGCAGATTGTTTATTGAACCATGATGTCTCTGGATTTTAATAAACCAAAAAATCCTTGAAAGAATATTGTATAAATTTTGTAAAATGTTATACATGCATTACCGGATTGAAGTAGAAAGGTATTAGAATCTTTTTGAGTGAGAATTATGGAAAATACATTTTTAAAATTAGAAAATGTTTCAAAAGTTTATATCGATGGTTCTAATAATCAACGCAAAATATTAGATCAGGTTTCGGTCGAATTTGAAAATGGTAAGATCATCGCCATTCTGGGCAAGAGTGGAAGTGGAAAAAGTACGCTTTTAAATTTAATCAGTGGTATCGATTCGGTTTCTTCAGGTTCAATACGTTTTAATGGACATAGTATATCTGCGTCATCCGATAGATATCTAACTGAAATTAGAAGGAATAGCATCGGTTTTATCTTCCAATTTTTTAATTTGCTGCCATCATTAACAGTTTGGGAAAATGTAATCTTACCGCTGGAATTGAAAAAAATGGTTACCAAAGATGACTTGCTTCGAGCAGAATTTCTGCTTTCGGAGGTTGGAATGTTCGACCGCAAAGATGATTTTCCAGACAAATTATCCGGTGGGGAGCAACAAAGAGTTGCCATTGCACGAGCTATTGTTCACAAACCAGATTTGATCCTGGCTGATGAGCCTACCGGTAATCTTGATGATAAAAATGGAAAAATTGTGATGGAATTGTTGTCAAGATTGGTCAAAGAAAATCAGAGAAATATGATTTTGGTGACCCATAGCCGAGAAGCAGCAAAATTTGCCGACCAGGTTTTTTCGATTATTGATGGAAAATTAGTTGCGTGTAAAAAACCGGAATAATATGAAATCTGTAGGTTTGTTGTTGAAATTTAGTTTGCGTCATCTGGTAAGACAGGGTTGGCAGACAATCCTGTTAATTATCGGCATTCTATTGGGAGTTGCTGTTGTAATTGCTATTGATTATGCAAATGAAAGTTCAAAAAAAGCCATTTCCTTAAGTACACAGAGCATAACTGGAAAAGCAACCCATCAGATTCTTGCCTCTGGATCGGGGATACCAGAGGAATATTTTGCAGAAATGGTGAGAAATGGAGTCTTTAATGAAGCCTCACCCGTCATCGAAGGATATGTAAATGTTTCGGAATTTGATCAGCAAGCAATTTTAATATTAGGCATTGATCCTTTATTAGATTTTCCTTTTCGACAATATTATGGAGATGACGATAGTCAACTAAACCAATTAATTTCGATTATTTCAGAGCCTAATACTGGCATCATAGCACAGGATCTTGCGGATGAATTTGACCTACAACTGGGCGATGTTATTAATTATATTTTTGAAGGAAAACCTGGAAAACTAAAGATAGTAGGGTTTATTTCTACAGACGAACCGATTGCCAAAGAATCGCTAAAAGGGATGATCATCGTTGATATCTCTACAGCGCAGTCTGCGTTTAATAAAATTGGTATTTTGGACAGGATTGAATTAATCATCAATGAACCAAAAGAAGAAACCATTATTAAAAACCAACTACCTTCCGGCTTGGTTTTACGCTCAACAAGCGAACAAAATCAACAATTAAGTAATATGGTGGGAGCTTTTCAACTTAATCTCACTGCACTCAGTTTATTAGCCCTGGTCGTTGGTGGGTTTCTGATTTATAACACAATGACTTTTTCTGTCATACAAAGAAGAGAATTAATTGGTTTGTATCGTAGCATTGGTTTTTATCGATCAGAAATTTTCTTCATGATCATATTTGAAGCCCTGGTGATTGGATTGATAGGAACTATTTTTGGTGTTCTCGTTGGGATTGCTCTTGGAAGAGAAACAGTTAATTTGATATTACAAACAATCAATGATTTATATTATGTTACTACTGTAAAGAGTGTTTCAATTCCTTCCGTCAGCGTGATCAAGGGAATTTTATTGGGTATTTTTGCTACCATTCTTGTTTCAATTCCACCTGCTATCGAAGCAACCCAGGTAACTCCTCGCACAGCAAAAATTCGATCCGGTTACGAAGGTAAAGTCAGGAAGAACCTTATTATTCTTTCCTTTTTGGGAGTGATGCTTTTCTTTATAAGTTATTATTTATTGTATTCCCCCTATTTTCAAAATCTATGGTGGTCATTTGGAGCGACCCTTCTGGTTGTTATCGGTTTTTCTATATTTGCCGCACTCGGATTATTCTTAATTCTCCCAATCCTGTCGAAGGTTTTAAAAAAATACTTTGGATTAATTCCTGGGATGGCAGCACGGGAATTATATCGATCCCTCAGCCGTACAGCCGTAGCTGTTTCTTCATTGATGGTTGCTGTATCCGTAACAATTGGGATGGCGATGATGATCAATAGTTTCAGGTACACTGTTTCGATCTGGCTAAGAGAGACATTGGCGGGTGATATTTATATATCTGTACCAAACCAATTTTCAAATCGTTCGAGTGCATATATTGATCAGGAATCAGTCAGATCCATCTATGAATATCCTGAAATTAATAAAATTGACACCTTACTGACTACAAATGGAATTAGCGATTTTGGTGATCTGCAAATTAATGTGATCACGAATGATGAAATTGCCTACGAACGCATTTTTACCAAAATTGGAGCACCAACAGAGAATATTTGGAACAATCTATTATTGGAAAAAATACTGATCGCAGAACCTCTGGCGAATCGATTTGATTTAGACATAAATGATGTACTGCCAATAGAGACTCCCGCAGGGAAAGTCGGTTTTGAAATTATCGGCATTTTTTCAGACTATACCTCCAGCCAGGGATATATCATGATGACTCGCTCAGTATTTGAAAAATATTGGAAAAATGAAGAGATTACTGCAATATCCATCAATTTGGATAAAGACAAAAATGTAAACGACGCTGTACGAGAAATTAAATCACGAGTAGGGCAAAACAATCAGCAACTTCTTGTCCGTTCCAACCAAAATTTACGTGACGATGTGATGGTCGTATTTGACCGCACATTCGCAATCACAAATGCTTTGCGTTTCATTGCAACAATGGTCTCGTTCATCGGCATTTTAAGTGCAACCTTAATCATATTGCTTGATCGAAAACGTGAATTTGGAATGTTGAAGGCGATTGGATTCCGGCAAAAGGAATTGAACCAACTGGTTTTAACCGAGACGGGTCTGATGGGTTTTTTTGCAGGCATATTTGCCATCCCAACCGGGATTGTGATTTCACTCATCCTTGTATATGTCATTAATCTTCGTTCTTTTGGTTGGACCATACAATTTTATTTGGATTTCTGGTCTATCTCACAGGGCGTTATTATTGCGATGGTTGCTGCATTTATTGCAGCGATTTACCCCTTGAATAGATTGAATAAATTAAAACCGATCCAGGTCATTCGAGATGAATAAAAAATATTTATTAATTATTTTTATTTTACTGATCGCGATAACTATTTTTTTTGTACTTACTGGCAACCAACCTGCTCAATTGAGTGGATCCAACATTACCTTCTTAGATGATCAAAATAACACAGAAAAAAATAATTATAAGAAGGCAATTGATCGCATGGATTTTGTTTTTCCGGAAGATCATGCTGCGCATCCAGAATACTTAACAGAATGGTGGTATTACACCGGAAATTTATTAACAGATGATGGCAGGCACTTTGGATATCAATTGACTTTTTTCAGACGGGCTATCTCAGATCAATTTAATGACTCAAGCCCATCAAATTGGGCAAGCAATCAGATCTATTTAGCACATTTTGCTGTAACAGATACAGCAAGTAATCAACATTATGTGTTTGACCAGATTTCCAGAGGATCTGCCGGATTGGCAGGGACATCAGTCGATCCATTGTTTTCAATCTGGCTAAAAGATTGGGGAATCGTTCAATTGTCGGACAACGTTTTTCAAATGAATGCTGGATTCGATAATATAGAAATCAACTTTATCCTGACTGATTTAAAAGGCATCATTTTTCACGGTGATGATGGTTTGAGCCAGAAAGGAAGTGAGATTGGCAATGCATCTTATTATTTCAGTCAGACACGAATGGAAACTGTGGGTACGATACGCATTTCTGATGAGGAATTTGACGTCAACGGATTTAGCTGGATGGATCATGAGTTTGGCACCAGCACATTAGGCAGCAACCAAATTGGTTGGGATTGGTTCTCGATTCAATTGGATAATCAAACAGAGATTATGTTGTTTCAGATACGTCAGGATGATGGAAGTATCAGTGAATTTTCCAGTGGCACAATCATATTTGAGGATGGAAGAACTGAGAATTTGGTTGTAAATGATTTTAGAATTGATGTACTTGATACCTGGCAAACATCTGATCAAATATCATATCCTAACAAATGGGAAATAAACATCGAGCAGATCAATTTGAAAATGGAGATTACACCTTTGATGAATGACCAGGAAATGATCTTATTTTTCCGTTATTGGGAAGGCGCTGTTCGCATAAATGGCACATTAAATGGAGAGGAAATCACCGGATATGGATATGTTGAATTGACTGGGTACGCCCAATCGATGCAAGGTGTATTTTAGGAATTCTTGTGGGCAGAACAGGGCTCGAACCTGCGACCTCATCTGTGTAAGAGATGCGCTCTAACCAACTGAGCTATCCGCCCGAATGTAGCTGAATTATAATACCTGAGTGGTTTTTCATCAACTATGAATAATGAATAGATTTCGTTATTGGTCAAAAGCATAAAATGCAATTATTTCAGGTGGAACATGAAATTTTTACGATACGAGCAACAAGGTTCTGTAAGTTGGGGATGGTATTTCGAAGATAAAATCGGAAAAATTGATGGAAATATCTTTGAAAATTACCGACGATTTGAAGCAAACATTTCTATTTCTGATGTTAATTTATTGCCAGCCGTAGCCCCTACAAAAATTATTTGTACTGGAAGAAATTATGCTTCCCATGCGGCTGAACACAAAGTAGATGTACCTGAAATCCCGCTCATATTTTTAAAACCACCCAGTTCACTTATTGGTAACAATGAAAAGATTGTTTTACCTCCCCAATCCAGCCAGGTAGAACATGAAGCTGAGTTAGGTGTTGTCATCGGAAAACGAGGCCGTTGGATTGACCCTGAAACGGCAGATGATTATATTTTTGGATACACAATTGCCAATGATGTCACTGCCAGAGATTTACAAAGGCTGGACGGGCAGTGGACACGCGGCAAAGGTTTTGATACATTTTGTCCTGTCGGTCCATTTATTGATACAGAATTTGATCCTTCAGATGCATTAATTACCTGTAAAGTGAATCAACAAGTGCGACAATTGGGATCAACGCGGGATATGGTTTTTCCAGTTGAAAAATTAATTGCCTTCATTTCCAGTGTAATGACGTTAGAACCAGGTGACTTAATTCTAACGGGGACTCCAGCAGGGGTGGGTGTTCTGAGTGATAAAGATATCGTAGAAATAGAAATTGAAGGCCTCGGTGTTTTGAAGAACAGAGTTAGTTTAAAATGATTGATAGAGAAAAAGTTTGTAAATGGTTATAAATAATCTGAATTTGAACTTTAATGTAAAATAATCAGAAATAAAATAATGTCGTAATCATCATTTGAAGTAGATGTAGCAGGTAATTTTGAATAAAGATATATCGGGAAAACTACTTTTTATAATAGGGCTGGCATTAATTGGAGCTTCTATTTTCAATATTTTTGAAGAACCAATTATGAATCAATTCTATAAATACAAGCGTTTATTTTCAACCACAGGTAACAATCAAGCTCCAACAGTCAATATTCCGGATCTGCCACATCAACAAATCATCAGCGAAACTCAAGCAGGAAGAGTTCCCACTGAGGACTCAATCCAGAATGAGGAATTAATTGATTTTTCTGAATTTACCGATGAAGGATTTTTACCAGTAAATGTTGAAGTCTCCTCATATAAAAAACTTACTCCAGAAAAAACGAAAGAATTTGCTGCCGTACCTGTGAGAATATCTATTCCCTCTATTGATTTAACGGCAGATATTATCCATGCTACCAATAAAGAGATCATTCAGGGCGATAAGACCTATATTCAATGGTTAGCTCCAGATGAATACGCGATTGGATGGCATTTTGACAGTGCGTTTTTGGGTGAACCAGGGAATACAGTATTAAATGGACATCATAATGTTTATGGAAAAGTATTTGAGAACCTGGATAAATTGGTTTCAGGAGACGAGATATTCATTTATGGCAATGATTTTCAAGTTTACCAATATGTTGTTTCAAATACGATGATACTTGCTGAGCGGGACGTCAGTTTCGAGGAAAGATTAGACAATGCCAGATGGATTCTGCCGTCTGAGGACGAAAGGATCACATTAATTACCTGTTGGCCAAATTTCAGCAATACGCATCGGCTAATAATTGTAGCCAGCCCCATCGGTTTCGAACCCATCCCAATTTCCAATGAACGAAATTAAGAATCTTCTAATGGAAATTGGTTAGGAAAATAGTTATTAATTGGTTAGCAATATATTGACAAACGGATTAAACACTGTATAATTTAGATAAGTAATCAGGAGGCTGAGAATCAGACCGAAATTTGGTCGCTTTCCCAAGTAGTTGGGGTAATGTCTGAGGAGCCTAGTAGCGAAACCGGCCTGCAAAGTCGGTTTTTTTGTTATTTAAAAATTCAATCTTAAGGAGGCTACGAAGCGAACATGCAATTGGTCGCTTACCCTGATAACGGGAAAGTGTTCGTGGAGCCTAGAAGCGAAACCGGCCGTAATAACGCCGGTTTTTTTATTTTGGAGATAAGATGATCAGAACACCAGTAAAGAATAATGACAATCAAACGCAAAGCGTCGGAGTTGATCTGGATGAGACTTTAAGAAGAAATAAGAAAGTGCTCATTGTGGATGATGATCCTGATACTGTTGAATTGATCAAACGGATTTTGAGATTATCCGATTTTGATGTAGCTTCTGCTCGCAGTGGAATGGATGCCATCTCAATCGTTGAAAAAATCCAACCTGACATTGTTTTACTGGATCTCATGATGCCAGAAATTGATGGAAAGGCAACATTAAAAAAGCTTCGAGAAATTACGCAATCACCGATCATTGTCGTTTCCGCATTGAACAGTAAAGATAATATTGTCGATTTACTCAATCTGGGGAGTGATGATTACATCACAAAGCCATTCCACCGAGATGAATTAATCGCGCGTATTCACGCTGTTTTGAGACGGTCAAAATTGTTATCCGTAATTGATGGAGTATCTATCCCAGAGACTGGATTAACCATCAATTTCTCTAAACGCGAAGTGAATTTTCAGGGTCAATATGTTCAACTTTCTCCAAAAGAATACGAACTCATTGAATTATTAGCCAGGAATATTCCCCATGTTGTGAAATACAAAGAAATTGCTGAGGAAATCTGGGGTGAAAACAGTAGTTATGTTAAAAATCGAATTAAGTACCTGGTACATACCATTCGAAATAAATTTGAAGAAATAAAACCAGGAATTGAAGTAATTATTACCGCGGATCGTGTCGGATACAGGATCCAGACTGATTAGGGACAATTTTTATTCAAGGAGATCATTATGTCATCTAAATTTAGAAAAATCATAAAATTTTTACCCCAGTTCTTTACCATACTGGGTGCTGTCAGTGTCGCCTTTGCGATGCTATTATCTTTGGTCAATGTTCCGGTTCAGGCTGAAACACTAAATCAAGGTGGAGGTTCTGGTTGTCCACCACCAGGTGAGGACGGTTGGACTGCAGATTTACCTGGATATAATAGTATTTATTTCTATTATGAAGCACCTGAAGGTCAGCTTATTGTTGAGTGGTGTTATAAAGCAGGAACTGAGTTAGTATTTGGTGATGAAGATCCTGCAGTTCCTTCAATTTTACTGACAAGTACAGTATTAAATAATAATGGTCAAGTTCAAGAAATCAGTCATGCTGCATTTAGGTTGATTGAATGGTCTCCAACTAACACACCTACCAACACACCTACCAACACACCTACCAACACACCAACTAACACACCAACTAATACACCAACCAACACACCTACCAACACACCTACCAACACGCCAACCAATACACCTACCAACACACCTACCAACACACCAACCAACACACCTGTGACTCCGCCACCAGATGAAACACCAACCAACACACCTGTGACACCTACACCTGAAGATCCTACTGCAACGCCTGTGACACCTACGCCTGAAGATCCCACTGCAACGCCTGTGACACCAACACCTGAGGATCCAACTGCTACACCATCGGATCCAGGAACAACACCAACACCTGATTTACCTGAAGAAACTCCAACTCCAGGTGATCCAACCGCTACACCAGGCACGGATGAGACACCTGATCCAACACCTCAGCCTACTTTGCCACAACCTCCGAGTAATGATCCTCCAACGGTACTGATTCCAGTCACCGGCATGGAAATTGGAAATCATTCTCCAGTAGATAAAGTTCAATCAGTGATGTTCAATTTAGGATTGAGTTTCCTCGGTCTGGGGCTTGTCCTTCAATCGTTGCGAAAACGTTTTAATTTCTAAAAATTACTAATAATGAAAAACCCCGATAATTAAATTACCGGGGTTTTTGTATTTAATATCTCAAATTAGAAGATTACACGGGTTCTTTGATCTTGAAAATCGATCAAATCCTCAATACCTATATCAGTAACTGGAAACGCCTGAACGAACAATCTACCCCAGGAAGGTTCGTTTCCCTGAGAAATGCAAGTCTGAATAACAAGACTACCTTCTTCCGCATAAACTTCCATGAATAAATCGACAGCACTGAGAATTCTTGAGGAGTCATTCAAGTCAACGAAATTTGAGTAAGGGCTGTTAGGTGACAATGCCTGATACGAAGAGATTTTTTCTACTTTATAAAGCTTATATTCTTTGTCTGCAGTAACCAAAACGATTAAATCATTTTCTTTGATTTTGGAAAAATTTGAACCTGCCAGGTGATTATGGGCTAACAGACCTGTGGAACCATATTGCGTCGTCAGGGAAAATTCAGTGACAACTTCAGGTTCACTTGAAACGTAATCAGGTCTACCAACCGGCTGTTGAGCAATCGGCAAAGTGAAAAGTTTTGGAACGATCAATCCGACATACTGATGTCCAGTTTTTTTGCCAGTGACATTTTTAATGAATTGATAGAATTTATTAAAATTAATCGTTTGAAAATTTAAATTTATCCTTTCACTGGTTAGACTGGCTTCTCCAGTTACTGGAACCAATTTGGAAGAAACTGGCGCAAAAATCGTTGTTGAAACGAAAATGATTAATATTAGTGTTGAAATAAGTTTGTTTTTCATAAAAGTTATATATCCGTAATAACAAAGTAATAATATAGTTAGCATTTTACGGCTTATAACGATGGTGAACGCTTACCTTTCATTTCTGTTAAGTAATTGGAGAAAAGTGCGAAAAAAATTTACCAAAAATAAAGAATAGAGAACCAATTTCAGGCATGGTATAATGTTGAAAATAAATTCCCAATGTTTTTTTGCTAAGGAGATTTTTTATGTCAGGTCATTCCAAATGGTCTACTATAAAGAGGAAAAAAGGGGCTGCGGACGCTAAGAGGGGAAAGGTATTTACTCGCGTAACCCGAGAGATTCTGATGGCTGCCAAAGAAGGTGGTGGTGATATATCTGCGAATGTTAGATTGCGTCTGGCTGTTGATAAAGCCAAATCAGTCAATATGCCAAAAGAGAACATCGAAAGAGCAATTAAGAGAGGTACCGGAGAATCAAAAGAAGGTACTTATGATGAAGTGATGTATGAAGGATATGCTCCACATGGAATTGCTGTCATGATTGAATGTTTGACTGAAAATCGTAATCGGACAGTTGCAGATGTCCGGCACGTTCTCAACAGAGCAAATGGAGCAATGGGAGAACAGGGTTCTGTAAGCTGGCAGTTCAATCGGGTTGCATATTTTGCATTTCCTTGCGAAGGCAATGATTTTGATAAAGTTTTTGAAATTGCCCTGGACGGTGGTGCCGATGATGTCTCCAATGATGGTGAAACGATCGAAATTGTTGGCGCAGTGGAGAATTTTAAATCCATCAGTGATTTGTTATTAAATGCCGGGATATCTCCTGAAGAGGCCGAACTCAGAATGATTCCAAACCAGGAAATTGAACTTCCTGTTGACCTGGCAGTACAAGTCATGAAAGTTTTGGAAGCAATGGAAGAATTGGATGATGTGGTTAATGTCTTCTCTAACCTGAAGATTTCAGAGGAAGCCATGGAGGCTATGGATTAGAACTATTCCATGAATTCAGTGTTGGGAATTGATCCAGGGACCGCTACAACTGGATATGGATTGATTACAGAGAATAACAATGGTTTGCAAGTGATTGAATATGGTGTAATTTCTACCCCCCCAGATTTACCCATGGAAAAAAGACTTCAGATCATATACAACCGATTACTACATTTATTAGATCTCCACCAGCCAGATTCTTGTGCGGTGGAGAAATTATTTTTTCAACGTAATGTAACCACTGCTATCAGTGTGGGACAAGCCAGAGGTGTTGTTTTGCTAGCGTTGGCTGAACGAAATGTAAAGTGCGCTGAATATACGCCACTACAAGTAAAACAGGCAGTCACAGGCTATGGAGTTGCAAACAAAAGACAGGTTCAAATAATGGTCCAGTCATTGTTGAATTTATCTGATATCCCTAAACCGGATGATGCATCAGATGCATTAGCAATCGCGATTTGTCATGCACATAGTAGAAGATTTACAGAATTAGAAGCATAAATGATCACGAGTACATCCAATCCAAAAATAAAATTCATTCGAAAATTAAAGACAAAGAAATTTCGCGATGAAAATCAACTATTTTATATTGAAGGGCCAAGGATAATTTCCGAAGCAATAGATGCTCAATGGAAATTTGATCAGGTATTTTATTCTCAGGAATTGATAACTGATCATTATTCAAAACAATTGCTTGGAAAATTGCTGGACCTTAATGCAGATTGTTTTGAGGTTGACAAACAGGTTTTCGAATCATTTTCAATAAAAGATGGACCTAAGGGATTGGCAGCTGTTTTAAATCAAAAAACTTATGAACTAGATTATTTAAATGAAAGCATTGGTCTTTGGGTAGGATTGGATAGTATTCAGGATCCAGGTAATTTGGGAAGTATTTTGAGAACACTAGATGCAGTTGGTGGTGCTGGTATTATTTTAATCGACAAATGCACTGATCCTTTTGATATTGCAGCGGTAAGAGGCAGTATGGGGGCACTATTTTCCTTAATAATCATCAAAACAAACAGCCATGATTTTTTACGCTTTTTTGAAAAGAATAAATTTCCAATGATTGGTACCAGTGATAAGGCAGACAATGATTACCAGGCAATCCAATATCAAAAGGATATGGTTCTATTGATGGGAAGTGAGCGTGAGGGTCTATCTGAATCGTTAATAGAAGGATGTGATAAACTGGTTTGTATTCCGATGGTAGGAAAAAGTGATTCGCTCAATTTAGCCGTCGCGACATCCATTTGTTTGTACGAAATATTTAATCAGAATCGAAAAAAATGAGAGAAAATAGTGATCGCATCAATTCAAGGTAAGATAATACAAAAAGGTGTGGACTACGTAGTTGTTAATTTGAATGGTCTTGGCATTCAGGTTTTTACAACGAAAGAAACTTGTGAAACAACAACCATTGGTGACATAAAATTTTTCCATTCACAATTAATTGTCCGTGAAGATTCATTAACTTTATTTGGATTTGAAAGTGAAATTGAACGGGAATATTTCAACTTATTGTTAGGAGTTAATGGGGTTGGCACAAGATTGGCTTTATCAATAATTTCTACATTATCAATTGATGCCGTAAATCGCGCAGTCGCATCTGAACAATTTGAAGTCTTTTCAAGGGTGCCTGGAGTCGGAAAAAAGACCGCACAAAAAATTGCCATTCATTTACAAGGAAAAATTAATGTGGATGCTGATTTGATTGGAGTAAAGTCCACCTATCAGGATGTGGATTTGGAAGTATTAGAAGCATTAACTACTCTCGGTTATAGCGTTGTAGAGGCGCAATCAGCTTTACAGTTCATTCCTAAAGATTCTCCAAAGGATATTGAAGAAAGATTAAGAATCGCATTACAATATTTTTCATAATCTATCTAAATATTTACAACAAAAGAATTATCAAAAGCAATTAATCATCAGAAATTTGTTTCTACTTCAACTAGACATTTTATTGCCTTTCAGGTATGATTTTAATTTGAGGTTTCAACAAAAAATCTGAAAGTGAGCATTGGTATGCATAGATTAAGACAGCAGAAAAATTGCAATCATTACCAAAAAGCTGTTCGTGATCTAGGACTTTGCGCACAAAATCAACAACCAACAATTATAAATACTTCAAAAATAAGTCATTATCAGGATAATTTCCCTATTATTAAATAAAATTGGGTATTTTATATCCAATTTTATTTTTTGGTGAATACAGTTGTGAAAATTTTCAGGTTTTTCGAAGGATAATTACACGTTTTGGAGGGTAGATGACACAACCAGGTAAGAATTTTACTGAAGAATTTTTAAAGAAAATAGAAAAATTTGAGACATCATATGAAATTCGATCTGTTGGAACCGTAACAGAGGCTGGTGATGGTATTTGCCAGGTAGAAGGATTGGCAGATATACGATCTCAGGAACTGGTTCAGTTTGAAAATGGGATCATTGGTATTGCATTCAACCTAGAGACCCATTCTGTTGGTGTCATTATTCTTGGAGATTTTTCAAAAATTTCAGAAGGCATGAGCGTCTACTCAACAGGAAGAATCGCTTCAGTACCCGTCGGTGATGGTTTGGTGGGTCGAGTCGTTAATGCCCTGGGAGAACCAATTGATGGTAAAGGGTCGGTCAGCTTTGAAGAGTATCGCCCTATCGAGCGAATTGCGCCTGGCGTGGTTGACCGCCAGGATGTCGATACACCTGTTCAAACGGGTATTATCACTATCGATGCCCTTATCCCGATTGGTCGCGGACAGCGAGAATTAATTATTGGTGATCGCCAAACCGGGAAAACCGCCATCGCAATTGATACCATTCTCAACCAAAAAGGAAAAGATCTGATTTGTATTTATGTAGCGATCGGTCAGAAGAAATCGGCTGTTGCTCGAACTGTTGCACTTCTAGAACAATTTGGGGCAATGGATCATACGATTGTAGTGGTGGCTTCAGCGGATGAGTCAGCTGCTTTACAATATATCGCGCCTTATTCTGGATGTGCAATTGGTGAATACTTCATGGATACTGGCCGAGATGCATTAATCGTGTATGACGATTTGAGTAAACATGCCTGGGCTTATCGTCAAGTCTCGCTTTTATTGAGACGCCCTCCTGGTCGTGAAGCATACCCTGGAGATTTATTTTATTTGCATTCGCGATTACTTGAACGCGCTTCAAGGCTGGCAACTCAATATGTAATTGTTCCAAAAGAATTTACTGGAAATGCTTCTGAAAAAGACTCAACCAATAGTGCTGTTTATAAAGGTCCTCAAGCATTGGAAATGGCTGAAAAAGCCCACCGAGATATAGAAAACAAAGAAGACCTTAAAGTTGAAAAAGTTCAGGGAACTGGTGGATCACTGACAGCCTTACCTATTATTGAAACACTACTGGGTGACGTATCTGCATACGTACCTACGAATGTGATTTCGATTACAGATGGGCAAATTTACCTGGAATCGAATTTATTTAACGCTGGAATTCGGCCAGCTGTCAATGCAGGTATCTCTGTCTCACGCGTCGGTGGAGCCGCCCAAACGAAAGCCATGAAACAAGTAGCGAATCGCCTCCGTTTGGACATGGCAGCTTTCCGAGATTTAGCAGCATTTGCGCAGTTTGGCGCAGATTTAGACAAAGCAACCCAGGATCAATTGAATCGAGGACTTCGATTACAAGAGGTTCTCAAACAACCTCAATATGAGCCGATGGATCTGGAAGATCAAGTGATTACCTTGTTTGCGAGTGTAAACGGTTTTGCCGATAAAATTAATCTGGATCAGGTGAAAGAATGGCAGGAAGGTCTTATAAAATATATGGAAAACACCTATCCTGAAGTTCGAAAAGATATAGCCAATAAAAAACGGATTTCTGAAGAAACAGAAAAGAAATTAAGAGAAGTAATCCCTGTCTATAATTCAACCTGGAAATAACAACTGGATAAGGATAATAATTCATGAGTTCAGCTCGCGAAATGCGATTACGCATCAAAAGTATAAAAAACTTATCACAGGTTACACGCGCGTTACAGACTGTCAGTGCCAGTAAGGTTCGCAAATCCATGCAGGCTATGTCAGCTACCAGTGCCTATGCAGAGAAAGCCATGCAAGTTCTCGTTCATTTAGCCAAACAACCTGGACATCAAATGCTTCACCAATTGCTGGCCGAGCGATCAGAGATTCGTAATACTATGTGCATCCTGATAACAAGTGATCGTGGTCTTGCAGGTTCTTACAATGTCAATATTGTTCGTAAAACCCTGAATTTTTTCGAAGATTTTAATACACCTGTTTCCTATGTCGCGGTTGGTAGGAAAGGCAGAGACATGTTAGTACGCAGAAGAAAGAAAGTGATCGCAGATTTTAGTCAAATTCCTACTCCTCCGCGTTTTAATGATGTATCTGCTATTGGATGGCTGGCAGTTGATGAATTTCTTGAGAAAAATTACGATCAGATATTTGTTGCTTATACTCAATTTGAAAGCATGTTATCACAGGTGCCAGTCGTAAGACGAATTCTACCCTTATTTGTAGATACAGATGAGGAAATAGATCCTTACCTACGGCAAAATGAATCGAAAAAATCGAATGGTGTTTATTCTTATGAACCCGGTCAAACCGAAATTTTGGATGAAATCGTTCCTCGATTTACAGCATTACAGATTTATCAATCAATTTTAGTTGCACAAGCCAGTGAAAATGCTGCCAGAATGGTGTCAATGCAGAATGCGACAGAAAATGCTACTGAGTTAATATCCATTCTTCAACTTGATTACAATAAAGCTCGACAACAAAGTATTACCAATGAAATGTTGGACATTGCTGGTGGAGCAGAAGCATTATCACAAGCCAAATAATATAAATCTTCTTTCTTTAATGGAGAAAATAAATGGATAAAAATAATGGAAAAGTCTTACAGGTTTTAGGTGGAGTCGTTGATGTTCAATTTCCTCCTGAGAATATCCCTGATTTGTTTGAAGCCTTAGAAGTAAATAATGAAAATGGGACCAAAATTATTCTTGAGGTTCAAAAACAATTACCGAATAGTGCTGTTCGGTGTATATCCATGGCATCTACAGATGGTCTTCAAAGAGGTGTAGATGCCATTCGTACACTTAATTCCATCAAAGTTCCTGTTGGATTAGCTACTTTAGGAAGAATTTTCAATGTGCTAGGTGAACCAGTGGATGGATTAGGAGAGGTAAATGCGGATACCTACTATCCAATCCACCGGTCTGCACCACCATTTTCGGAACAATCGACCCGGGTTGATGTTTTTGAAACTGGCCTCAAAGTTGTTGACCTGATTGCTCCCTTTACAAAAGGTGGAAAAACAGGCATTTTCGGTGGGGCGGGTGTTGGAAAAACCGTCATCATCATGGAGCTGATTCGATCAATTGCTACGGTTCACCAAGGAAATTCCGTTTTTGCCGGCGTTGGGGAAAGAACGCGTGAGGGCACTCAGCTTTATCGTGAAATGATGGAATCTGGCGTTATGAAAGACACAGTGATGGTTTTCGGGCAAATGAATGAACCACCCGGTGTTAGATTGCGTGTAGCATTAACAGCTTTATCAATGGCTGAGTATTTCCGTGATCAGGGAAAAGATGTATTACTATTTATCGATAATATTTTTAGATTTACCATGTCAGGCTCTGAGGTTTCAGCTTTATTAGGGCGTATGCCATCAGCTGTGGGTTATCAACCTACCTTGGCGACAGAGATGGGTGAATTGCAAGAGCGAATTACATCAACAAGAAGTGGCTCGATTACTTCTATGCAAGCTGTGTATGTACCAGCAGATGACTATTCAGATCCAGCTCCTGTAGCAACATTCACACATCTTGATGCCACCATTGCTTTGGAACGAGCGATTGCTGAAAAAGCAATTTACCCGGCAGTTGATCCATTATCTTCAACTTCACGCATTCTTGACCCAAAAATCGTTGGACAAGATCATTATGCGACTGCCAGAGAGGTGCAGAAAGTTTTACAGCGCTACAAAGATTTACAGGATATTATCGCAATTTTAGGTATTGATGAATTAAGTGAAGATGACAAAATAATCGTTTCACGAGCAAGAAAAATTGAAAGATTTTTTTCTCAACCGATGTATGTTGCAGAACAATTCACAGGTATTCCAGGTAAGTATGTACCATTGAAAGAAACAATCCGTGGTTTTCGGGAAATTCTGGATGGAAAACATGATTTGTTGCCAGAACAAGCATTTTATATGGTAGGATCTATCGAAGATGCTGTCGAAAGAGCAAGACAATTAGAAGCTGTAGGTTAAAATGCCAATTCAATGTGATATAGTATCTCAAGATCGAATGGTATTCAGTGGAGAAGCTGAGATGGTGATCCTTCCCGGCTCTGAAGGAGTAATGGGAATATTACCCAACCACTCTCCTGTACTAACTACCTTTAATTTTGGCATTATCACAGTAATCACGAAAAGAGATAGAAATTATTTTACAGTAGCAGGTGGTATTGCTGAAGTTCAACCGAATTTAATTACAGTTTTAGCTGACGCCGCAGAAAATGTGGATGAGCTGGATGAATCCAGGGCTGAATTGGCAAAAGAACGTGCTGAAAAACTATTGAGTGAGACATCAACAGGTGATGATAGCGAATTAGATGCATTAAAGAATGCCTTGAGACGATCGACCTTCAGGTTAGAAGCTATCAAAAGATTTAAACGATCATCCAAGAGAAGTCTGAAAGACAGATAAGTCTGATCCGATTAATTGAAAGGAATAAATTTATTTAATGGCTTTATTTTCCAGGGAATTAGGAATAGATCTGGGGACAATGAACTCTGTCATTGTTGAAGGTAGTCAAGTAATCGTGATGGAACCGACTGTGGCAGCGATTGTCAATGAAGATGCCAGAAAAATGGTTGAATGGGGTCAGGCAGCAAGGGACATGATGGGGCGTGTTTCTGAATCGATCGATATCATCAGACCTCTCCAAAATGGTGTGATTGCAGAATATAGCGTCACAGAAGGCATCCTTAAAGAGATGATTAAGAAAGCTGGTGCTACCAGTTTTCTTGGAAGTACAAAAATTATCATTACCACTCCCTTCGGTATCACTTCCGTTGAGCGTCGAGCTGTTGAAGCAGTAGCTTTGTCTTCTTCGAGAGAGGTTTACCTCATTTCTCAGCCAGTTTCGGCTGCGCTTGGAGTTGATTTACCGATAGGTACTCCTTCAGGAAACATGTTAATAAGTCTGGGTGGTGGTACTCATCAAGTAGCTGTTCTGGCAATGTGGGACATTGTGACAGCAAATACTGCAAAAACTGGAGGGTTGGCATTTGACGAAGCCATCATATCCCATCTCAGGAAGAAATTTGGTGTCATTATCGGTCAACCGACAGCAGAAAAAATTAAAATCAATATTGGATCAGCCATTCGGTTAAATGAAAATAAAAATATGGAAATTCAAGGACAGGATCAGGTTACAGGATTACCCAAACCGATCAATGTAACAACTGATGACATCGTGGATGCGTTGGAGCAACCATTAGTAGATCTGGTAACACTCATCAGGAATACACTTGAGAAAACACCTCCCGAATTAATTTCAGATATTATTGATCGTGGAGTGGCATTGTGCGGAGGCGGGGCATTGTTGACTGGAATTGATAAATATTTGACGAAAGCTCTTGGCATACCAGCGTATCTTGTTGATAATCCAATGACCTGCACAGCTGAAGGTGCTTCAAAAGCTTTTGGCATGCGAAATGTTTTGAAAAGATCGTTGATTAGAGTATAAAATTCAATTTCTTTAAAACAAAAAGAGCTCGGACAATTAGTTCAGCTCTTTTACTTTTTTAAAATTATTGGCGACGAGAAATTATTAATCGAGATAATAGGTCATGTGTTGTAATTCGATTATCGGATCAATATCCTGAACCTGAACAGATTTCGGCACGATTAATTTCACTGGCGCATAATTAAGTATTGCTTTTACGCCAGCTTTAACCACCTGATTTGCTACATTCTGAGCTTGTTCTGCATCGACGGTTATCATGGCAACTTGTATATTTTCTTTTTGGATTACCTCAGCCAGATTGCGACCATCCTCGATTGTGAAATCACCAATTTTTGATCCAATTTTCTCTGGGTCATTATCAAAAATGCATTTGATTTGAAAGCCATGATTTTGAAAACCACGAAAATTGGCAATAGCATGACCAAGAAAGCCAACTCCAATGAGAGCCATGTCCCATACTTTATTGACGTGGAGAATATCTTCCAATTTCTCAATCAGGAAGCTAATCGAATATCCAGTCCCTTGTTTTCCAAACTCACCGAAATGAGAAAGATCTTTGCGAATTTGAGCCGCAGAGATACCGATTCTTTTCCCCAAATCTTTGGAGGAGGTATTGTATTCACCTTCCTGTTCAAGTCGATTCAAGGTTTGAAGATACAATGGTAAACGTGCAACAACAATGTCTGGTACTTGCTTTTTATCCATTTTTTAAATCCCATTCATTTTGCATCATTTGAAAGTGTGAATTTAAATTTATCATAAAAAGAATAAAATAGGCAAATATAATCACGCTTTTTTTTAGATCAAAGAAAAAAGGAGCATACGATTGCTCCTTTTTGTATAAATATAAATATTTAAGATTAATTAATCTCTTGATCTTCCCATCAGTAGAAAGGCGTAATACAGGAGTGTGGATATTGCCTGAATGGCTGCGGCGACATAAGTTAAAGCGGCAGCATCCAATACCTTATTAATCCCCTGTGATTCTTCCCCATAAATCACACCAGATGTAGTTAGCCATGCTTTTGCCCGATTACTGGCATTGAATTCAACTGGAAGGGTGACCAAAGCAAATATGGCGGTTAGTGCGAATAAACCTAATCCAACCCAAGCCAAACTATCCCATTGCAATAACAAACCACCAATGAAGATAATTGGTCCCAACCAACTACCAAATTGAACCGATGGAACCATTGCCGAGCGAAATTTTAATGGCGCATAATCATTTTGATCCTGAATGGCGTGTCCTGCTTCATGAGCAGCAATACCGGCTGCTGCAATGGAATTGCTACGATAAACATCTGGGCTTAATCGTAATGTTTTCGCTCGCGGATCATAATGATCTGAGAGAAAACCTCGGGTTTCCTCAACTTGAACTGAATTTAATCCACTGGCGTTCAACATTCTGCGAGCTACTTCAGCCCCGGTCAGCCCAGTATAACTACGAATTTTTGAATATTTGTTAAAGGCACTTTTTACTTTCATTTGTGCCCAAAAGCCTAACAACAAGGCGGGTAAGCTAATTAATATATACAAACCATAACCACCGAACATATTTTTATCCTTTTCTAAGTTACCCAATTATAACCAGAATAATTAATAAAAATATATGTTTTGTATAAAAAATTTATTAGAAGTGCGCCCGCTGAGATTCGAACTCAGAATTCTGCCTTCGGAGGGCAACGTGATATCCATTTCACTACGAGCGCTTGTTTAACAAGGCTTATTCTACCATGATCATTTATGGGCTAAAAGATTTTCGTTATTTCATCTCTTTCTGGACGAGGAACTGAAATCACAGTTGATTGAACAATGGTATTAACACCAATTCCATCTCCAGTAACGAATCCAATCTCAGAAACCGGTATTTGATTTTTTTCAAGAAGATTAATGATAGCGGTTGAATTTTTTGGATTAGCGGTAAATAACAACGATCCAGAAGAGATTGAATTGATCGGATTAATGGAAAATAAAGAACAAATTCTGTCCGTCAATTCTGAAATTGGAACTTTGTTTAGATTTACCATGACGGTTTTATTGCTTGCGATTGATAATTCCCATAAAGCTGCAGTCAAACCACCTTCCGTAGGGTCGTGCATAGCAGTGACACCGAAACCGTCTCGTATTAGATTTGCTTCTTTATAAATGCTTACTCCTGGTTCATAAAGGTAAGACTGAGCTCTTTTTAATTCTAGTCTGGTCAGATGCTGACTGAGTTTGTCGGGAAAATCATTCGATATGATTGATACTGTCTCAATGGCAATTTCCTTTGTAAGAAAAACTGTATCCCCCATTTTGACGCCTGATGGGGTGATTAATTTATCCTTATCCACTGTACCAATCAAAGTGGCTGAGATAATTGGGCGATCTATTCCATTTGTAACTTCTGTGTGACCACCAATAATTGTGATGTCATATTCTTTTGTTGCCAGGATGAGTTGGTCAGTAATACTTTCAACTATCTGACAAGTTGTGCCTTTTTCAGGCAACAATAAAGTTATCAACATCCATTTGGGATCAGCACCAGTGGTAACAATGTCATTTACGTTTATTTGAACCGCATACCAACCGATATTTTCAGAAGTTAATGAAATCGGGTCAGATTTCAAAACTAAATATTGATCACCATAGTCAATTACAGAACAATCCATTCCGGTACCTGGACCAACAATGACATTTTTATCCAAAATTGGTATTTTATTTAACAATTTTTCAAGCAAATCGGGAGGTAATTTTCCAGTAGGAAGTATATTCATCAAAAATTCCTTAGTAGACAAAATCACGGATATCATAAGTACTGATATGGGGTGTTCCAGAATCCGAAAACAATAATTGTTCTTCAATTCTTTTTCTTTGTGCCTGTCTCTCAGCATCGGATAAAGGCAGTAGATTTTCAGAAAAGGCATTTTGAGAATATTCTAGCCCTTCACTTTCAATTAATTCTGAAAAATAGACAAGATCATCAGCATCCAAACTCATTTGATTGATTATTTCAATGGTGTCAGTTGTGTGGTTTACATCGTATTGTTTTCCACCTGCCCCTAATAAGACGATAATTCCTACAGAAATACCCGATGACTTAATTGTTCGTACAGCGTTGAGCGCATCCTGAGCTGATCCTGGTTTATTCAGGAATTTTAAGAGTTGATTGTTACCACTCTCCAAGCCAATATAGATTTTATTCATACCAAGATCTCTTAATTTTTTATAATCACCGGTAGATTTTCTCTCACCGCTGAAGCCATCCAGAAAAGCAAATATACCGCCCAATTTTTCAACATCCAAATGATCGTGGATTTTTTCCATTAAAGGGATTAATTTTTTGACCGGTACAACGAGTGCATTTGCATCCCCTAAAAAGATTGTTCTTCGTAACGAAAGACCATTTCCTAAAAAATTTTTAACATTCGTTATATGTTGGTCGAAATCAACTGGAGATTTGATCAAAAATGGTCGATCTCGATAAAATGAACAAAAAGTACATTTATTGAAGGAACAACCCTCGGTTAATTGAAGAACAACCGAGATATATTGGTCAGGCGGCAGGATGCCTACTGGTTTATAAACTGAATGATAATTTGACACATCATTTTTATAAAAATCTAGAGAAATTTCTGCTAATCTGGTAAGTTCCTGGATGGTTTTAGTATCGATT
>JAHYJK010000036.1 GCA_019429225.1 Anaerolineaceae bacterium
AGAACTAACACAAAAACAATGTATTGAAATTTCTTCATTTCTTCCTCCTAATGAAGTGATAAATAGGCTGGGGTTGTAAACCCCATTAGACAACTAATTCTAGTCAAAAAAGGAAGCTAATGCAATATGATCTTAGTATCTTTTTGTGATTTGATGAAAATTTTAAGATTTCTCCCCTGTTTTTTAATATATACACGAAATTTTTCAAAATTCAATAATTTTTTGTCAAGTGATCTTTATATTTCAGAAAATTTGATAATCATTTGACGATTAAAGATTCAATGATAAAATTCACAACTGAAAATAATTTAAACGAGCGAAGGTAACCTATAAGGTGAGAGGCGCTCAAGGAAGGTAATAATGTCAAAAATCATTTTAAACGCCGAACCACGTACGGTTACCGGCAAGCAAGTAAAACAACTTCGTCGTCAGGGGAAATTACCCGGAATCATTTACGGCAATAAAATCGATTCCAAATCAATTACTCTGGATTTAAGAGACGCTACCAAAGTGCTCTCTGGTGTAACCAGCTCAAGTCTGGTCACAATTGTCCTCGAAGGAAAAGAGTATCCATCTCTGGTTCGCGAGAAACAAATCGATTTTATTTTAAGAACACTTAAGCATGTTGATTTTCAAGCAGTTTCCTTATTAGAAAAAATCAGAGCTTCGGTCACAATTCATTTTGAAGGCGAATCATTGGCGGTCAAGGAATTTGATGCAATATTATCATCTGGGATCAATCAAATTGAAATTGAAGCTTATCCCCAGGACCTTCCAGAAGGATTCACTGTGGATATTTCAAAATTAAAAGAAGTAGGTGACTCAATATTAGTTAAAGATATTGTTATCCCTGAAAACGTTGAAGTTCTTTCCAACCCTGAAGAGATGGTTGTATTTGCCAGTAGTAGTCGACCAGCAGTCGAAGAAGAAGGCGAAGTTGCTGAGGAAGAAGAACTCGAAACAACTGAAGTTGAACCTGAAGTAATCGAGAAAGGTAAAAAAGAAGACGGAGACTTTTAGTTTTCTCCTGTTATCGAACCAGAGGTTGCTTTTCAGGCAACCTCTTTTTATTTATTTAATTAAATATCTTCTCGTCCAGTATGTTGAGTAAATCTATTGTAATTTTTGCTGAAATTCCCCATAACAATTCGCTATCGTATAAGTTATAAAAAATAACAGTGCCATATGACCCGTTGGGATGTGAATACAATCGTTCTTCCCAATTATTTGAGTTTTTTAGCCAATTGACTGGTATAGTGAATACTCTACTAACCTCATAGTTGGAAATTTCTAATGGAACTGGCCAATCTACCCAGGAAACGATAGGTGTAACCAAATAATTTGAATTGGTAATAATATCCGGCATAAGACCAATGATATGAATATCAGTTTTTCTTAACCCTATTTCCTCATTTGCTTCTCTCAAAGCTGTTTCCATTGGCGTTCCATCTTCTTCCTCCATCCCTCCACCAGGGAAAGAAACCTGACCGCGATGATTCTTCAAACTTTCTGCTCTACGAGTAAACAAAAGACTCCAATAACCATCAACACAAACAAATGGGATTAATATAGCTGCCTTTTTTAAATTGCCGTATGCTATTTGTGAGTTTATTTCATCTTTTTTTTTTCGTTCAAGATCCAATAAATATTGGATTCTTTTAATATCGATTGGTCTGCAATCAGATTTCATTGAATGTCCAGATTAATAACAAATTTTCTTTCATATATTTATTTACCATTGTCATTATCTAAATCTAATTCACTTAATAGAGGTCTACCAAAAATTAAAAAACCAGTATGAGCAACCATACGATCTGTAGGTCGTAAGCGTTCAGGCTCAGGTTTATAAAATCTCAATAAAACTTCAACAACCTCCAAAAAAGCAAATTGATTCAATCTTAATTGATGCAACAATCTTGATACCTGGTTGGTTGTTGGTACTAAACATCCAAAAAAGCCACCTGGTTTTATGGAAGCTTTCACTTGTGGAATGTAATCATAAGGATTCATCACATCTAAGAAAAGTGCATCTACCTCAGTTTCGTCAAAACCCTCCTCAATATTTCGTATTTTGAATTCCACCCTCTCTTCCAATCCAACCAGACTTAAATTTTTCTTTGCCAGGTTCTGAAATTCTTTTTTTTGATCGTAAGAGGCAATTTTTCCAGTTTTTCCAACCGCATAGGCTAACGCAATGGTCATACCTCCTGATCCAGTACCTGCTTCAACTACACGTTGCCCTTCTCCTATTCCCATCTTTAATAATATGTAACCAATATCTTTTGGATACAAGATTTGAGTAATTCGTTTTAGGTCCAACAAAATATCGGAAAGGGATGGTTGTAATAAAAAAAATGGTGACTCATTATGGCTGAGCACTACACTTCCAAATGGAAGACCTATCAAGTCATTATGTTTTATTACTCCTCTATGCGTATGTAATTCTTTGTCCTCAACAATATTAAATATATAACTTTTATGCCGCATTCCAACCAATTGAACAAGATCTCCAATGGATGCAACTTTCGCAGTATTATTCCACATTATTTTTTATCCTGTTTTTCTAAACGAATATTCGTCAACCAAATTGCAATAAACGAAAAAAGAATTGATCCCAAAACCCCAAAGCCCAGAAATACCCACCCAATTTTCAAGAAATTAGAGTCGAGAGAAAAACCAACCCACTGACCTATCCCAAAGCCAATGGCAGAAAAAATAAGAATAAAAAATAATCTAAATATCCCGCCACCTTTCCAAAAATGAAATATAAACCCTATCAGTAAAGCAAATAACAAGCTAATGGTTATTCCTGGAATGTAATTCATTTATTCCTCAATGTTATAAATTAGTTTCATTGATTATTATAATCATGAATAACCAGCGTTCCCACAGGAAATTGATAAAAGTTTTTAGATATATATTTTGGGAGCAATAATTATTGGATCTACAAAAATTAATTTTGTCCCAAACTTGTTGTTATAATATGACCCATAATCCAAATGTTGGAGGAGTGTCAATGTCGAGAATTAAATTTGGTACTGATGGTTGGCGAGCGGTTATAGCCGAGGAATATACTTTTGATAATGTAAGAAGGTGTTCCCAGGGATTTGCAACTTACCTTATCGAAAAGGGTCATCAGGGAAAATTCGTTATCATAGGCTATGACAAAAGATTTCATTCTGAAAATTTTGCCAAAGCGGCTACCGAAGTACTTACGGCGAATGGATTTATTGTTTACTTAACAAAAGATGCAACACCAACACCTGTAATTTCCTATTCAGTGGTAAATAACAAGGCTGTTGGTGCAATAAATATCACTGCATCGCATAACCCTCCAACTGATAATGGATTTAAAGTTCGTGACCCTTTTGGAGGAGCGATTCCTCCTGAAGATTTAATGAGAATTGAACAACTCATTCCTGAGAGTGCGATAGAGGCAAAAAGAATTCCCTTTAAGGATGCTTTAGCGTCTAATAAAGTGGTATATTTTGATGCATCTATTGAATACAAGAAGCATATATCAACATTAGTAGATCTCGAATCGATTAAACATGCTGGATTAAAAATACTGGTTGACCCAATGTGGGGGAATAATTCAAATTGGTTCACCGAATTATTATCTGGGGGTAAAACAGAAGTGATTGAAATTCACAATCATCGAAATCCAATTTTTCCAGAAATGTCTCGACCAGAACCCATCCCGCCTAACATTGATGTGGGCCTACAGAAAACCAGAGAAATTGGTGCTGATGTTTTAGTGATCACTGATGGAGATGGAGACCGAGTTGGTATTGGTGACGAGAATGGTATTTTCTTAAATCAATTACAGGTATATGCTTTGTTGGCTTATTACATGCTGGAAGTAAAAAAAGAGCGTGGGCCAATTGTTAAAACTTTATCTACCACATCAATGTTGAATAAACTAGGAAAAATTTATAATGTGCCAGTTCATGAAACTGGTGTTGGCTTCAAATATGTTGCTCCCAAAATGATTGAAACAAATGCATTAATTGGTGGAGAGGAATCTGGAGGATATGCATTTCGAGGAAATGTGCCGGAACGGGATGGCATTCTTGCAGGATTATATTTTCTAGACATGATGGTGAAATTAAAAAAGACACCTTCTGAACTTCTTAAGTTACTGTTTTGTGTGGTTGGAGATCATTTCTATGATCGCATTGATAGTCCATTTTCAGGTGATAGAAAACAAAAAGAGAAAAATATTTTAAATGCTCAACCTGAATTGATTGGAGGATTAAAAGTTTTAAGTCTCAATTCATCCGATGGATTTAAGTTTTCATTGGAAGATGGCGGATGGCTACTCATTCGATTTTCAGGCACTGAACCAATCATTCGCGTTTATTGTGAAACCACACATGCAGATAAAGTGCAAATGATACTTAAGGATGGTTTACGAATAGCAGGTATTGAAAAATGACACTGGTTGATACTCATTGCCATCTCAACATAATGCAGGCAGAATCAAATTTGGAAGAAATCATTGAAAATGCAATTCAGAATGACATTGACAGGATTATGGTCCCGGGAATTGACCTTGAATCCAGCTTAGAAGCAATAAAAATAGCTGAGAAGTTTGAAATTGTTTATGCAGCCATTGGATATCACCCAAATCATGTGAATAGTTGGAATGAAAACAGTTTTTCAATCCTACAAGATCTTTCGCAACATCCCAAAGTTAAAGCGATTGGAGAGATTGGCCTGGATTTTTATCGTGACCATAGTCCAAAATCGATCCAGTTGCATGCTTTTACTGAACAGCTTAAGTTATCAGAAAGCACCGGATTGCCTGTAATTATCCATTCAAGAGATGCCTTTACTGAAATTTTTGATATATTAATAAAATGGCAACAAACAAGAAATTCAACGGAACCAGACCGATATCTTGGAATACTGCATGCATTTGAAGGAAATCTTGAACAGGCTCATTTGATAACCAAACATCGATTTCTTTTAGGTATCGGCGGTCCAATCACATATAAAAATTCTTACGATACGCAGGAAATTGCAATGAAAATTCCAATAGAATCAATCTTATTAGAGACAGATTCTCCATTTTTATCTCCTCATCCTCGTAGAGGAAAAACAAATGAACCAGCGAATATTAAATTCATTGCAGAAAAAATTGCTCATTTAAGAGAAAAACCGTTAAAATGGGTATCAGAAGTTACATCGAAAAATGCGAATAAAATATTTGCTTGGGAGCAATGATTGAACATTTTAAACCGTTTTCAAAGTTTAGTATCAGATGAAATCCTCGCTGTTGAAAATTTAATGAGACAACAGGCTCAAGGATATAACGATGATCTTCAAGCAGCATTGGATCATCTTATTTCATCTGGCGGCAAAAGAATACGGCCAAATATAACATTATTGGTTGGTAAATTACTTAATGGTGATATAGAACGACTTATTACATTATCTGCCGCAATTGAATTACTACATACAGCAACATTAGTTCATGATGATCTGATTGATGGATCACTTCTACGTCGAGGAATTCCAACATTGAATTCAAAATGGTCTCCAGCAGCGACTGTTCTTACAGGAGATTTTATGTTTGCCAAAGCAGCAAAGTTAGCTGCCGACACAAATTCAATTCCAGTGATGAAATTATTTGCGAATACACTGGGGACAATTGTAAATGGTGAAATTGCACAAATGTTTTCCAGTCATTGTGTTGGGGAAATTGAAATGTATTATGAAAGAATTTACGCAAAAACAGCATCATTATTTGAGACTTCAACAAAAGCTGCTGCAATGATTTCAAATGCTAATCGTACCCAAAAAGAATATCTCAGACAATTTGGTTATGAACTGGGTATTGCATTTCAAATTATTGATGACGTTTTGGATTTCACTTCGAACCAGGAAAAACTCGGAAAACCAGTTGGTGGAGACTTACGCCTGGGTTTAATCACGCTGCCAGCTATCATTTATTTTGAGAAAAATAAGAATGAGAATTTAACAAAAGAATTTTTTAAATTCGATTGCAACCCACCCATTGATGTATTGGAAATTTTAATTCAAAATATTCGCAATAGTTCAGCGATCCAGGAAAGTTTTGAAAAAGCAAATTCCCACATTGAATTTTGTCTAAAAGCACTACACCATCTTCCGTCTGGAATAGAAAGAGATGCCCTGGAAGAATTGGCTTGTTTTGTAACGCAAAGAACAATATAAAAAAGAGACCGATCAACGGTCTCTTTGTGCGCTGAGAGGGACTTGAACCCTCACGCCTTGCGGCACATGGCCCTCAACCATGCCTGTCTGCCAATTCCAGCACCAGCGCAAACGCTTCGTTATTATAATCTCTATTACACCACTGTCAAGAAAACGCGTTCGTAATCTGGCAAAATATTTGATCTTATCTTCACCAATCTTGAGAGCGTTTCATTCTTAAAAAAAATAAAAACATCAGTGTAAATACAAAACTAAAGTAAAATTCATCAAAGATAATTAAAGTATAAACGGGAGACTTAAATGACAATCATTTTAGATGCAATGGGGAGTGATAATTATCCAATTCCTGAGATTGAAGGTGCAATGTTAGCGGTACAGCAATTGGGAGTTGACATAATTCTGGTGGGTAATACTGATATGATAAAGAATCAATTACCACCCAATTTTGATTTGGATAAAATCCAGATAGTAGATGCTCCTGATGTTTTAGAAATGACTGATAAACCAGTGGAAGCCTCTCGAAGAAAACCAAATAATTCCATGGCGGTTGGCTTAAGATTGCTGAAGGAAGGTAGGGGACAAGCATTTGTCACCGCAGGCAACACTGGCGGAGCCTTGTTCAATGCAATCTCAATTTTAAAAAGAATGCAAGGGGTGCAACGACCAGCATTAACCGCTGTTTTTCCAACCCGTAAAGGCCGATGTGTTGTGCTGGATATTGGTGCAAACGCTGATTGTCGCCCAGATTTTTTTGTTCAATTTGGAATCATCGGAAGTATTTTTGCTGAGAAAGTCCTCAACATCAAGAATCCCCGTGTAGCGATGCTCTCAAATGGAGAAGAAGAGGGAAAAGGGAACCAGCTCATCAAAGAATCCAAAGATCTGATGAAAAAAGCAGATTTTAATTTTATTGGTAATGTAGAACCAAAAGAAGTATTTGCAGGTGAAACAGATGTAGTTGTTTGCGATGGATTCACGGGAAATGTTTTTCTGAAGACCAGCGAAGCAGTTGGAAAAATGATGACAGATATTATCAAAGAGGATATAAAGTCTGGATTCATAACCACATTAGGTGGTTTGTTAGTTAAACCTGCATTTAACCGTATAAAAACCATGATGGATCCGAGCCAGGTAGGAGCAGGCCGATTATTAGGAGTAAATGGCCTTGTCTTTATCGGACATGGACGCTCGAATTCGGTGGCAATTTTCAATGGGATTAAAGCAGCCCAACATGATGTCGAATTAAATTTAATCGATGAAATTCAAGCTGCCATAGAGAAGCAAATTTCATCAGAAGCATAAATTATGAAAATCATCATTGATCAAAAGTCTGTTCAACGAAATGCAACCATTGGTAAAATTCTTCGTTGGGTAAGTTTAGGGTGTATGCTCATGGGGCTGATTGCTGTGTTTTCCGAAGAAATATTTTCAAATCCAAACTTATTCACGATATTTTTTTCTATCATGATAGTTGGTGTTTTGCTTTCTTCTGTTAGTGGATTTTTTACCAGTCGATTTGGTAAATCCCCAAGACCAGATGAATTAATTAACAAAACCTTTAAAGGATTAGATGACCGATTTCAAATTTTTCATTATCGGTCATCAATACCTCATTTACTAATTAGCCCAGCCGGTATTTGGTCCATTATTCCGACATTTATTGATGGCGAAATCATCTTTGATGAAAATAAAGGAAATTGGACTCATAAAAGGAATTCAATTTTAAATAGACTTTTACAGAAAGAATATTTTCCAAATCCCCTTTCTGAGTATAAACATCACAAGAAAGATCTTGAAAAGGTTCTAAAAGAAAAAATCAACATCGACAACGATTCAGAATTAAAATTGCTTGTACTCCTTTTAAATAAAAATGTTTCTCTTTCTGGAATTTCAGAAAAAGATAATATATTAATTATGCCTTTCGAAAAAGTCAAAGATCGATTCAGAAAAATGGCTAAGAACAACAGCCAATCTGATGAGTTTTACGCCCTACTGGAAGAACTCTTAGAAATCAAATAAATTTTGTAAGTATTATAGATTTATTTCTTTTTCCGATAAGTTGCTTTTTTGGTAAATTTCTTATTTTTCTGATTTGGTGTAAATTTCTTTATTCTGTTTTTATTTTCGGATGAAGCCAATTTTCCCTCTCGACTCAATTTTAATTGTTTCACTTCATCAACAGTCAAATAGCGCCATTCACCAGATTTCAGATTCCCTAAATTTATAGAAGCTATTCTTACTCTTATTAATTTGACGATAGGTAATCCAATCACGCGACCGATTTCCCGAATTTGTCTTTTGTGACCTTCACGTAAAATAACCTTTAACCACGCTCCCTTACCATGCCATTTGTGAATGGTTACTTTTGTAGGAGCCGTACGAAATCCATCTTCTAGCACAACACCACGACGCCAAATTTCAAGTTGTTCTTCATCAGGTCTTTTAGCAACTAAAACCATATATTCTTTTTCGTGACCATAGCGTGGATGTGTGAGGCGATTTGTCAACTCTCCATCGTTTGTAAGAAGCATGAGACCTTCGCTCTCCATATCCAAACGACCAACAGTAAAAAAATGGCCTTCTAAATCGATTAGATCTCTGACGTTTTTTCGATTATCTAAAGGTGCATTATCAGATAATATTCCTCTAGGTTTATTCAAAGCTATATATAATGAAGGTTCTTCTTTCGGAATAATTGCATTATCCACCGAAATTTCATCTTGAGTAGGATCTGCTTTCATACCCAAAAAAGCAATTTTTCCATTAACTTTCACCCTACCGGCAGAAATTAATTCTTCATTTGCCCTTCTTGAGCCATAACCAGCTTTTGCCAGTATTTTTTGTAACCGCTCTTCAGCCATTCTTAATCCTTTAGTATTCCGTTTTTATTATTTATATCTTCTAAATCATCGCTGAATAACTCGGGTAGTTCATTTATTGACCCTAGCCCAAAATATTGGAGAAATTCTTCGGTGATACCGTATAAAATCGGACGACCTGGTCCCTCAGTTCTTCCAATTTCCTCAATTAAGCCTTTACTCAACAAACTTTTCAGAACAGCATCACTGTTCACACCTCTTACAGAATCAATTCCTGGTCTGGTTATTGGCTGTCTATACGCAATTATAGCCAATGTTTCCAAAGCTGCCCGGGATAATTTCGATGTTGTCTCTATGCCTAAATACTTTTCAATCAACGTTGAATATTCTGGTGAAGAAGTAAGTTGAACTTTTCCAGCATATCGTAATAACCTGATTCCTCTCCCACTAATCAAATCTTGTTCTAATACATCAAGATTGGCTTCGATTTCTTTTGATGAAACAGTAAAAGTGTCAGCTAAATGAGAAACTTGAACTGGTGATCCAGAAATAAATAAAATAGCTTCAATGCCTGATACCAGATTTGTTGTTGTTTGTGAGTCATTATTTTCTATCATGCTATAATTGCCTAGTTGTAATAAACCAAGATTATACCTGATTATCTTTATAAGTTAGGCACTAACGTCGTGATATTCTAAATGCCAAAATTTAATTTATTAAATGGATTTATATTTTCGCTGATTGTTGTATTAACCCTTCCAGGTTGTACCACCCAATCTGAAATTTCTTCTATCCCGATTGAAATAATAATTGACGAAAAAACATTAGCCGTGGATACAGAAATTGGATCAACAATACAAACTGTTTTATTTTCACAAGAAATAGTTCTTAATCCATTAGACAAAGTAGATCCACCTGTTTTTACAGTCATCACAGAACCTATTTCAATAAAAATCACTCGTGTTGAGGAGAAGTTTGAAACAGAAGAAATTGTCATACCTTTTGAACAACAAACAGTTAGGAATGAAGCACTTCCTGAAAGACAAAATATTCTCATCCAACCAGGTCTCAATGGATTACGAGAAATAACATATCGTCTTCTGTATGAAAACGGGCAATTATTTTCAAGAACCGAAGTTCGAATAGTTGATATTGTTGATCCAAAACCAGAAATCATGATGATCGGCGTTCAATCCCCATTCACTTCAATCCCAATAAATGGCAAAATGATTTATTTATCTTCCGGAAACGCCTGGATGATGGAAAATCAAACTTCAAATCGCAAGCCAATTCTCACAAATGGAAAACTGGATGGGCGAATTTTGAGTATTTCACCCAATGGAAAATGGCTTTTATTTACTCAAATTAGCACAGATGATGAAATAATAAATGAACTCTGGGTGATCAACATCGAAATTGATGAATCAGAACCAGTTTATCTTAAAATCGATAATGTAATTCATTTTGCAGACTGGATCCCCGGTAATACTCTTTCTTTACTTGCATCTACCGTTGAACCACGAGACGTTGCTCCAGGATGGCAAGCAAACAACAACTTATTAGAATTAACATTGGGAGCGGATGGTAAAGTTTTACGTACAGAAGAGATTATCGAAAGCAACTCCGGGGGTATTTACGGTTGGTGGGGAACAAATTTCCAATTCAGTCCTGATGGAAAAAATCTGGCATTTATTCGACCAGATGCGCTTGGATTGGTAAATTTCAAGGATCAAGAATTAGAAATCATAACAAATGTTATTCCATACCAGACGAAAAGTGATTGGGCCTGGGTATCACCTTTTTCATGGTCAAAAGACAATCGTTACATTTATTGGGTCGATCATCGTACTGACAAATCACTAGAAAATACTGAACTTTCACCGTTTTTTGACCTTAAAGCAGTTGATAGTGAAAATAATCAATCAGTAACTGCAAAAGAAAATGTAGGAATGTTTTCATTTCCAACAATAATTCAGTCCTCCGAAAATAAAGAAAAATATCAAATAGGTTTTCTTGAAGCAATTTTTCCTGAAAATAGTGAATCCAGCAGGTATCGTTTATTGATTGGCGATCGTGATGGCTCTAATTCACAAATAATTTTTCCACTGGACGACATGCAAGGACTGGAACCTCAAAAAATTTATTCCTCACCCTGTTCAGATGATCAAATTTGTCAATTAGGTTTCATTTATCAGGGAAATTTGTGGATTATCAACATAAATGAACAATTCTCCACTCACCAGATTACAGGAGATGGATTAATTACTCGAATAGAATGGAAATAATAAAAATGAGAATTTTAATAACAGGTGCCGCAGGATTCTTAGGATCACACCTAAGTGAAAAACTATTACTGGAAGGTCATTCCGTAATTGGAATGGACAATTTTTTAACAGGAGACCCACAAAACCTTGCCCATCTGACTACGAATGAAAATTTTTCTTTCATAAGACATGATGTGTCAAATTTTATATTTGTTCCTGGCAAATTAGATGCAGTTCTTCATTTCGCTTCTCCTGCCAGTCCAAATAAAGACTCACCTTATGGATATCCAAATTTACCAATCCAGACGATGAAAGCAGGTGCATTAGGAACTCATAACGCACTTGGTGTGGCAAAAGCAAATAACGCTATTTTTTTACTTGCTTCAACCAGTGAAATTTATGGGGATCCAAAAGAACATCCACAAAAAGAATCCTATTGGGGAAATGTAGATCCAACTGGACCACGTTCGATGTATGATGAAGCCAAACGTTTTGCAGAAGCATTGACGATGTCCTATCATCGTTTTCACGGCATCAATACGCGCATCGTTCGAATATTCAATACATATGGACCCAGGATGCGACTGGATGACGGTCGAGTCATACCAAATTTTATTCAACAAGCCCTGAAAAATGAACCATTAACGATTTATGGTGAAGGTACTCAAACAAGAAGTTTCTGTTATGTTGATGATTTAATTGACGGAATATATCGCTTATTGCTTTCTGATATCCATGAACCTGTCAATATTGGTAATCCTGTTGAAATGTCAGTTTTAGAATTAGCTCTAAAAATTAATGAAATCATTAATAATCCAGCTGGAATTATTGTTAAAGATGATAAGCGTCTGGGTGACGACCCTGAACGAAGAAGGCCAGATATATCAAAAGCAAAAACCTTATTAGATTGGGAACCAGAATACCCATTAACACAGGGCTTATCCAAAACAATACCTTATTTTCGAATTAAATTGGGAATTAAATGATTATATCAAATCGTAAAGAACAAAAAAGATTTGTAAAATTTGGTATGGTTGGTGCTTTTGGAGCAGTTATTGATTTTGGTGTTTTTAATCTTTTGATTCATTTCTTGAAATTTAAACCTTTCAATGCCAGTATTATCTCTTTTATCTGTGCAGTTTTCAGTAATTTCCTGCTGAATCGTTACTGGACATATCCAGATTCACGCTCCAAACGTTTTCGGCAACAATTCATTCAATTTTCTGTAGTGAGTCTGGTCGGTTTAGGAATAAGAAGCCTTCTTTTCAGTCCGATTGAAAAATTGCTTTTATCAATTGCAAACCAAATCATTCCAGCTTCTTTCGTATTAACGCCAACATTTATTGGATATAATTTAACATTAGCCTTTCTCATTATTGTGGTCATGTTTTGGAATTTTTTCGCAAATCGATTTTGGACATATAACGATGTCAGTGGATAACAAGGAAGAAAATAACTCAATAAACTCAAAAGCATCACCTGTTAATTATCCAAATATCAGTTCTTTAAAAGAACTGATTTATATTGCTTCTGGCAAGAATATCAGCCACTATGATTTTCAACATGATACAGGAATAGCGGAACCTCTATTTTATCCTTTCTTAGGAATTGTTGGCCAATTCGAAATGAAGCTGGCTTTAATTCTTACGATTATTAATCCCAACATTGGCGGCGTATTATTGATAGGACCTAGAGGTACCGCAAAAACAACCTCAGTGAGAGGTTTAGTAGATATTCTTCCTTTTGTAGAAAGTAGTTCCTGCCAATATGGATGCTTACCAGAAGATATCGAATCGGATGGAATCGATGGTATCTGTCCGGAATGTGCTCAAAAATATGCTAAACATATACCATTTTCAGAATTTTCAAAAGTTAAGATTATTGAATTACCGCTAAATACGGACCTGGATAGTGTTACTGGAAGCATAGATGAGATTTATCATAAAAACAACAAAATGCACCTGAAAAGAGGGATTTTATCCCTTGCAGATAAAAATATCCTGTATATCGATGAAGTAAATTTATTGTCAAACGAAATTATTAATTCAATTCTAGACGCATCAGCCATGGGAAAATATACAGTACGAAGTACGTCCAAATCTTCAACATTTCGTTCCAGATTCACATTAATCGGGTCAATGAATCCAGAGGAAGGCAACCTCAGACCTCAAATTATGGATCGCTTTGGCTTAAGGGTGGTTACAAGAGGTCTTGATGATAATGCTGATAGATTAGAAGCTTATTTTCGAGCCAGTCATTATCTCAGTAATCCATATGAATTTATTCAAATTTATCGGGATGAAAATAATATAGCCAGACAGGAAATAGAGACCGCCAGAAAATTTGTTTGGAAAGTAAAAATTGACAAAAAAATCGCAAAATATGGCATTGAATTAATCAAAGACTTAAATATTCACTCTCTCAGAGCAGAATTAACTTTATTTGAAGCAGCAAAAGCACTGGCAGCCACAGAAAATCGTGATTACATCACGAGCGAAGACATCAAATCGATTGCTCCAATGGCACTTAGATTACGTCGCTCTACCTACATCACAGATTTTATCAACAGTAACGAAGCAGAAAATATAGAAATTAATTCCAGTTTGGATAAAATTTTAGCATGAGCTCATTAAGAATCATTGCTGGAAAAGCAAAGGGGATGCGTATTCAAACAGTTCCAGGAGATAGCACCAGGCCAATCACGGACCGAGCGAAAGAATCTTTGTTTAATATTATTTCCTCTGACTTGATTGACTCTTCCTGGTTAGATTGTTTTGGAGGAACTGGAAGTGTAAGCATTGAGGCATTAAGTCGTGGTGCTAAATCATCAACGATCATTGATTTACATCCCCTCGCGATAGAAACAATCAAAAGGAATCTAACGCACACAAAATTTTTTCAATACTCTGAGGTAATAAAAACTGACACGCTGGTGTATCTGAAAAAAAAACCTATCAAATCTTTTGATTATGTGTTTATCGCCCCCCCTCAATACAAAGGGGTATGGCAAAAAACAATTGAAATTCTTGACTGCAATCCTGATTGGGTCGTTGATGATGGTTGGATAATCGTCCAAATACACCCAATTGAATATAAACCTTTAGAATTGAAAAATTTTAAAGAGTTTGACCAAAGAAAATATGGTTCAACATTGTTCGTTTTTTATCAAAGACCTTTTGATGAATAAGCCCTTTATATAAATTCCATCACTAATTGTCCATCGCAGTAGTAATACCTTCCAAATTGGACTGTATTTTCTGTGCTTAAAACCATTGTAATTAATTGATACAAATCTTCAACAAGGGGATAGTTCTGAATTTGATCAATTTTTATCCAATCTAGAAAACCTTCTTCACTTGAGACCAACACCTTTCGATCTGAATTTCCCAAAAAAACAAACATAGAAATTCCCTGGTACTCTTCAACATCTATAAAAATAATTGCCCGTAAATCTAATTGAATATTTTTTAAACCTGTCTCTTCAAACAATTCTCTATGCGCAGCAGACAAAACATCTTCCCCCCTTTCTATATGTCCCCCAATTCCGTTATATAATCCTGGCCAAATTTTTTTATCTTTTGCGCCTTTAATTAACAATACTTTATCATTATTCCTGATAAATATAAGTGTTCTCGGAACAACCTGATAACGACCAGGTAAGATTTTTTGTTTGTTTTTTCCCATCTTGATCCAAAAAAGATGGGCGAAATCGCCCATCTTTTCAATTAGCTTAAGAACATCGGAACACCCATAAAATCTTTTATTTTGGGTTTATATTGTTCGATATCGTAGAAAGCAGGTACATCCACTCTTTTTCTACCGGCTAAAACCATTTCAATCGGAACGGTTGTATATTTTCCACCATGTAACGCGACGAGTTTTCCTGTATCTTTTCTTCGTAATAACTGTGATACAAGGTTGCCAAACGACATTGCTACCATACGATCTAAGGAATCTGGTGCACCAGACCGCATTAAATACCCGAGCTGTTGAACCATGGTGTTCTGCCCGGTTATCTGCTTGATTCTCTCTGAAAGGATGATGCCAATTCCACCTAATTTCTTGTGGCCATAAGCATCTTCTTCCCCTGTTTCGTATACATCACCTCCCTCAATAATTGCTCCTTCGGAAATTGTAAGAATAGAGTAATTGGAAGAGTTTGCACGTTTATCTTCCAATATAAAATTACATAATTTATCGATCGAAAAAGGAACTTCAGGAATTAATGCTCTGTCAACATAAGCGAGATAGGCACTGATTAAACTTGTCTCTCCAGAATTTCTACCAAATAATTCTATAATTCCAATTCGTTCGTGTGAACCAACAGAGGTCCTCATATTAGTAATAAATTCAACACTTCTCGTGATCGCGGTAGAAAATCCGATACAATAATCAGTTCCAAAAACATCATTATCCATTGTTTTAGGTATACCAATCACCGGATAACCTTCTTTATGTAATCTAACAGCAAAACTTAATGTGTCATCCCCACCAATAGGAACTAAAGTATCAATTCCTAGATGATCTAGCACATTAAGTGTATAGTCCGTGAAATCTACATAATCATCCATATCTTTAACTGGTTTTCCCCATTTTGTCTTGCTTAGAAAGCCTGGCACATCCGACTTTTTTACTTTTTGGGGATTTGTTCGTGACGTATGGAGAAATGTTCCTCCAGTTCTATCAATTGTACGAACATCGTTATAAGTTAATTCTTTTACATAGTATTCATGAGTTGAAGGTTCATTCAAATCATAATGCAAAAGACCAGCCCAACCTCTCCGTATTCCAAAAACCCTGTACCCCATTTCCATTGCACCAACAACGACAGACTTGATTGCAGGATTTAGCCCTGGCACATCACCGCCACCAGTAAGAATCCCAATTGTTTTTGACATAAAAAACTCCTAAATTTAAAATAAATTATTCTGATTCGGAAGAAATGATCGGAATTGTTAGTGAGACTCTACAGCCCTGACCAACTGCTGTATCAATATCATAGAATCCACCAAGCATTTCGACCCGATCACGAATTAATTTCAAGCCTAAACCTGATTCGGATGAACTATCATCTTGATTGAATCCTTTACCATTATCCGAAACAGCAATTTTTATTTGATTTTCGTCCAGAGCTATCTGAGTGGAAATCTGTACTTTAACAGGTTGGTCTTGATTATGCCGAACAGCGTTACCCATTAATTCTTGTAACGCTCTAAAAACCATAACTTCAAGAAACGGCTCAAAACGACGATCCTGACCATTTATTGTTAAATTGACATCAACACCATGTTGATCTTTGAAGATCTCCACATATTTTTTGATCGTTGGAAACAAACCCAAATCATCCAGCATCATCGGGCGTAACTCTGAGATGAAATTTCTCACCTTTTGAAACGTGGACATCGCTGCCCCCTTAAGGTTTTCTAATTCATTTTTCGCTCTTTCTTTATCAATCTCAAATAATCTGGCGGCAATTTCTGTTTGCACGATGAAATTGGATAAAGCTTGAGCTGGTCCATCATGCATTTGACGAGATAATCGCTGGCGTTCTGTTTCCTGTGAATTAATCATCATTTCAAGTACAGATAAACCATCTCCGCCACCAGAGGATTCTAGGGAACCAGTCTTTCCGGTTTTGCCCAATAATGGCTGATCTGGAAAAAATTGCCTGATTTGATCAATTAATAATACTTTTCTTTTTAAGTTCGATTGATCATTCTGCAATTTTTCCAATTGTGAGCGCATTACTAGCATTCGTTGTTGTGAATCAAGGGCTGAATTATATGCTTGCCGAATATCGCTTCTTGGAATAGTGTCAAACTGATTCTGAATTTGTTGTAAATGAGAATTGGCTGCGGTATTCCTTTGGATCAATTTTGACAATTCTGCCTGGCTTTGATCCAGCATCATATCAATTTCTTTCAACGCCTTTTGTGCTTGTTCGTATTCATTCTCTAAATCAGTTAAGAATTCAGTGACACTTGTCATATTTTCAGCCATTTCTTGACTCCTATTTTCAATGTGAGAAAGCCATATCTAAAACAAATCGATTGATATTTTAGCATACTGTAACAATAAAATCCAAAAAATAACTAGTCCCAAATAAATATTGTCATATTTTCTCCTCCAGCGTTGGGAGAATAAACCCCCTCAGTACTATAGATCACTTTTTTTGATTGATCTAATTTATCATACCACCCTGGAAAAATAACAAGATAATCGGCATGATTCTCATCAAGATAATTTGACAATCGATCTTCATCCCGAATGAATGGAATTACCTCCGGCGATATCAAACCAGCTAAATCAATAATTTTGCGATCTGCGAAAAATCCTATTGCGCCGATATCATGTGCTGCGATTACAGCATCTGATTGTAAATTCTCATTTATCCATGTGGCTGTTGCAACCATCTCAGATTGGATAATGGCTACATCTTCTGCATATGCTTTTCCGCCTAAAAAGAAAAATATTACTAATACAGCAATGATCGATAATTTATATCCAAATTCGATCAAAGTCCTTTTCACTATAGTATCTTGGAAAAGCAAATAAATACCAATCACAGATAGTAATAAATATAAAGGTATAGTCGGAATAACATACCTACCATGTTGATATGTTGCCGGTAATCGAACAGCATAAATCAATAAATAACCAAAGAACCAAATATATGCAGATAATATCTCCCATTTTCTTTCCTTTATGGAACGATAAAAATAATAAAGGAAACCTGGAAGTAATAAAATTCCGGAGCCAGTCAATGAAACCAGAATCATTTCAAAATATCTTAGAATAAGAGGTTTTGAGTAAAGAATTTGATATTCAGCTTGTTTTGCAAAAAAAGTATTAGGTAAAACCTCGCCGGATAAACGCAGGTTAAATAATCCATAAAGAATTACAAAAAAGGTTACGAACAAAATTCCAAAACTTAAATTCTTTATTGAGAAATTGTTTTTCCTGGCAATATTGATTAGAAAAATGAGAACATAAGGTCCTAATAGCGTAATTCCATCAGGTCTTACAAATATCACAACGCCAAGTAATAACCATATTAACCATAGGATCTTGTTAGCTTTTGTTAGCAATAAATAAAAAAAAGTCAAAATGATTAAAACGAAAAGGATGGTTTCCATTCCAGAATTAGCAGACCAAACGAGATGCCATTCTGATAAAAACAATAAACCTGCCCAAGGATATTTTGTTGTTTTGCCGATGATTTTTTGAAATAATCTTTGAAAAATAATTGATGAACCAATGAACAATATTCCTGATAAAAAAAATGTCCAATAATAATAAAAATCAGTTTGAAAAAGATGTCCTGGTGTTAAAAACAACGTCCATAATGGTGAAGTCGAACCTGCAGAAGAAACCCCGGGAATAAAAAACCAGTCTCCATATTCGACTAAATTTCTAGCATAAGTCTGATGGATCCAGGAGTCATCCAATGGAAATCCAATTCCGAACAAATTATATGAAAATCCCAGGTAAGTAAGTTGAACAATGATACCGGCGAGAATTAATAGCCAATTATGATTGATAAATATCGAATTTTCTTTACTTCTTATATTCATATATCTTTATTCCGGATTGTGTTTCCTGGATAATTTTAAAATAAGTGTTGATCATATTATCATGGTCGTCATTAAATTTTTCTGGTAAATTCTCATCCAATACCAAATATTTCACTTTGAAAAGCTGCACAACTTCAAGTAATTGATCCATTTCTGCATTAGGAACCACGATACTCCACCGTCCAGTTGAATAATAATATCCAAGTGGATTATTGATCATGATCACATCCGTTTTATCGAGCGATTTCTGAGTAATAATTTCTTCAATCTCTTTGTATTGTTTATAATCCTGCTCCCACTTCAGCTCCTGAGTAGAAGCTCCCATGACGTCATTCTTATAAACGACCAGAGTAAACAGTGCAATGATGACAATAAATGCAGTTCCAAACATTTTTTGACTTCGATATAAATTCCAATTTCTCTTTCTTATTCCCCAATCAAAAAAGGCTTGTAATCCATCTGCAACCAGAATCCACATCAAAATTTGGACTGCTGAAGATGAATGTAAGAAACCTCCTCGAGCACCTGCTAATGGGAAAATTATGGTCATTAATAAAAAGATCATAATGTAAAATATTATGCCTATGCGCAACATATGATTTTTAATATTTCTCTTTAATCCTAAAATAAATAAAGGCAGACCAAATATCATTAGTTGAACTCCGACAAAGGTGCCAAGATTCAGTTTGATTGCTTCAAAAACTTGAGATGGTCTCAATTTAATTGCATTCTCAAGCCAATAACTCAGATTCAATTTTGATGATGGAAATATAAAAGTATCGTCATAGGTTGCAATCCAGATAGCTTTTGAGGTCGCAGGTGCAAAAATAGAATCGTAAAAATGTAAATTAGAGGCAAACCAAAAACTCATAACCACACAATACGACCCAATAAAAATCAAAATGTTAAATAACCACTTTTTTATTCCATTTTTTTTCCTTTTCACAAGCAGGTAAACAAATAATGTTAATCCTATTGTGAAGAAAATCAATCCATCAGCCCTGGTAAGATGTAGTAGTCCGGTTATCAATCCCAGAAATAAAAAATCTTTTGAATTGACCTCTTCTTCAAAGTCTCTCGACGTAAATTTACCAAAAATATAAAAATATAGAATCCCCAAAAACATATAAGGTAATATCGTTTCTGGAATTGTTAAAAATTTTAAATAATACCCGCTCAAAATAGTCATTGAACCAGCCATAATACTGGTAAATCTATTCGCCGTGATTTTGAAAGAAAACCAATATGTCAAAGGAGCCAATCCGGCTGCCAGAATCAGAATTAAAATTCGACTTCCAGAGAAACTGGGTCCAAATAAAATCATTGAAAATGCAGAAAAAATAGATGGAAAAGGCATCCAGTATGAAAAAATGGGATTAGGTAAACCTGTTGGGTTATCCAGGTAATTCCAAATAACTGGGATTTCCAGAGATCCTTGAATTATCTGCCTACCGCCCAGATAATAAAATTCAGAATCCATGTAACCAGGATCAGATTGAAATATTAATGTTATGGATAAAATAATTAAGGCTACAAAATAAAGGAGAACCAAATCCCGCTTTCTCATCTCTTCTCCTCGAATTTGTATACCACAATGTCACCTACGTAAAATTCTTCGATCTCTTTATACTTATTTCGCAAAACTTTTACGACCGGGTGATCTAAATTATTTTGGAAATATTCATCCATTGTTTTCTGAAAAACAATAAAAACCAATCTGTCCAATTCCAAATACTGGTCCATATTCTCACTGGCGACATAACCCATTGCTAATTGAGAATCGGAAGCCAATGTGTCATTTGGAGAGCCAGCTGGATCTTGCAAATAAGAAGTATTATCCCGTTCTTTATAAAACATAGTTGGAAAGAAAGATAATTTATTGTCATGAATAATTGTCACCTCAGGACCAAAAATCTCTAATGAATTAGCTAATTCTCTAAATGATGATCTCGGGAAGGTATTAAATTGGTAATAAAAAGGCAATGAAAAAAGACTAACGAAAATAAATAACCCAAAAGTAATTTTTCCTGAATAGTTCCTTATATTCTTTTCGATAAACCCAGAAAACAGAATAAAAAACCATACCGAACTTAATATAAATATTCGGGGGACAAATATTGGTTTAACAATATAAGACAATATAAACAATATTGTGGGTGGGAAAACCAGTAAGAGCGCAATGATTATATATTTCCTCGATTTATTTTTTATGATAAATACTGAAAGGAGAACAAAACTTTGGACAATGATTACCAATGCGACTCCCATAAAGAGTGTTGACATCGGTAGGAAAGCGAAAAGTGTTAATAACGACTGAATGACATCGATGATACCAGGCGTTTGAGTCCAGAATGCCATTTGAACTTTCTCAATTTGTTGAGGTAAATATAAAAGCCACGGAATTGATAATAGCAAAATAAAAAATTGAACGAGAAAAAGATTTTTAAAAATTTCCTTATCTCTTTTATACAGTAGGATCACATTAACAGAAATTAGGCCAATAACTCCCAGGTTATGAGAATACATTGCAACAAGACCAAAAAAAACACCAGCCACTATCCAGAATATTCTATTTTTTTCCGGTGAACGAAAAATCTTCAAGAATGAATAAAAATAACCAACCTGCCCCAGCAGTAACAGAGCATACATCCTTAATTCTTGTGAATGATAAATCTGGAAAGGAGAAATCAGAAACAGGAAGGTGGCAATCATTGCACTTGAGGAAGTAAATAGTTCTTTGGAGATAGAGAAAACCAAAGCAGCCGTTATTAAATTTAGTGAAATATTTAATAACCTCAAGAACCACAAATTTTCACTTATTTTCATCCAGAAGTGCAATAAGAAATAATACAAGGGTGGCATGGTATCAGCTGCCGTTCCAGTGATGATATCTTGCAAAGAACCACGGGCCAAAAAAAAGCTGAATGCGTCATCATACGCAATTTCTCGTGATCCAATAAATAAGATTCTTAATATTAACCCAATAATAAAAATCAAAAATACAGAGATTATTTGATTATTGTTTTTCAGGAATTGATAATATCTGTGACTGGATTCTTTACCCACCATCTCACCCAAAATAAACCAATTATTAGTATTAACGGCACAGGAAAAAACATGATTGGATTTTGAAGAGGTTGATATCCAAAATCAATGGTTCTGGCAAAAATTATCCAAGGAATAAAAAATAATATACCCAAAAACAATAGAATGATCCATTGACCAGAATTTTTCCAGCGATCCTCTATAATCCGGAAAATTAAAATTATTGCAGGAAACATGATAAGAAAATTCCCGGGATCTGTTTGGATATTTAGCCATTGACCCATCACTAAAGTTATTGAAGTAACCCAAATAAATTTTTCTTCTCGTGAATATCTTCCATTCACCCACTCAATCAATAATATTAATATACTCAACACAGATAAAATAATTCCAAGTTGCCGGCCAATTCCAGGTAAGATTTCTGCTAAAGCAGTTGCCGGTGTTCCCGGAGGATTATAGCCCGGGTAACGAAAAACTTCTCCAAGAAATTCCATCGGCCAGGAAGGCAAAATAAACAAACCTAAAATGATTAATGCAATTAATGATCCAAGGAACCAAAAAATCACCTTGTACCTTCGATTTGCTAATGACCAAAATACCAAAAAAATTATAAAAGCAAAAACTACTTGTGGTTTGATTGTAATTAAGGCCAGACAGATTCCTGCTAATTCATCCTGTTTATGGATAATCGCATAAATAGATAATATGATTAAAAATAAAATAAAAACTACCGCATTTCCATTTATGATTGATCGCAAGCCATGATACCAGAATAGACTGAATACAATAATCAAAAATGTAATCAAGAAATTTGGTTTCCAATTTACCATTCTGATCATCATGATTGTTGAAATAATTATTAATAATTCCAGTACAGTCATCCATAATGCTCTGGCAACAGTGAAATCTTCAATTAATGAAAAAGGTAGAAATAAAAAAACTGAATAAAAAGGATATGCAACCCTTAGCTCGTGTTCCCCAGCTTGTGCAGGTCTTCCGTATACAAGATTCTGTATACGTAGTGCTACATCATCAGAATATGGGCTAATCCCTTCTTTTACAAAAGACTGAGTCCCAACCCAATGAACAAGAAAATCATTACCACCTGGATTTTTAGCGGTGTATTGCAGATTGCCAAAAATAAACAAACCTACTATGATCAATAATAATAAGATCTGCAATACTTCTTTGATGGTTCTCTGTTGTTTGCGGTTCATATATATTCCAGGTTAATGATATTCCTTATTATAAAAGATAAATATGATTATCACATTTTCTATACTACAGGTAAATTGTCTACTCGACCAGTTTGAAAAAAATTTCGAAAATGTAAAACAGAATTTATTGAAGTTATCTGAAGCAGAAAAGCATTTAGTAGTATTACCAGAGCTTTGGACAAGTGGTTTTACTGAGAATTTGGGTCAAGCAGATGATGCCAATCGGGAAATAATGTCTCGTTTGCAATTGATTGCTCAGGAAAAACATTTATTGATTGCAGGCAGTTACATAATAAAAGAAAATGAAGATTTTTTTAATCAATTAGTATTCATAAGTCCCGACGGTCAAGTTGCTACTTATAATAAAAATAACCTGTTTCCTCAATTGAATGAATTTAAAAATTTCAAACCAGGGAATAATTTATCAATTCTGCATATTTGGAATGTTAAAATTGGAATGGCTATTTGTTATGATTTGAGATTTCCGGAAATATTCAGAAGTTATGCAAGTCATAATGTCGAAATTTGTGTCCTTCCAGCTCAATGGCCGCAAAAAAGAATCAATCATTTCAATGTATTGCTTCAAGCCCGAGCAATCGAAAATCAGATGAACCTGATCTCAGCAAACACATGTGGAAATATTCATAAAACAAAATTTGGTGGAAATAGTTCAATCATTGATCATTTAGGTGTTATCCAAACAAATTTAGAAGGTCGCGAAGATTTCTCAACTTTACAAATCGATATCGATAATGTTTACAAATGGCGCAACGAATTTCCGGTTTTGAAAAACATTTATATCCAATCGAGTAAGGAAATCGAAAATTTTTATTCAGACAATTTAAATTAATGATTCTGGTTCGTCATGATGATGGAAAGTTCATCCGAATAAATCACATGCCATCCATAATCCGCCAATAGATTAATGATGGGTCTCTCTTGTTCCAGGAAAACACAATTGATATCATATAATTCGAATTTTTCTCTCCAGGTGTTTCCACCATTCACCATTTCAATCCAATCCTGAATTAATTTCTCACCATACAAATCAGTTCTTCCATCAATAAAAATTCTCATTTCAGGAATTTTCCAGGATATATACCCACCCCATGTATAAGAATTTAGACAGCGGAAGTCTGTTAAATTATAATTTTCTAAGCTTGTGATCGCTTCCTTT
>JAHYJK010000037.1 GCA_019429225.1 Anaerolineaceae bacterium
AGAATACCCGGTGTATGGTGGGAATTTCCACCACGAACCCTGTCTAAAAATTACATTCGCGGATGGAGTTAGAGATCTGGTCTTAAGATATGACACCGATTGGTCATCCAAAAATGAGATGGCCATTCAGCTTCGTGATTCATATTATCCAATTCGGGTGATTTTACATTATCGAGCACATTACAAATATGATTTGATTGAACGCTGGGTGGAAGTTATTAACGATGGGGAAGAAAGCCTCACCATTGAAAGGATCTTTTCAGCACAATGGCATTTCCCAGAACAACAGCAATATTTTTTATCCCACTTATCCGGGAAATGGGGCGATGAATTCCACCTGACCCGTGAAGCGTTGACCAGCGGGGTAAAAATATTGGAAAGTCGCCGTTTAACCAGCAGTCATCACCATAATCCCTGGTTTATGATTGATGCTGGAAATGCAGACGAAACACACGGTCAAGTCTGGTTTGGTGTCCTTGCCTGGAGTGGAAATTGGAAATTGGCAGCTGAAGTCACTAATTTTGATAGGTCGCGTATCAGCATGGGAATTAATGATTGGGATTTCGCCTGGAGATTAAATAGCGGTGAAAAAATGATCACCCCATCGGCCTTTGCTGGGTACACAACAGGTGGTTTTGGCCAGGCCAGCCGATCACTCCACAATTTCATTCGCGAACAGGTGATCCCACATGGGGGTAAACCTCACAAAATCCTGTACAACTCGTGGGAAGCCACCTCCTTTGACGTAGATGAGAGCTCACAAACACAATTGGCTGAAATTGCTGCTTCCATGGGTGTGGAATTATTTGTTTTGGATGATGGCTGGTTTTACAATCGCAATAGTGATCAGGCAGGGTTGGGTGATTGGTGGCCAGATCCTGTGAAATTTCCACACGGTTTACAGCCCCTGATCCAGAAAGTAAACCAGCTTGGAATGGATTTTGGCTTGTGGATAGAGCCGGAAATGGTCAATCCTGACAGTAATCTAAACCGATCCCACCCGGATTGGATTCTCCATTTTCCCACAAGAGAACCTACGCTTGCACGCAACCAATGTATTCTCAATATGGCCATGCCCGATGTACAGGAATATCTGATTGAAAAAATCGATCGGTTGTTAAAGGAAAACAACATAGCTTTTATTAAATGGGACATGAATCGCAATGTCAGTGAGCCCGGTTGGTTGCATCCACCAGGTGATCCAAAGGAGATCTGGGTTCGATACGTGCAGGGACTGTATCGAGTATGGGGTGAACTGCGCAATCGACATCCGGACGTTATTTGGCAATCCTGTTCAGGCGGTGGGGGTAGGGCAGATTTGGGGATTTTAAGTTTTGCAGATCAAATCTGGATATCAGATAACACTCAAGCGCTCGCTCGCTTGAAAATACAACATGGATTTTCGATGGCTTATCCTGCCATCACGATGGAAGCCTGGGTAACAGATGCCGATCGCTCTACATTACCTCTCTCATTCCGGTTTCATGTCAGTATGAGTGGCAGTCTGGGTATCGGAGGTAATCTTCTACATTGGAGTGAGGAAGAGCGAAACGAAGCGGCTCATTGGATTTCCCGCTATAAAAACCTGAGAGAAATAATTCAGTTGGGTGATCAATACCGGCTGGAATATTATGCCACTCAATATATGAGCAAAGATTATCAACATGGCGTTCTTTTTGTTTTTAATGCTGGTCAACCAGTTCAGACAAACTCACTCAAGGTGAGACTCCAGGGGTTACAACCAGACGCAATTTATGAAATTGAGGGTTTCAATCAAGTCAAATCTGGTCTGAACTGGATGTCGGAAGACTTAGTTTTTCCATTAGCAGTGTTTGAGAGCACGGTTCGTGAAATTCATCAAAAATAGAATAAATGAGACGTCGAGGGATTGTAACTTTTCAATCACAAGTGGTTCAGGTGTTATTGTCGGGTAATTACCCGACAATAACACCTTCAAGCCCTTGATTCTTGAGATGATACGAGAAATCTTGTAATAAACTATTGATTCCTCAATGTTTTCTTAATCATTACGATTACTCCTCGAATTTGATTCCTTTTGCTGCTAAAATGCGTTTCTCTTTCTCAATATGAACCTGTGCTAATTGCTGCTTAATCTCATCCCATTTCTTACCAGCCAATGGATACAAGAACAATGATAGAAAGCTTACTGCCAGTAAAATTCCAGGGACCAACACCCAGCCCATCAAAATCCCGGTTTGAGCCTCTGCTGATTGAGTGCCTGATTTTCCAGCAAAATTATATCCATATAATGTTAGAAACCAGATGAAAGCAGAATTGGCCAGGCTGATCGCAGGTTTAGTAATCAAACTATTAACGCCAGCATACATCCCTTCACGGCGCAGACCGGTGCGATGTTCATCCATATCAATCACATCGCCATTCATTAAGGGGATCAGATACATTCCACCCGCAAATCCAATACCAAAGAAAAACACACCAATTAATGTCGGTACGGTCTGGTGTCCAAAACCTAAGACGAGAAAGCATCCTATGGAGAAAAGTGCTGCCATTAACATAGTGCAACCTTTTACACCCCAACGCTCCCGATTTTTTACAAATAAAAATACACCAAAAACAATACCAATTGCCAGGCTGGCATACAGTGGAACCGCAGGAGTAGAAAATTCAGACAGGTAATAATTTAATCCAAGCATTAGAGAGGTTTGCACGTAAATGATGGTAAAACTAAGCACTTCAAAAACAATAAAAGATTTATTCGTGAAACATTCCTTAATCGACTTCAGAAATGGCATTTGTTCTTCTTCTTGCTGGAAGTGTTTTTCTCGATAATAAAAAGTACTGATAAATATCAATAATGCCATCAGGACACCAAAAGCAACCATGATCATCTGAAATATAAATACATCAGAACCTGGTTCCGGTTTGATAAATCCCCACAGAATTAAAGGTACAGCCAATGGAAAAACCGCAAAAACTAGTTTCCAGATTAAAATACTGCTTCTGGCTTTATTGGAAACAGCCATCTCAAATGGCATGACATAGACACTGGTTGCGATGGCTGTATATAAGGCATCAAAGATGAATAACAACAGCGTCATTTGTATGAACATCACAGTCTGACTGGCATTTACACCACCAAAGTTGATCCAGCTGAATATAAATGCCAACCCGATGATGGGAGCGCCATAGCGAATGTAGGGAATTCGCCTGCCCAGTTTACTCTTTGTTCGATCACTGATGTACCCAAATAACGGATCGTTTACCGCATTCCAGATGCCAAATAAAATCCAGACTGTTGCCACCAGTCCTGGATTCATGCCTCTGAAACTGGTAAAGTAATAGGTTAAGCCGATACTGACGATAAACGTATTCAACATGGCAGTCGCTGCATCCGCAATGGATACCCAAATTCGACTTTTTAAGGGCACCTTTTCTTCATATAAAACTTGATTTTCAGTCATTATCACCTCATATAAGTATTTAGATTAAACGATATGGTTCTCATTTAAAAATTCAAAAATAACACGATCATATTCATCCTGGTTATCCCGGAAAGCAGTAGCATGTTTAGCGTTATTGGGAATATATATTTTCTTTGGACCTGAAACCTTATTATCATACAACTCATAGGCCATAGAAACTGGAATAAAATCATCCTGTTCACCGTGAATAAATATCATGGGTGCCTGGATATTTTGAACATCTTTTTTAGGAGAAATTTTATGAAAATCCATGCCCGTTAATACTTTACTCATGATATTAGCCAGGTGCAGAAATGGAAAAGCGGGTAGATGGAAATCCACTTTTAGGCGATATTTCAACTGATCCCAGAGGTCACTGAAGCTACAATCTTCAATGATGAATTTAATCCTAGGGTCAATCGCTGCATGTTGGATGGATATTGCCGCCCCCATCGATTCTCCATGCGTACCGATCACTGCATCTAACCCTACTTTCTGTTGGATCCAATCAACAATCATCTTAAGATCATATTTCTCGTAGAAACCAAAGGTTGAGTTTTTACCACCACTTTTACCATGATATCGATTATCATAAATGAAAATATTAAAATCCAGTTTCCGAAAAATTTTCATATATTTTACGGAACCAAATAAGGTGTAGGTGATTCCATGGGAAAATACAATCACCTTTTTAGATCCTTCCATCGGAAAATAAAGCCCATAGATTGAATAAGCAAATTGGGATGGTAATATCACCTCTTCTTTTACCCAGGATTGATATTCCTCTTCAATCAATGCTCCATTTTCTTTTTCGATTTCATACGTTTCTTCAAAACCAAATCTTTTTGGATAAACCACCTTGGCAGCAAAAACATAACCAATTAAAATTGAAATAATTAAGAGAAAAAGAACAACAATTAAATAAACCAAAAATACCTCCAAACTCCTTATCTGAATTTACAATCTTATCGTTCCCATTTTGTTCCTGTCGCAAGCGCAACGCAATTGTAAGCACCATCGTATATACCAACGCTCTTATTCTTAACAATTGCGTCACAAAATAATTCCAACAAATCATTATGATTAACCAACATATCGATAGCCTGCAAAGTTAACGGTATGGTTGTGGCTTCTACGGTACCATCTCCTAATTCTGCTCCACGAATAGCCCCCCATTTTTCATGTCCTCCTACACGCGCATTAAAAATCTTCGGTATTGGATAAAAAGCCAGTTCACTGGGTTTTGTAATCATCACATCAACAACACGCATCAGATAATTGGTTGAATAGACTGCATGGAAGGTGTTGTCATGCAAGAAAACATGAACACCATGAGCAGATTGTTCTCTGATATGATCGGCCAATGCTTTGGTATCATCCCAATCAAAATGAGTTTGGATCTCTACTGAACTATCCTTTAATTCCGCCTGTAACCAGGTCCAATTATCTTTATGGTCTCCGAGATTTACAAATAACGCCATTTTTCCACTTTTTACCAGCGGAATGCTATATTCGATAATTGCCTTAAATAGTTCGCGTTGCGCACCTGCGCCGCCCATGGTTAGAAGAATCCTGCGGGGTTCGTTATTATTCATCCTGCGGATCCGGGCGGCGCAATCTCCCTCGATGTTCTCGACCAATTCGTGATCAATATGCGCACCTGTGTAAAAAACAGAGTCTGGTGGTGCGGGTTTCATGATCTTTCCTTTATCATCAAACCCGCGCATTGTCCTAAAACCATAGTATGCCGATGGGGATTGAATTCCATGTTTAGCCCCTTCGGTTAATTGAAATGCCATTGGCCAGTTATCAAATACCATATCAACAACATTCGTCATTCCACCTGCGACTGCACCCATACAATTCCACATATGCGAAGTTAACATGGGCATATCAGATGGTAATGTCTGATATAGATTGCGAAACAATTCGGACATTTTATAATCTTTAATATTGGTTTTCAGGAATCTCCACGGCCAGGTTACAATCCAGGCATTCAAAATGGAATTGAGAATTGGTAATGATGGGTCCCCCGTAGTCAGCGATTCCCAAATATATTTATTGAAGAAAGAATTTTGTTGAGAAAGCCTTGAATAGCGACTGTAATTGGTATTACACCAATTAATGACATCCGTGGTAATGCCAGGAATCGCCAATAAATCCAACCAGAGCGGTGTATAGCCCATTGCTCTGGCGCAGGAAGCACCTGCCATAGCAATACGATAATGTCCATACCCCATTCTAATCGTGGATATTACAACACTCCCCTTTGATGGAAGAGAATCACCCGAGTCTCCCCGCACAATATCTTTTATCCCTAATACATCACCAAGATAGTGATTGGATTGGACACTGAGCGTATATTTTTCGTTTGGGTCATATTTAAATTTCTTGACAAAAAATTGTTGCCAGCGATCCGTAGCTTTTGATTTTGCTTCAGAAAGCTCATTTTCAAATAAAGTATATTTTCCATTAATTTTCTTCATCTTTGATCTCCAATGTGACGTAAAAATATTGTTTACAGGAGCAGGCAGGATTACCCTTTAACGCCACTGCTCATAGCACTTTCAATAAAGAAGCGTTGACCTAGAATAAACAGGATAAATGGTGGCAAAATAGAAATAGCGGCTCCAGCAAGAATCAGGTTGGCTGAATCTGAAGCACGACCTCGTAACATATTGAGTGTAAGGGTGAGCACATGGTTTTCATAATTTCCTGTATTGATTATCACCAGTGGCCAGAAGAAACTATTCCAGGCATACAAAAAAGTAAAAGTAGCAAGCGTAGCTAAAGCTGGTGCTGCTGCTGGAAGGAATATTCGATATAATATCTCAAATCTGGAAGCACCATCCATCAAGGCAGCTTCTTCTATATCTTTCGGAACTGTGATAAAGAATTGGCGCATCAGGAATGTTCCATAAGCAGTGAAAATCCATGGAAAGATCAGAGAAGCCAATTTATCTGTCCAACCAAATAAAACCATTAATTGGTAAAGGGGGATGATCAACATTACAAATGGAATCATGATGGTGCCAAGATAAAAAAGAAATAATTTGTCTCTTCCAGGGAAGCGTAAACGTGCAAAAGCATAACCTCCCATTACTGAGGTAACCATCTGACCAACGACAACAAAGATAGTGATCAACGTTGTATTCGTCAGACTTCGCTCCATATTTTCCATTTTTAAAACATGCACGTAGTTTTCCGGGTGAGCCGTGATCTTTGTCACTGGTTCACTGGTACGCACTACCTGATAAACCTCTTTGGTGGTGTCATCGGGATCGACAAATCTCCCAAGAGCAGTGCGATTCACCTGAACCAATTGCAGGATTTCACCCTCTACCGGCACATCCATTAATTCCTGCACTGTGCCATCTGGTAATGTAAACTCACCACCACCCATAGCTGGCTTTACAAACGTTAATGGAACTGTGTAAGCAGTTTCAAGATCATCAGGATCAGCGTATACACCAGCTGGAACCCCGCTTTCTACCAGAGCAAACTCTCTCTTCTCTCCTTCTGCTGAAACAAAATACAAAGGTAAAGGATCATCGTATCCAGCTAATTCAATTGTTGATTGTTCGCGCGGAAATAATCGTGGTGGATAAGTAAATGTGTCGTTAGGTGTTTTCAATGACGTAGCGAACATGTAAAGAAAAGGAAACAACATCACCAAAGCAAAGGCTGTCAGAATGATGTAAGTAACAGTATTGGTCAAAATCTTCGAGAGACGAAATGATATCATCTAAACCTCCTAGACATCATATGCGCCAGTTCTGCGCTGACTGCGGAATTGAATCAATGTCACTGCAAAGATCACTATGAACAAAACCCAGGCAATGGCAGCCCCATAACCTTGTTGAAACCGTTGGAATCCATTCTGATATAAGTACAAAACAATGGTTAAGGTTGAAGTACCTGGACTTCCAGGTGGATTTGTCATAATGAAAACCTGTTCAAATACCTGTAAAGCTTGAATGGTGGTGGTTGTGATCACAAAGAATGTTGTTGGTGCCAATAATGGTAATGTGATTTTCCAGAATCTCGCCCACTTACCAGCACCATCGACTGTAGCAGCTTCATATAATTCTTTTGGAATATTCTGCAGCCCTGCCATAAATAGCACTGTATTAAAACCCATCGTTTGCCAGGCTGACACGATAATAATTGCAAGTAATGCTGTTCGACTCTCTGATAACCAACGAATTTGAGCAATTGGATAACTGGTTGCAAAAATTGAATTAATAAACTGCAGCCCTAAAGTAATAAAGTAGTTAATGTACCCGATGGTTGCGTTGTATAGCCACTGCCAGATCAAAGAGATCCCTACCACTGCAGCAATACTGGGTAGAAAATAAATCGCCCTATAGATCTTCATTCCCGGAATTTTGGAATTCAGGATGTTTGCAAGTAACAAGGCTGGAGTAGCACTTAAAGGAACTGTGACGACGCAAAAAACAAGCGTATTGCGTAACGATATCCAGAAACGGGCATCTGCTGCGCCTAGCACATAATATTTTCCAAACACATTAAACCGCAAAAGCTCACTATAGACTGAACCATCCATTACCTGAATAAAATTTTGGGTAGCACTGGCTAACGGTTTTAAATTCAGCTTAAAGATTGTAAAATAATTTGCAAGACCAATGAAATTTGAATTTCCAAATGCATCCCAATCTGTAAGACTGATGTAAAAAGAAAACACTAATGGGAAAGCAAAAAATATCAAAAAACCAAGTAAATTGGGTGAGAGAAATAGGTACCCTTCTAATGCTTCGGTCTGAGCATTGTTCCGGTGAAGGTAGATCCCCGTTTCTTCTCGCCACATTAACCAGATTGCGATTCCAAAGAGAACTACCAATATTGCAATAATTAAATTGGATGGAATAATTAACCGCTTTCCTAAAAATATTAATGCCTGGACCAATCCAACCCGAAACAAAAAAATGGTGAAAAACACCACAGCAATATATTTCCCTGTTTTATGAAACATTTCTTCGATGTTAATTCGAAAATGAAATTGATCACCAGCAGCATGGATCAGGTAACCAGCAAAAACACCTGCCAACCAACCAATTCCCGATCCAAATGTTTTAGCCAACGCGTCAACACCAAGGAACACACCCAATACTTGTAAGAGTGCGATAAATGAAAACACAAATCCAAGGTAATTAACTACTAATGATGTGGTTCGTCCAACTCGGGTTCTCTTGATAAGCTGATAGCCTGCAAAAAAACTTGCAACAGCAAAAAAAATTGTTGAAATTGTTCCAATAAACATAAGCCATGACGGCAAGTCACTGAACAATTGTTTGAAAATTATAAAAAATAATAAAATAATTCCAGCTAATGATAGAAAAAAATGCCATCCGGTTACGATATTGATAATATTTTCAATCCGTTTAACATCTTTTGGTTCTGCATCCTTATGCATATGACCTCCAAGGATTGAATCTACATTCGTCGATAGAATACATCTCCTCCCTATTGAATAGGGAGGAGATGTAGAACTAAGAAATTATTGATTAAAAGCTTTGTTTGCTTCTACACAGATGCTCTGTTTGTATTCATCAATAGTCATTTCACCATTGAGAACTTTAGAGATCATTGGACCCATTATTGAGTCATAATTTGGCCAGCTTCCTGCCCATAATGGCCCTTCAGCTGTTGGTTTGCTATCTTCTGCAATACCATTGATGAATGCCTGATTATTGTCAGGAGGTGTAAATGTAAGGAATGAGTCTAAAGCAGCTTGACTTACACGACTGGGAATATTCGTTCCTAGAGCAGAAATCTGTCCCTGGGTTTCTGCAGTTGTCAACATTTGTACTAATTTCCAGGCTTCTTCAGGATGTTGTGTCTTCGCATTGACCACATAAGCACCCCAGAATAACCAGTTTCCCATTCCTGCAGGTCCCATTGGTAATTCCACGACATCCCAGGTAAAATTAGCATTGGCGCGAACGCCAGGTGTTGCCCAACGGCCATTTTGGAACATGCCAACTTTACCAGCGAGGAATGGAGGTTCGCTATCCTCTCCATAAGGAACAGCAACTTTTTCTTCTACATAGAGTTTGCGTTCAAAAATCAAACCTTCAATTGCTTCCGTAGTATCCAGCGCGCATGCTGTTCGGTCTGCATTGAAGAATCCACCACCAGCTGAGTTGATCCAAACACCATAAGGACCCCACCAGGCGTTAGCGCCATAACCATACACATCGGTGCCAAGAGCACTAACTTTCTTGGAAACCTCCAGGAATGCATCCCAGTCCCATTTTCCTTCTTTTGCGAGTTCTCGTGGGTCATCTGCACCAGCTTCTGCAATCAGATCAAGATTCAAATACAATACAAATGTTGATACATCACGCGGTAGTCCCCATAATGCTTCACCTGTTTTTCCTGATGTCGGGTTGAAAGTCATGTGGAACATAGGCCCTGAATAGAAATCTGTGGTTTTAAATCCAGCGGTGTTATCTGCCATGCTCTTGAGATCCATGATCAAACCACGGGTTGCAAAGTCAGCAACATCAGTTCCTGGAATCCAGAATACATCAGGGGCAGTGCCTGCACCAATTTCAGTTTTGAGAACATCTTGATAACTCGAGGTCTCAGAACCACCTGGCTCATAAACTAAAGTAACCCCATCCATCTCTCCGTCTAATTCTGCACTTACTGATGAATAAACATCAATTTCAGCCTGATTATCAGGACGAGTACGCCAACGCAATGTAATTTCTTCTACCACAGGCTGAGCTGGTTCTTCAGGTGCTGCAGCGGGGGCTTCAGCAGGAGCTTCAGCAGGAGCTGGTTGACAGGCAGCCAATAACATACTGAATGTCACCAAAACAACGATCAAACTTACCATAACCTTACGTTTCATTTTTTACTTCTCCTTATAAAATTTTTGGATTTGTAATTTGGAAAAATAGATCTACGACTGATATTTTTGGTTTTCCCTCACCTCCTGTCATTAAAAGGAGCTGTTGATTTTCTCTCGATCAAGTGAACAGGAACACGATGAGAAAAAGTTTTTTGTTCAGGTTGGTCGATCTTTGTAATCAACATAAGTGCAGCTTCCTGACCAATTCGATTAATGTCCTGGTGGATTGTGGTTAATGGCGGATCAAAGTAGGAAGCCAATGGCATATCATCAAAACCGATAACTGAATAATCACCCGGTACCTGGTATCCGGAATCTCGTAAAGCACGAATAGCCCCAATTGCCATGCGATCATTTTGTGCAAAAACAGCTGAAAATGAAATCTTTTCTTCCAAAGCTTTTTTAATATCCTGGTAACCAGAAGTAGCTGTCCAATCTCCAGTCATGATGAGCTTATCGTCGCATTCAATCTGTACCATTTTTAGAGCATCGCAATACCCTTTGGTACGGTCCTGGGTACAAGCATCTGTTTCTATTCCTTTAATACATAAAATCTCACGATGACCCAAACCTATCAGATGTTGAACGGCCATTTTCCCCGCAGATTCATCATCCAGTGCCACCCAACCAATATCCTTATTATTCGAGTCATCACCAACGAAGATGGTTGGAAAATTATCAGGAATATGCTCAAATCTCTTATCAACATAAGGGTTGATTACGATGAGACCGTCAATCCTGCGATAACCAACCAGCTCAATGATCAAATCAGCAAATGAATCCGCATCAGCAGCGGAAGAAGATAAAATGAAGTAGCCCTTATTACGAGCTTCTTGTTCTGCTCCTTCAATAATGCTGGCAAAGGTAAAATCTGTAAGATTTGGGGCGATACAAGCTAAAGTTCTGGTTTTCCCGCGTGCCATTGAACGGGCAATTGCGCTGGGCTTGTAATCAAGCTTTTCAATCGCAGCTTCAACTTTTTTACGAGTTTCAGGTTTTACTATTTCAATATTGTTAATGACTCGCGATACCGTTTGATGGGAAACTCCAGCAAGACGCGCGACATCACGGATAGTAGGGTGAGATTCAATCATGATATGTTAAGATAATTCAATCAAAAAAAGGAATGTTACCGGTAACGTGACCGGTAACATAATAATACAGAACTAAAGAGTAATTGTCAATAACCAATTTTTAAATACAAATTTTTTTTACAAAACATCATTGGTTAAATATTTTTTTTACCTGGAAATGGTTTTTTGAAAAAAGCTAATTTTATCTTTTCGAAAAAAATTCAAGAAATTAATTTGCATTTGAAAATCAATTAATCTAAAATAAATGTAATTGTGTTTTGGACAAAATTTAATTTTCCTTTACATCATAATTAAATTTTTTATCACATCACACTAGAAAAAGTTTTCCTCGGCAATATACTCTTCCAACTCAATTCAACAAACAATCACAAATTACGTACAACAAATTATCGGTTTTTTGCATCAACTAAATGTTTTTTATCCAATCCTGGATACCGCATTATCTACCCAGTCAACGGAGGGAAAAATGAATTATGTGTCTACCATTCTACAAATTAAAGGAAATGACGTCTATACTGTCAAAAAAGTCACGCCAATCATCGATGTTTTAGAACTAATGGCAGAAAAGGGGATTGGAGCAGTTCTTGTCATGGAAGACGAGCAGATTGCTGGGATCTTTTCTGAACGAGATTTCGCTCGAAAAGTTGCTAAGACCAGGGATTTGAGTTTAGATGTTCCAGTCAGCGAATTAATGACAAAAGATGTTTTTGTTATCTCTCCTGATGAGACAATAGACGAATGCATGGCTTTAATGTCAAGCACGCACATCCGTCACCTGCCAGTAATAGAAAATGAAAAACTGGTTGGTCTGATCAGCATCGGGGATGTTGTTAGAATCAGTATTGAGGATAAAGATCTCCAAATCCAAAGTATGGAAAAATACATCTTTGGATATGGCTATGGCCAATAGAAATAATTCTTAATTTCTATTACTTTCCATACTGAAAAAACCTATTCAATTATCTCTTAATTTCATTATAAGATGATCGTGAATTAGGATCGGTTTCAGATCACTGAGTATGTGGTCTGGTTTCTCTTTTACACATCCAGTTTTCTAATCAATTAGGTTATGAGGTTTGCCAGACCATTCTGTTTTAGGATTTATGGTATCATTCGGTCTTATAAATTAATTGACGGTGAGCATAATGAAATCTTTCCACGCCATTCGCAGCAATTTCTTTTTATTTGTTTTTTTTTCATTCAGTCTTCTGGCTGGATGCACACAAGTGCCATTGCCAGTCCCGACGCAGGATCAATCTACCATTGTTGCAGCAGTGGTTGAAACAATTAACGTCCAAAATACACAGGATGCACTGCTCAATCCAACCATCACACCACTTCCAACCGAAACCCAGGTCCCATCAACAGTAACCTTGATTCCGGCAACTGAAACACCCACCAAAACTATTGTTCCCTCCGAAACTGCCACGCAACAGCCAGCCTTTTCAGCAACGCTGTTATATGTAGTCTCATACCCGGAGAATAAGCGTGAATATGTGGGAAATGAAAGGTTTGGTATTGCGCTCGGATTTCATAATTCTGGTACAGTTGCCTGGGAGCCAGGTACAAATGTAAAATTGGCCAGTTATACCGGTGAGGTTACTGTTCAATTGGAAGCTAGCATTAATCGATCAGTCTCCCCAGGTGAAAAAGTTGAATTCGATTTTTGGGCTTTTGGTTCAGAATGGTATGGTGACCACACCTTTGTTTTCCAGTTATATAATAATCAGGGATTAGCCATTCCGGGTGGGTATGCTACGTTTACATATACCTCAGTGTAACTAATTTTCAAAACAGGATAAGTAATTGGACAAGATGGGTATTCTCCACCTTGTCCAATTTTTTTCTTTATTTAATAACTACCAGCATATGCGTTATGACGATTGTGGTTTTTCCGGGCTACGGGTCGATCTTCTCGATTGAAAGTTTTTTGGCTTTCTGAATTTCGGGACAAATTGAATTGACTGGTATCCCGGCGTTCAAGTCGCTCTCCAAGAACTCTTTCGATGGAACGAACCATTTGTAAATCTTCCCTGGTTACCAATGTCAGCGCTATACCCAGATTTTCCATACGTCCGGTACGACCCGTGCGGTGAGTATAGGCATCTACAGTATCCGGAATGTCAAAATTGATTACATGGGATACTTGCGAAACATCAATTCCTCGCGCAGCAATATCCGTTGCAACCAGGATTTTTACGTATCCTTTTCTAAAAGCGTTCATGGCTGCATCCCGTTTTGCCTGAGATAGGTTGCCCTGTAAGGAGGTGGATTTGTACCCTGCCTGCGATAATTGAATGGCCAGCTTTTTTGCACGGTGTTTTGTCCGTGTAAAAACCAGAACCTTGCCATTATCACTTTCGGTCAAAAGATGTAGTAACATATCCAACTTTTGTGATTGATCTATCGAATAAATAGCATGGCTGATGGTTTCGATTGGTTTTGTGATACTGATTTCGAATGTTACAGGATTATTCAGCATTTCTGTTGCCAACTTTCGAATTTCAACTGGCATGGTTGCCGAGAATAATAACGTCTGTCGATCTGTTGGAATAAATGAAATGATCTTTCGGATTGAGGGTAAAAATCCCATATCAAACATTTGGTCTGCTTCATCCAACACCAGAAATTCAATATTATTCATGTTAATTGCACGTTGTTGTTTGAGGTCCAACAATCGACCGGGGCAGGCTACTACGATCTCCACACCAGTGCGCAAAGCCCTGATCTGAGATGATGCACTGACACCACCGTAAATCGTCATACTACGTAAGCCGGTCTGTCTGCCAAGCTCCTTGATCGCTTGATGAGTTTGCTCAGCAAGTTCTCGGGTTGGCGATAGAATCAAAGCCCGTATCTTCCCTCTTGGGCCTTTCATTAATTGATCCAGGATAGGTAAAACAAATGCGGCGGTCTTTCCTGTACCGGTCTGAGCCAGTCCAAAGATATCCTTACCACTAAGGATCGCTGGAATGGTTTGTGATTGAATGGGGGTTGGTGTGTTATATCCAGCCGCTGAAATCCCCGCATTAATTTGCGGGTGAAATGAAAAAGTTTTAAAGCTCACGATAATATCCTTTAATGGCATCGCTAATTACGCAAAGTTTGATTTGCGCCCGCTCCATAGCACCGATATTCGGTTACACCATTAAATTATCAAGAGCGGTTTTTTACAAAATAAAACCAGGGATAACCCTGGCCCGTTGAAAACTCAAATTAATCAACTGAAACAACCAATTTTACCACATAATTGCTGTATGGGTTTTTTTGTGTCCAATCCTCATTTTTTTATAAACAATTCATGTATCATCTCAAAAAAACGGGGTAACTAAGAAATGGGGAAGGACCATCCCAAGTTTAGTTCATTAGCCCGTAACGATACCAGGTCAGCTAAAGGTAGGATTTGGTTAGTGCCAGAAATACGGTCAACTAGATATTGGTAGAAACTTACACCCAGTTTTTTAGCAGTTTCTGCAAGGGTCTCAAAAGTATCCCAAGACTTCACCCCATCTTCAGTACGTGGTCCGAAACTGACATCCCGTTTTCGTACTCGTTGTCGTACTCCCAGTTCTGAGGCATTGTTATGCAGCGGTAGTTCAGGATATTGCAACACCAGTAACAAACTGTCTTTCTTGGCTTTGGTTTTAGCAATCCTTTGATCCAGCTCGTCATATCCAGTGTTGTTTGTGAATAAGCCATCAAACGCAGTCTCTAATCGCAGACGTTCTTCTATTGTTGGTTGTTGGCAGTAGTCTAACAACTGGTGGTAATATTCCCAGAATTGCTTCAGAAAATCATCCAGTAATTCGCGATGCAATGCAATCACAGGCATCAACTTCTTGTAGTGCCTGCCCTCGTGAACCCAGCACAACATCATCCCCTGCCCCAACCAGTTGAACTGAGGCGCGTCATCACAAACCAATGCCTTCACGACCGGATATTCCTTTTGAGCATGATACGCTGCGATCGCTGCTCCATCGATCAATATTTTGCGTTGTTGTTTGCGCAACCTGGGTAAACCTTCCAGTCGCTCTAGAAATGCCGCTTCTTCCCAATCCTGTTCGCTTTTCCAACTCTGTATTTTTCTCCAGGCTGCTCTCGACCAGGGGATGCTGCTCATGTATCTGATGCTTTCCTCGTTCAACCGATAAAGGTGTTTGCGTCCATTGCAGAGTACATTCAACACACTCAGCCGTTCTTTACTTGCTCGGGTATGGTAGCTCGTGTACACAGGATTGCATACCACGTGGCAATGGTGATTTTGTCCATTAACCCGAGTCAATGTATCATCAGTTTGTTGCCAGGGACTGCTCAGCAATCCCGCTTCATAAACTGCATCATTTTCTGTATGGAAGTTTTCTTGCTTTTTGATTAGCAGGTTTGATATTTCTCCCGCTGAGATCTGTATGCCTACATTCTTATAGAATTCCAGTATCTTTGGTTCACTAGTGCCTATCCCATAGTAAAAAGCCAACGTCAGGGCTTTGATCCCTGGACCAAACTGACCTTCATATCCCCTGGGCAGTTTGGCCAAATAGGTCTTTCGGGTTGAAGCAGCATAATATTTTTGTTTGTGGAATCTTACATTGTCTGTCTGTAGCAAAATATCCTGTATCACCACATCTTCATACCCCTTGAATTTGGCATCTTTTGGCAAAACCGATGGATCCACTTCAACCACTTGTTCCCGATTAATCTGAATTTCGGCTTTCTTACTCTTCTTATGCCGTTGGCGCGATTGATGACGCTCGTTTTCCGAAGAGTGATTGCTCGATGGCGGTTTTGGTGAATTTCCTTTGCTCTTGGGTTTTCCTTGTTCCCCCTTCAATCGATTCACTTCATCTCGCAATCGTTGAATCTCGATTTGAGCATCTCGTAAATCTGCTGATAATTTCTCCACCAGGTTCAATAATTGTTTGATTAATTCACGGGCGTTTTCATCTTTTATAGCATTTAGATCAAGGTTTTCAAACTTCATTATTAAATTTTAACAGACTATGCCAAAAATTAATAGGCTTCAGTTTCTTTTCCATTCCCCTATTTATTGAGATGATACCAATTCATCGTCTCTTTTAATAAAGATTTGATATACCTAATCAGCTCCGATTAAGAAATTTATTGTAAAATTAATCAGTTCCTCCTCGTCTTTATTAAATCAATTAATTTTCTTGGCTAGAATTTCAGGAGCATTTGTGATATTTGGCCGTAATATTCAAATAGGATTTAAAACGTATTCTCTGCGAACGCAAATTATTGCCAGTATTGCTTTGCTTACGATACTGAGTGTTACAGTAGTTGGATTGACTGCATTAGGGATTAATTACAGGTATCTGGAGACAGCGAAACGTCAACAGAGTTTATCCATGGTTCGTTCCTTTTACAAAGCACAGGAAAATCAACTTGCAGACCTTGTATTATTAACCTCTTCCCACCTGGCATATGAAGCCAAAGATGAATTCGATAATCCCGAACTTTTACAAGAACATATATTTGGGATTCACAACGGTATCCCCAAAATTGATACCATTATCGTCTGTGATGTTTCAGGAAAAATAATTGCGTTGTACGGAAATAATATTCCAATTAAAAATTGTAATCTTGAAACAAATCCGATTTATACTACCTTTATTAATGATGGTGACACACAGGTTTGGTTACTTCGTGGACGTAAAATTTTGGATAAAAATCCAGAATCCCCCACAATTGTCTTGGGTGTCCAATTAAATGACCAATTATTAATGGAGATTTGTGATCAATGTGATCTTTATCATTCAATTTTACATAATGGAAAGATCATCGTTACAAGTTTTGGTAGTAAGTTTTCCCAAAAAACCAATGTACATTCTCTTTCATCACGGTTTGGAGATGCAGAATTTCAGGAAACCTTTGTATTGGGAGGGCATGAATATTATGCCTCATTTTTCCCCCTTGATGGCACAGGGTTACAAGTTGAGGTTGCATTAGATATAACAAGTATTAGGCTGGATCAGCGCCAACAAGAGTTATTACTAACAATTATTATTCTTTTTGTTGTTCTGATAGCTATATTGTTTGGGTCTTTATTAGCGCAGATTATTCTACGTCCATTAAGTCAACTGGTGGCAGCTACCCATCAATTTGAAGAACTAGATTTGTCTAAACCTATTCATGTAAAAACAAAACTTCAGGAGGTAAATGAGCTTACCCAGGTTTTGGAAGATTCTCGAAACAGAATCAATCATGCATTAACATCACTACAGAAAGAAACACAATGGAGCGAATTGCTACTGGAGTCAATAGTTGAAGGAATCATTATTTTACTTGATGAAACAATTGATTATTTTAGCCCAGGTGCTGAACGGATTACTGGTTGGAAACAAGAAGAAGTCATTGGATATTCTATAAACAATGTTTTAGTCCCTGCAGACCAGTCCAACCCCTGTTTTTCTCTCCATACACCACCAGGAGAAAAAATTCGCTGTAAATTTATCTTAAAAAATAATGAAGTTAGGATCCTTTCCATTACTCATGCTCAACTTCCGATGAGTGAAATTGGGAAACCTCAAAATGTCCTGGTTTTACGAGATATTAATCAAGAAGAAGAATTAAGTCACTTATTAGGTTCGTTTCTTGGAAATATTACTCATGAATTTCGAACACCACTAACCGCCTTAGCTGCTTCCATTGAGATTCTGATGGATGAAGCAGAAAATTTGGAAAAATCTGAGATGAAAGAATTACTTACCTCCATTCATCTCAGCACGCTAAACCTTGAAAATTTAATTGATAATCTTCTTGAAGGTTCAAGTATTGAAACCGGAAGATTTCGCGTGAACCCGTCTCCGTTAGATATTGGAAGTGTTATACAGTCCGCATGTGACACAATTAATCCATTATTAAAGAAATATGGACAAAAATTGAGAATAGAACTTCCTAAGAAGCTTCCGCTCGTAAAAATCGATGAAAAAAGGATCAACCAGGTTTTATTGAATATTATTGCCAATGCAAGTAAATATGGTCCTCGAGATGAAGAAATTTTTATTAAGACTGTCATTAATAAAGAGGCAATTGAAATCATAATTGGAGATCGAGGTAAGGGTGTTCCAGAGCCATATCGGGAAAAAATCTTCTCAGGATATGTTTTGGCAAATAATGATGGAGAAAGAACACCCAGGGGTACAGGTCTTGGGTTATCAGTATCTCAAACAATTATTAAAGCGCATGGAGGTCAAATGGGGGTTCGTGATAGAAAAGGTGGTGGCTCAGAATTCTGGTTTACGATCCCAATTACAGGTGAAACATGAAAGCTTTAATCGTTGATGATGATCGAACACTCGCAGATGTGATTGCGTTCACCTTTAAGCGAGAAGGATTTGAGGTAATTCTGGCAGAAGATGGAGAAGCAGCATACCGAAGATTTCAGGATGATAACCCTGATTTGATCATTCTGGATGTTAATTTGCCCAAAGAAGATGGATTTAAAGTCTGCAAACGAATACGGGAGCAATCTGATATTCCAATCATTTTATTGACTGTGCGCAGCGATGAAGAAGATATTTTAGGTGGTTTCCATTTAGGGGCAGATGATTACATCACAAAACCGTTCAGTCCTCGCCAGTTAATAGCCCGTGTAAAGGCAGTGTTGCGCAGGACAAAAAAGAAAAATCCAGCCACCGTCAGAGAATGGGGTAATATTTCATTATTCCTTAATCGTCATGAGTTAAAGATCGGTGATTATCCACCTATCAAATTATCTGGTTTAGAGTTACGCATGATGGATTGCCTCATGATTAATATTGGTCAAATTGTGACACCAGAAATCATTATTGATCAAGTTTGGGGACCAAATGCAGGTGATATGGACATGGTCAGGCAACTCATTCATCGTTTACGCGTAAAAATAGAGAAACAATTTCCAAATCAGATCAGCATTAATAATATACCTGGATTGGGATATGAATTGAAATCAATAGAAGACATTGATTAGCTATTTGTGCCAAATTTCACATTGTCACACAATTGTCACACACATATAACGAATTCTGTTACATCCACATCATAGAATAAAGATAAGAGAAAATAATTACTTTTTTACAAGTAGTAATACATTTACTTGAATTGAGGTGTGAGATGTTTTATTTCGTCGTAGGTTTAGTAGTTGTAGGTTATCTGATTTATATAGGGTTAATGAAAATAAGCATTGAACCCCTCAAGATTTCCTGCCCATGTACCTTTGTTGCAGCAACAGTGCTCTCGATCGTCTTATTTGAAACAGATCACAAATTGTTAGCCTGGATCGTTTTCTTCCTGGGTATTTACTTACTTTCAATCATTTTATTAGCTATTCGGAAATCGACTGTTCAAAATCTTTCTGTTGCTGGAACCGTAAACAATAAATAGGGGGCATCCCTCCGTTCTAAGCACCAAATCATAAAGGATTCTATATGAAGACTCAACGATTATTTATTGATTCATTTCTATTATTTCTGGTTGTAACCATTTGTGGTGTTATTCTTGCATTTTCACCCAAATCGGTTTTGGCTGAAGCATTACCCGTTTCAACCCAGCAGAGCAACTCTGGGGTTGAAGATTGCTTGAGTTGTCATGATCAACCTGATTGGAGTATGAAACTCTCCAATGGGGACCCTCTTAATTTATCAATTAGTTATGATGTCTTCCAACGGTCAGTTCATAAAGAAATGTCCTGTACTGAATGTCACATTGGTTATGAGAATTTTCCTGCACCTCATAACCAAATCAAAGTTAACTCAAAAAGAGAATATCTCATCAGTTATCATGATACCTGCCAAAAATGTCACCGGGAACAGTTCAATCGTGTAGCAGATAGCATTCATGAGACTCTATTCTTAGAAGGAAATTTAGACACACCTTTATGTTCCGATTGTCACCAGCCACACACTCAAACCCACATAGATCTCATTCAACCTTCACAAGAAAATGGAACAATCAGCTGGCAAGCACAAATTTGTGCAGATTGTCATCAAGAGGCTTTTGCAGAATATAAAACAAGTGTGCATGGAAGTGGTTTGATTGAAGGCGAAAACAAAGATGTAGCAGATTGTGTTGACTGTCATAATGTCCATGATATTTTAGACACTACCCTAAGTCAATTCAGGCAAACATCTGTGGATGTCTGTGCTAAATGCCATACGGATTCAAATATTATGAAGAAATATGGATTGGAAACCAATGTTCTTGAAACTTATATGGTTTTTCATGGCACGACGATCACTTTATTAGAAGAGTACAACCCTGATTCATTAACCAATAAACCAACCTGCTATGATTGCCATGGTATCCATGAAGTCGGAAAGTTCACACCTCCACCCATTGCAGCAAATATTTCAGCCATGACCTTATATCCTGAGGTTGAAGTAAAACAAGCAGGGCCACCAGTTGAAAATGTAGGAGTAACAGGTGTATTCGTTGGAATCTTAATTGGTAGTATTGGTGCTTTGACAATCAACCAATTGTTCAAAGAACGTAAACAAGATTTATTCGAAGAGTAGGAAGCGAAGGTTTATCATGACAATAAATCGAAGAGAATTCTTAAAAACATCAGGGGTTGGCCTTGCAGGTTTATTCGTATTGCCTGAAACCATTCATCCTTCTAGTCCAATAGGTCAGGATGGATACGGAATTTTATATGATGCAAACCTGTGCATTGGCTGTAGAAACTGTGAAAGTGCTTGTAAAAATAGACGTGACATACCTGCCGAATTCGAACAAGAATTGGATGCTGATAATTGGACAATCATCAAATTATATCAAGATCAGGAAAACACACAGATCTATTCATTTATTAAAAGAAATTGTATGCACTGTGTGGATCCAGCCTGTGTTTCAGCTTGCCCTGTTGGAGCGATGAAAAAAACTGCAGATGGACCCGTCATCTATGATGAAACCATATGTATCGGTTGTCGGTATTGTATGGCAGCATGTCCTTTCGATATTCCAAAGTATGAGTGGGAGAAAGTATTTCCACGTGTTCAAAAATGTGATATGTGTGCAGATCGAATAGCTGAGGGTAAAGATACCGCCTGTGTTGAATCTTGCAAAATAGGAGCTCTTCAGTTTGGAAAACGTTCTGATCTGCTCATCGAAGCACATGCAAGAATTGATAATGATCCTGCGAATTATATTAACAAAGTCTATGGGGAAAATGAAGTTGGTGGTACCTCAGTATTAATTGTTTCCAAAGTGCCTGCCGAAAAATTAGGATTACCAGTTTTATCCAGTAGTTCATTACCATCATTAACCTGGCCCTGGATGAAAGCAGTCCCGGGAGTAGCGTTTGTCGTCGCAAGTCTGATGACTTTCTTATACTGGTTAACCGGTAGAAAACTCAAAGTAGAAGTTGTAGAGGAGATTAAAAATGACAGCCATTAGTCAAAGTAAAGGATCTCATCAATTTGGCTTAGGAACCTTGTTGCTCGGTTTTCTCTCATTGCTGGGATTAGTCCTGGTAGTATATCGATGGTTCAATGGATTGGGGGTAACAACCGGGCTCACCGATGGCCGAGGTTGGGGTCTCTGGATCAGTTTTGACGTTTTTTGTGGTATTGCGCTTGCTGCTGGTGCTTTTACCATCGCTGGAACAGTATACATCCTCCGACTCAAGGAATTCTATCCCATCTTACGTCCTACAGTTCTCACCGGTTTTTTGGGATATGGATTAGCAGCTTTTGCAATATCTGTAGATCTTGGATTCCCCCATCGCATCTATTATATGATTTATAACTGGAATATCCACTCCCCTCTATTCGAAGTTGGCTGGTGTGTGATGATATATTTGACTGTACTTGCACTAGAACTTTCTCCCATCGTGTTTGAGCGGTTCAACATGAAAGCACCTCTTAAATTCATTCGATCGATCACTATTCCATTGGTTATTTTTGGGGTTATCTTATCCACCATGCACCAATCCTCTCTCGGAACTTTATTTGTTTTGATGCCTCACAGAGTTCACCCACTTTGGTATTCCAGTATCATGCCTGTATTATTTCTAATTTCCGCAATTGCAGCAGGATTGGGAATGGTAATTGTCGAATCTACCTGGAGCTTCTTTGGAATGAAACACAAATTGGAAGTCAGATTACTGGCTAAGATTGCTAAAGTAATCCCATTCGTTCTCGGAATCTATGCAATCATGCGCTTTTCTGATTTGATAATTCGTGGGGATGCAGCATTTCTCTTCGCTGTAGATAAATTTACATTTCTCTTCTGGTTTGAAATCTTCTTTGGTGTAATTCTGCCGATCATTTTATTCTCTTTACCAAGTGTACGAAGAAAACCGATCCAAATGTTCAGTACTTCGCTCCTGGTAGTATTCGGATTAATATTGCACCGATTAAATGTAAGTTTAATCGCTTTTTCTGCCGGTTCTTACGCTCCTACCTGGCTCGAAATTTTAGTCACCGTTGGCATGATCGCTATTGGAGCATTTGTATTTACTATTGCATCACGATATTTACCTGTTTTTTCACATCCGCATGACGAAGAGGTAATCAAGAATCCTGCAGTATCGAGTCCTGAATGAAAACTTTGATTGTTGAAGACGACAGAACCTTAGCAGATATTTTAGCTTTCACTTTTGTTCGGGAAGGTTTTGAAGTCATTAACGCATATTCTGGTGAAGATGCATTAAATCTTTGGGAAGATGAATGTCCTGATCTGATGATTTTGGATGTAAATATTCCACTTCCGGATGGTTTCAGTGTATGTGAAACCATCCGGAAAAATTGGGATACACCAATCATCTTCTTGACTGTACGAGATAATGAAGAAGACATAATTCGTGGACTCGATGTTGGGGCAGATGATTATATTTCGAAGCCCTTCAGTCCCAGACAATTAATGGCAAGGGTCGACGCTGTAATGCGTCGTTCCTCCATAAATATTGAGGAAGACCATTATCAGGTAGGAACAGTCTTCCTTGACCTCGAACAGAAATCTTTGACAATTCCTGGTCAGGACCCAATTTTCTTGTCAGAATCGGAGTGCAGATTTGTCCATTGTATTATGCGTTATGCCGGGCAGGTTGTTACCAGTCAAATCCTGATTAATTGCATTTGGGGACCAGGGAATGGAAACAAAGAAATGCTACGACAATTGGTACATCGATTGAGGAAAAAAATGGGGGTTCAAGAAGAAACCCAATCCATAATCGAGACAATATCTGGAATTGGATATTGTTTTTGTCAATAAATTTTTATCTGAATATAAAGATTTTTAGAAAATTCATTGGATTGAGTGGCTGATTTCTTTCAACCACTCCCTGACCAGCTCTGGACTTTTCAAAGTGTAAATGGCTTTCGTTTCACGATTTTTTTCAGACACGATGATTCCTACGCCGCCCATCGATTGGACTTCAACAAACGCATCCTCATCGCGTGGGTCATCCCCAATGAAAATCGGTAATGCTCCATCAAATTTTTCAAAATTCATAATATATTCAACGGCTACACCTTTATCGGCTTTTGGTGGGCAAATTTCTATAAAGTTATGGGTAGATTTCAGGTGAAATCCATCAGGGACATCAATTTGTCTGGCATTCGCTAAAACCAGATTAACTTCTTTTTTATCAGTCCCATTGGCGTGAATCGCCAGTGACCAACCTTTATCTTCAAGATAAAAGCCTTCTCTCCCATCAATTAACGCCTGCCAGGTAGGTATTATGATTTCCAATCCCGGTCTCAACTGATCAAATTCCAATAAATGAATTTCATTTCCCCTGGGATCAATC
>JAHYJK010000325.1 GCA_019429225.1 Anaerolineaceae bacterium
CCGCCATTGTCGCTGATCAGCTGGCTGATGGGGGGATGACCCGTGAAAAAGTCGGTTATTACTCCGTGCGCCCGCCATTACACCCCTTACCGCAAAGTTTTCTCGCGGATGCGGTGCCGGAAGAGGAGTAAATTAATAGCATTTGGTTGATATATCAATTGGAAGTCTAGGATAGAAATAACCTAAATTTTAGGTGCATCGCACTTTTGGATTATTGTTAATGATTCACTTCTTCGTAGATTGGTGAAAATTGTCAATCCTTAAGTGCAACGCACCATATCATTTATTCGTTTACCGTGTGCCCGGAACGGGTATTCGTGCTTTTTTTCGATGACGGTTTTTCCTTAAAACACCGGTGGCGTAATACAACAAACAATCACCAACTCTTCATCACTGATCGAACCAAATTCCACCAACATATCACCATCATAGTAGATCGTGTCGCCAGTATCCAGGATAAAAGTGTCTTCTGCCACCACAATTCTCATTTTTCCAGCCAGGACATGCATCCATTGTTCAGTCGATCTTGATAACGTCATGGCAACCCGATTGGCCCGTGGCTCCATGTGGATGATATAACTCATCATCTGTTTGGAAAAATCGGATGTCAGGAGATCATAGCCTATTTTTGAATCTGGAAAAAACACCTTGGTACGTTCATTCGCCCGCACCACGTTCCCATTGGTGCCTTCATTTAAGAGATAGAAGATCGGCACTTTTAATGCTGTAGAAATACTCTGTAATGAATTTAATGAAGGAGAAACCTGATCATTCTCAATCTGACTTAAAAAGCTGGCAGTCACACCAGCAAGATCCCCTAATTCACGAAGGCTTAAACCTAATTCTTTCCGACGAATGTTGATCCGTTTCCCTATTTCCATCTTTATCCTCTATGCAATATTAAATGTGGTTTTATTGTATTGTTTTTTCTTGTACGAAATCAAGTTATTTTAATCTATTTTTAAGGAATTTTGTACTGAATGTTTGTTTCTAATCAGTCAATGCCAAAAAAATGGATCGTTAACTCAGGACATCACCAAACCACCATCTACTTCTATAGCCTGTCCGGTTAAATAACGGGAATCTTCCGAGGCCAGGAAAGCACACACCCCAGCCATTTCCCAGGGTTCCGCCAGCCGTTTCATCGGGCAGTCATTGGCGCGCATCTGCAGCCATTCCTCACCGCTCTTGCCATCCATACCACCGACTTTACCAGCCACACCACGCACCATATCGGTCAGGGTATTGCCCGGGCAAACAGCATTGGCAGTAGCACCAAACGGTGCCAATTCCATGGCCACAGAACGGGTCAAACCAATCACGCCACTCTTAGAGGATGAATAGGCAGCCGAAGCCACCCAGCTGGTCTTACCCGCCATAGAGGATATATTGATGATACTACCGGAGCGTTGTTTCATCATGATCGGTGCAACTGCCTGATTCGTCAGAAAAACACCGGTCAAATTAATATCAATGGTACGCTTCCAATTTTGTAGAGATACATCCACTAATGGTTCTCCGGTATAAATGCCGGCAGATGCAACCAGGATGTCCACGCGACCCCATTTTTCCACGACAGTATCGATGGCTGCTTTGATACTTTCTGGATCGGTCACATCGCAATGCAAAGCAATGGCTCCCACGCCCAGACTGCGAATTTCCTCAGCAAGTGCCTGATTCAGTTCATCCGTTACATCCAGGCTGGCAACAAAAGCACCTTCCTGCGCAAAGCGTTGGGCGCAGGCTTTTCCAATGCCATTCGCACCACCAGTAATAACTGCAACTTGATTTTCAAATCTCTTCATCATTCACCTCTATAAATATTAGCTATTTAGAATCTTCATCGCTTCATCGATGGAGACGTTTTCATGAATCAAGGCTGCAATCGCTGCGACCATCGCCTGGGGATTATCCGCCTGGAAGATGTTCCGACCAATGGCAACCCCTTTGGCACCCACATCTAGCGCTGCACGGATTTTCTCGAGCATATCGCGTTCGCTGCCTTTTTTGGCACCTCCCAGGATGACGGCCGGTACATAACAGGTGCTGGTAACTGCTTCAAAACCTGGAGCATATGGAATCTTGACCCAATCAGCCCCAATCTCAGCGCCCACTCTGGCGGCAATGGCAATACTTTCTGAGGTGCGCATATGATCCGGGCTGTCAAAGCCACCAGGTACCATCTCACCCATGACGGGTAAACCCCAGGCATGCGCTTCACCAATGACCATCGCCAATGAACGCAAACTGTCCTCTTCCTCTGGTGCGCCGGGGAAAGCGGAAACAGCGACAGCATCCGCCCCAATGCGTAAGGCATCATCCACTGTCCAGAATAATGAGCCTGGACCCATCTTCCCTAATTTGGTGCCACCACCATCCAGGCGCATGATCAAACCCAATGGTTCAATTTCCGCTGCAAACTTCTCGGCGGTACCATAGGTGGTCAGGATGGCGTCAGCGCCACCGGCTGCAATCTGGCGCAGAATCTCTGCGGGTTGCTCCATTCCTTTAGCGGGTCCATCAATCATGCCATGATCAAAGGCAACGATAAAGGCGCGTCCATCCGGACGAAAAATGTGTTTCAATCTACGTGTTCTCATTTTATGAAATCCTCTCAAATAATTCTGGGGTAATCTGGTAAACCGCAGGTTCACCAGCGAAAAACCTTCTTAATTCTTCCACTGCCAGCTCACCCAACATGGTGCAGTTATCGATACAGCCGGCAATATGCGGGACAACCACCACATTGTCGAGTGTCCTTAAGGGACTATCGGCTGCTGGGGGTTCGGGATCGGTCACATCCAGGAATGCGAAGAAACGTCCTTTGCTCAATTCAACGATCAAAGCTTTCTCATCGACCAAAGTTCCACGTGCCGTGTTGATCAATAAAGCATTGTCTTTCATTAAAGCCAATCCTTCTGCATTCAACATATGGTGGGTACTGGCATTGGCCGGGGCATGTATGGAAACCACATCCGATTGTTTCAATAATTCGTTCAATTCCACTTTGGTAGCTCCCAATTTCTGTGCTTCTTCGGCTGTTACAAATGGGTCATACAATAGCACATTCGGTTTGAATGGCTTCATCAGCTCAATGACATGCCGACCCACATTACTTGCTCCCATAATGCCAACATTCTGGTGGTACAACTCACAGGCGTGCCAGCGATCC
>JAHYJK010000326.1 GCA_019429225.1 Anaerolineaceae bacterium
AGAATGAACTCATCCGAGCAGGTAAAGGTGGTGTGAAAACACATCAAACCCTGTACCAGACCGCCATCCTGTTTCCCCCAGGCGATCATATCCAGATTCTCCTGCAGTCCCAACTCACCATTTTCTTTGCTGACTCGTTCAGTCGCTTCAAAGGATAGGATGCCGCGCAGTCCCCACTTTTTCACTACCTCAGCTTGTTTTGTGAGTACACCAGGTAAGGAGTATGGCGCCTCGGTGCAATCATAGAAAGCGGTCACACCCGAGCGCAGCATCTGAGCGCAATTCCAGTTGGTGGCTGCATTCACCAGATCGGAATCGAGTTGATCTTCCACCAATGGCCACCAGAAATCCTCCAGGAAAGGCATGAATCCATCCGGTGCTTTGGTCAGGGGAATGCCATGCGCCAGCACCCCGTATAGATGGGTATGGGCATCCACAAACGCAGGTAGTAATATCTGATCGGGTCGCTCCCAGATTTCATCCTGTGGATATTGGTCTAACAAATCAGCTTTGGACGCAACATCCGTGATCAGGTCATCCACAACCCGAATGCCAAACCCCTGTTTGGGAGCTTCCATGGCTGCGGTTACCAGCCATTGCGGAAAAATGAGTAAGCCTTTTTTTGTCATCATATCCAATTCTTTACCAAAGACCTTTCCTTTAAGCAGGGATGACGGGAGTTCCACATTTCAGATAATTTCCAGTTGGTTTATCCATTAGAACTTCACCGTTTTCAATCAACTTTCTTCCTTTAATGATGGTCATCACGGGAAATCCCTTCAGGGCGAATCCTTCATACGGTGTGTAATCAACTTTTTCGTGTAAATGATCCGCTGTCACAGAAAATTCCTTGTTCGGGTCAAACAACACCAGATCAGCATCAGCCTCTACCATCAGGCTGCCTTTTTGGGGCCAGATGCCGAAGGATTTTGCTGGATTGGTGCTACACAGAGCCACCCATTGTTCCGGGCTGAGCATACCAGAGCGTACACCAAAATGATACATCATTGGGTAACGCAGTTCAATGCCCGGTATACCGCCTGGAATGGTGCGAAAGTCACCCAGGGCGACCTGTTTCTGCGGATGAATGGTAAAAGCGCAATGATCACTGCCGATGCTCAACACTGTTTTTTGCCGCAAGGCATGCCAGATGGCTTGTTGATCATTAGGATTTCGTAAAGGAGGTGAACACACAAAACCGGCAGCCATCTCCGGGTTCTCATCCTGATAGCGTTCGCGATTGAGCAGCAAATATTGTGGGCAGGTTTCAGCCACCAGATTCTGGCCATCGCGTAAGGCTTTACCAGCTGCTTTGACCGCCCCTCCAGTGGAAAGGTGCACCAGATATAGATTCGTACCGGAGACACGCGCCAGGTAAATCATTCGCTGAACAGCTTCCACCTCTGCCAACGCCGGGCGGCTGTGGGGATGCCAGCGTGGTTCTAGTTTGCCTTCGTTCACCAGGGTCTGGGTGGCATGCCGAACAACGGCGTCATTTTCAGCGTGTACCATCACAATCCCATGGTTCTCCTTGACAGCATCCAACACAGCGACAATCTCATAATCATTTAATTGCATATCCCCATAAGTTGTATATATTTTAAAGGAAGAAACACCCTCTTCAACGAGGGATTTGATCTGCGGGATAAGTTTCACATCCGCGATGGTCATGTGCAATCCATAATCCAGCCATGCCTGACCCTCAGCTTCAGACTGGCGGGCTTGCAGTCCTTCGTGTAATGATTGACCGGGTAACGGTTCCACAAAATCCAGAACGGTGGTGGTGCCTCCATGGGCGGCTGCCAATGTTCCCGAAAACCAATCCTCACTGGTTACGGTGGTGGCGGTGGGCATATTCAAATGCACATGCGGGTCAACACCGCCGGGTATCACCATTAAACCGCTGGCATCCAGCATTTCCTTTCCGGTTAAGTTCAAACCAACGGCTGCAATTTTGCCATCCTGGATGCCCAGATCAGCTTTCTGTGAACCCGAATCGCTGACCAATAAACCTCCGTGGATGACCAGATCAAGTTCATTCATCATAACGACTCCAAATCCAGAACCAGGCTAGTGCCAGATCGTCCATCCAGTTGAACCCGGGAACTAGATGCATCCCGGGTAACTTCCAAGGCGTTATGCGCCATGCGGGCAGATTGAATCTGTTCTCCAACCAGAATGATTTCTACATTTCCGGGAACCGCACCAACCTCAACCAACAACTGATTTCCATTTCGCGAGTAGGAAACCTCAACTGGTTCACAATCTTCATCTTCAACCAGGATCTTATCAGTCCCTTCTGGAAGATAAATCTCAATGGTCAATGGATCCATCGGTATTTGATTAACATAATCCATCTCCGGTCCCATCGGGATGATGGAGCCAGCTTTCACCCACAGGGGTAAGGTCTCCAATGGTGCATCAATGGTTAACCATTGCGGACCACTCAGCACTTCTTTCGTCCAGTAATCCACCCAGGTACCGGATGGCAGATATACCTTGGTACGTCCATCGCGGGTCAACACGGGTGCTACCAGGAAGCGATCCCCGAACATGTACTGCAAATCAACATGCTGCGTGGTAGGATCATCCTGAAATTCCAGCACCATTGGACGTGCCATCGGGATACCGGTGCGTGTGGATTGAACAGCCTGAGAATAAATGTAGGGTAACAGGCGGTAGCGTAATTTCAAATACTTCATTGAAATCTGCTCCACCGCTTCTCCAAACGTCCAGGGCTCCCGCGCTTGTTTCCCATGAGCACGTACATGCGAGGAGAAAACACCTACCTGCATCCAGCGCGCATAGACCACTTCATCCTTGGGATAAGAATCTTTGATATCTTCTTTATAGGACTCATTGAAATCCACGTGGAAACAGTCATCAAAGAAATGGGGCGAATAATCAAATCCACCCACATCATGGCTGCTGAATGGCACACCGGACATGCCATAACCCAACATCGCCCGTACCTGACAGGCAAGTTGATTCAACGTCGAGTAGCTATCCCCACCCCACTGCACCGGGTAGCGTTGCGAGCCGGCATAGGCAGACCGACCCCACACCAATCCTCTGCCAAATTTCTTTTTGGTTAATTCAAAAGCAGTGCGGTTATAGATCAAGGGATACAGATTATGCATTTCCAGGCCATTACGGCCATCGTGATAA
>JAHYJK010000327.1 GCA_019429225.1 Anaerolineaceae bacterium
ATGAAAAATCAACCATATCAGCCATGGATTGCATTGATTCAAATAAGTCATCGGATGTGTGTAATTCTAAACCGGTAACTCTTTTAAGTTCCTGAACCATGCGGGGATGATACTCTTTATGTGCATTTAATCCTGAACCCGTTGCTGTTCCGCCTATGCCAAGTCTACGAAGTCCTTCCGAAGACCTTCGAATTCTATCTGCGTCCCGCTCTACAGCCCGCGCATACGCGTTGAATTCCTGACCAAGTCGTACAGGAACGGCATCCTGCAAATGGGTTCTCCCGGATTTGACAATATGATCAAATTCATTGGCTTTGGCTCTTAATGCTGTTGCTAATTGTTGAATTGTGAGTAAAAGTTCATCCAACCTCCACAAACACCCCAATCTTATTGCTGTAGGAATCGTATCGTTGGTTGATTGTCCCATATTGACATGATCATTTGGATTGATCCGGTACTCTCCTATTTGTCCTCCCAGAAGTTCAGTTGCTCTATTCGCCATCACTTCATTTGTATTCATATTGTGACTGGTTCCGGCACCGGCCTGGAAAGGATCAACAACAAATTGCTCATTCCATGAGCCTTTCATCACTTCTATTCCTGATTGGATTATCGCATCGGCATAATCTGCCTGTAACAATCCCAGGTCTTTATGCACATTCGCAGCAGAGGTTTTAATGGCAGCCATCGACCAGATGAAAGCTGGATAGGGTTTCATACCAGAAATAGGAAAGTTTAACACTGCTCTCTGGGTTTGTACACCATAATAAGCAGTTTTCGGTACTTCTAGTGGACCTAATGAGTCTTTTTCGATTCGATATTCTTGCATGGAAATCTCCTTTTCCAAAAGAGTTAAATAAAAAGAGGAAGTCAATTGACTTCCTCTATCATAACTAAAATTTTTAAATTATCCAGCAGTGCTATAACCTGGACCATCACTAAAGTATTTGGCATTTACTTCAATATCGGGAGTTAAATCGACTTCTTCTCCAGCTTCTAATGTTTTTGTGCCTTCCAGGTGAACATCTTCTCCATCATGGTTGGTTCCATCATAAACTTCTGCAAATCCAGGCGTACCAACAGGCATGGAGAGTTTTTCTCCACCTTTAGCAACGTATGGTGCTGGAACTTCATCTTCCGGGAAGATTGCTTCCCAAGGACACTCAGGAACACATGCACCACAGTCAATGCAAGTATCCGGATCGATGTAATACAATGGATATTGATCTTCTGGCTTGCCTGGGACGATACATTCTACCGGACAAACTGTTGCGCAACCACCATCACGCAGACATAAACTTGTTATTACGTGAGTCATTTTTTCCTCCTAAAAATCACTAAATTTTGAAAAAGTTGTATGAAATGAGAAAGGTAACTTCATTTTGATAAAGATGATAAAATTTGGCAAATCAACTTCAAATTGATTTTATCAAGCAACATTTTTTTGTCAAGCAAAGAAGCCTATTAAATCATGAATAAAGAGAAACTTTATCCCCTCATCGGATTATTCTTTGGAATTATTGCAGTATCCACAGCATCCATTTTTATTCGATTTGCTCAAGGTGGCGCTCCTTCGATAGTCATTGCAGCTATTCGTTTGTTGACTGCTTCTTTATTAATAACCCCAATCGCGTTTCTTAAGTATAAACAGAAATTATTTAATATTTCCAAAAGAGAATTGGGTTTCTTGATATTATCCGGCTTATTTCTTTCCATCCATTTTGCTGCCTGGATTACTTCGTTGGAGTACACAAGTATTGCAAGTTCAGTAGTTATTGTTACCACGACACCTTTATGGGTTGCTCTGTTTTCACCCATTTTGTTGAAAGAAAAAAATAATGCCACCATTTGGATTGGTCTCTTCTTAGCTATAGTTGGGAGCAGCCTGGTAGCGCTCAGTAATCAATGTTCCTTTTCTTTTGCGAACCTCATTCAGTGTGAAAGTGTTGGTCTAAGTTTTGATAGGAATACGCTGTCTGGGAACTTTTTGGCTTTAATAGGAGCATGGATGGCAGCCGGTTATATGATGGTAGGAAGAAAAGTTCGATCAACGTTACCCCTCATCAAATACATTTTTTTTGTGTATCTATTCTCTGCAATTTTCTTATTATTAATTGTGGTGATCTCAGGAGAGACGCTGGTGGGATATTCAAACCTAACGTATCTTTGGATGCTTTTATTAGGATTGATCCCACAGTTATTAGGGCATTCCGTTTTCAACTGGGCCTTAGGTCATTTACCTGCAGCATTTGTTTCGATTGCTTTAATTGGAGAGCCGATTGGTACGATTCTGCTTGCTTTCATATTTTTACAAGAAACTCCTAACAATCTGGAATACTCTGGTGGTTTATTGATCCTGATGGGGATATTTCTGGTTTCATTTCTTTCATCAAAAAAGACCTGATCATCATCCAGGTCTTTTTTTAATTTCTCAAAATTCTACTACTTTGAACGACTGTAAAGGAAATTTAATTCATTGATTCTATGCGCCAGTTCAGAATTTATTAGATGGGGGAGTACTCTCCAACTCCAATTTCCGCTTGCTTGTCCTGGATAATTCATTCTTGCTTCATTGCCCAGGCGAAGAAAGTCTTGCAACGGAGCGATTGTTATTTTTGCTACTGATGACCAAACTACTCTAATCAAATCCCAGGAGATGTTTTCTCCAGATCTGGCTAAGTATTTTCTACAGAAATCCTGTTCTTTCTCCGGTGCAGAGAGATACCAACCTAATACGGTGTCATTATCGTGGGTTCCCGTGTAAGCAACACAATTGACTGGGTAGTTATGAGGTAAAAATGGATCGTCTGGATCGTTGGAGAAAGCGAATTGACAGATTTTCATACCAGGAAGATCGAATTGATCTCGAAGTATATATACATCTTTGGAAATTTCTCCTAAATCTTCGGCAATGATTGGTAAAACACCCAGTTCATTTTGCATAACTTCAAAGAAATCAGCGCCTGGTCCTGGTAGCCAGCGTCCAATCTCTGCTGTTTTGTTACCAGCCGGTACTTCCCAATAATTTACAAAACCGCGAAAATGATCAAGCCGAATAAAATCAAATAATTTTAAAGTGGATTTGATTCTTTTTATCCACCACTTATATCGATCTTCTTTATG
>JAHYJK010000328.1 GCA_019429225.1 Anaerolineaceae bacterium
GCCCGGTTCGGTAGAGATGATCGAACGCTGCCATTATGACCTGGTGCATGCACATTGGATCGATGAATGGCAGCCAGTCGAACACCCTGATGACACTCTGGCTCAAACCATTCGCTGCTATACCCCGGCAGATTTGCTCCTGCTGCTGGAAGGCAGCGGGTTGAAGATCCAACACCTCGAGATTGAAGGCAAAGTCGTGGATATGTACTCCAACCAGAGCGTAACTGGCAAGGAATGGTTCAAACGGGATAACAGCTATTTGGTGAAGCTGGTGGAGGAGGAAAAATAATCATTAGCGAATCAATTTGACCAATCAGGTAGATCTCAAAGCAAAATTCCCCTGTGTTCATTCAGGGGATTTGTGTAGATTGATAATGATCGAATTTTACTTAGATTCTTGAATAGATAATTTGGCGGCTCCTAATTTTTGTCCTTCTTTCGCTTCACTACTCCTCTTCTTGCGCTGGCTTTTAACAATATAAGGCAGTAAAAATAAGTACGCGCCAGTGAGTGCCATCACCAGCATTAAAATGGATGGAACTTTATCCAATCTCTCCCAGGTTGCCACCAGTTCTTCGCTCCCGAATAACTTGATGATGAGTGCGGCTGGAATCGCCAGCGCTGTCGGCACTGCAATCCAGCGATGAAATTTTCGAAACCATTTTGATAATTTTTTTGTCATTTTTTTCCTCTTCTTGTAATTAAATTTTTAAGTCCAGATTCACGGTTCTGGCCGGGCTGGGTGCACCGGGGCAATCGATCCGGTTTACCACACCACGAATACCGTGTACTTGATGTGCGAGTGCTTCTGCCAGATCGCGTTTCGATAAATCGTCTACTTTGCCTGCCAGGTGAGCGATCGAGTTCAGCACGCCAACTCTCAGATTGTCTGCAGCGATGCGATTGTCAGCGGCAAATGCATCCAGAATTGCTTCACGCAGGGTTTCGTCAGCGATAACAGAATCTGTCATCGATTTAAGATTTCGCCACTGTGGTCAAACGCAGAGCCTTTTTATCCTTTTGGGATTGGGCGAACATCAAAACCAGAATAATTGCCCAGGCAATCATACGTATGGTCATGGCACGGATGCTATCCACTGCGACAACATCTCTGTGCACAGTTTGCAGCAGGATCATCACCAGCGTGTGCAAACTGAACGTGGCAATGGCTGCAAGCCAGGCGAGCTTACTCCCCCGCCAGATCAGTATGGCCGTAATAAAAACGGTCAGAATGCCCGCTGTGTAGTTATAAACGGGAACCCAGTTGATGACATAATATCCCGGATCGTTTCCTAATAATACTTGCGCGCCAGCAAAAACAGCCATTGCGCCAATAATGAAGGCAAGAATTGCCGCGATCTTCGTCAGGATTGATTTCATTGGAACTCCTTTTCTTTCAGTTTGTTTACTGTATTGAACTGAGTATAGGTTCTTTCCACTGGTTCTGGAACGACTTAAGTCGTGTTTGTTGCATGTGGTTTTTATCTGTTAAGGAAATTGACGCTATGAGTGGAATCTGATTTCTCAAACCCGACAAAAGTCGTAGCGCATATGGTTCCGCAATGGTACGATCTATCTGTAATGATTGGAATGTAAATAATTGATAGGAGAAAATCCACCAGGTGGATAAAGGAGATCGAGTATGCAAATAACAAAAGAGACACGTATATCAGATATTTTATTGAATTATGGTGATATTGCTGAAGTAATGGAAGTTTTCGGGGTTCAACGCGTGGGGAAATATTCAATGCGCATGTTTCTTGCCAAAGCACTCAATGTGGAATGGGCGGCACGCATTCACAAAGTGCCTCTGGATGAATTTCTTGAAATCCTGCACAAAGCGGTTGCAAAAAAGGAAAGCACCCTCGAATGAATGAATCCGAACGAACACCACCAACGTTTAGAAAAAAGGTGATCAGCATCTTCTCACTCGCTTTGCTTCTTCTGGTCGCTGTTGAAGTTGGGATCGTTTGGTTGCTGGGCTCATGGGGCAAGTTCGAACTCGGTTGGTGGCACCAGGTGTTCGGGGCGTTGATGACCATGGGCGGGATCTTCCTGGTCGGGTGGTCAATATCCATTCAATACACACTGGGGAAAGGCACCCCTTTCCCAAAGTTGCCACACAGCGACTGATCACGACCGGACCATATGCCTGTACCCGTAACCCGATGACGCTGGGGGCTTTTTTGTTGTACCTCGGGATTGCTGTTGGGATGGGCTCAATGTCTGTCATCCTGCTCGTTCTGGTCATTTTCACCGCATTGTTGACATTTATTTACAGACATGAAACGCGTGAACTGACTGAAAGGTTCGGTGGGGAATACCTGGAGTACCGAAAAAAGACTTCCTTTTTGATTCCAAGATGCAGGTGAAGGGAATCATCTGAATTACAGTAGTGAGGAAGACGGCATATCAAAGTGCCTTGTGATTCCATTTATACAAAGAAAAAACCGCCATAAAAATTTTTATGGCGGTTTTTTCATAATCTATAAGGAGATTCTCTTATTTTCTTATTTGATAGGGTAACCAGACCTGGAATGAGATATGAGAAACCGGTTCATTATTGGGTTGGATACCCTCACGGAAATTCTTTTCATCCATTGTGCCAGCTTCCATAAATGGCACCATTTTAATTCGTTCCGTTTTTTGGTCTACCCTGGTATTGGTTAATGTTTTGTATCGTTCTTTCTCACGCCATAATTCGCTTACATTTTTGGGCCGGTTGGCTTGATGTGGCACGAGAAGATAGACGGACCCCGTTTCACTGTGTTCAACCTTGATTCCAGCAGTAGGGTTTTCTGAATCAAGTAACAGGGTCACCTCATCCAGTAGAAGTGTGGAGGGCAGATAATCCTGATCAGCAGCAAATACAATCGGGCCACGTGTGATTGCCACACGACCCAAATTTCCCAGCGTATCCACTACTACCTCGACGGGCATATCAAATTTAAGGTCAACGACATCTCCAGCATTCCAATCACACTGCAAGCTAAGGTAGCCTTGCTCAATGAATGGATCCTTTATGGGTTGATTATTCAGACTCAAGGTATATTTTTTACACCAACCGGGTAACCTTAACCGTAATTTGAACTCCAAAGGTGATTGCATATCCAGCGTTATAACCACATGACCATCATAAGGAT
>JAHYJK010000038.1 GCA_019429225.1 Anaerolineaceae bacterium
ATCGGAGATTTCAACCGGTCCTATTAGTGGTACAGAGCCTGTGTTCTCCACCACGTATGAGTAATGCAGGCTATCGCCTTCTGCAGAATAATATGATTCCTGAGCAGTTTTCGTTAGAGTAATTTCAGGTGTGGCATACGTTGCGGAAGATGTGACCATAGTGGTTTGTGTACTATTCACTGAGGCAGTATTGGTGTGAGATCCAGCTGCGGCCAATAACTCAGGATCCAGCACACAATATGCTAAATGTCCTTCATCATCGTCGGCGATTGGTAAACTGAACGAAAAACCTGGTGTAGATGGATCATCATCCACAAATGGAATCCCATCTCCATCCACCCACAGACAACCAGAAGTATCGATGGTTGGATCACTCAAGGTAATTCCACTTAAAGGAACATCACCGGTATTTTCGATTATGAAGCGGTAAAAAACAGAATCATCAATATTAACAGAAAGGAAGGGTGACCAGGGTCCAGTGAGACTTGGGCCAACCTGTTTAAGGAAAGTTAAAGCAGGTGTGGGAGCTTTGACCAACACAATTGCCTCATCTGTGTTACCTGTACCACCTTCCGTGGAGGTGACTGAGACAGAATTTTCTTTTAATCCTTCTGTTGTGCCGCTCACCATCACAGTGATTGTACAGGATGTGCCAGGCAATAATGAAGCTTCGGATAAATGGACGGTATCCCGGGATGGATCGTTATCGCTGTTGGTCAATGTTCCATTACAAACGGAGGAGGATGCATTTTCAACCTCAACACCGGCTGGCAGGGTGTCGGTAAAGGATATTCCTGTTAATGAGGTGCTGGTATTGGGATTGGAAATTGTGAAAGATAGAGAAGTGCTCTCTCCGACCATAATAGCTGTCGACCCAAAGTTTTTGATAATTTGTGGGGGAGCAATCACAGTCAACGTGTCTGTGGCATAGTTGGTTGTGGTGCCGCTCTGGTCGGACGATAAGAAACCACTGATATTTTCGTGCAGACCCTGAATTTCCCCGATCACGGGAACCTGGAATGTGCAGGTAGCTCCAGCAGCGAGTGAACCACCAGTTAAAGTAATCGATCGATTGCTGGATGATGTCACCAGATTGTTGGTACCATTACAGGCCGAGGTGGTTGCATCCAGCACGGTGAGACCATCAGGGAGAATATCCGTGAAGGAAATTCCAGTTTGTGCAACATTACCACTGGCTGTATTGCGGATGGTGAATGTCAATGTGGATGTTGACCCCTTTATGATGGGATCAGGCGAGAACGATTTGGTAATGGTTGGGGCAGGAGCAGGTTCCAGACAACCGGTGAGGGTGACATTATCGATTGCCATACGGGCATTGTTGTTCTGAGCACCCGTTGCTGAAATTCGAAAATACGTTGAACCAACCGTAGTATTAAAGGTAGCTCTTTTTAAGGTTGAATCTAACAATACTGAACCGCTTGATAAAGTATTTGATGTAAATGTGGTTCCATTGGTGCTGGATGAAAGCGTTACAGCTGCATTCGTGTTCCAGTTTTGTATGGTGGTAAGGTGATCGAAATATATCTTCACATCACTGTACCGGCTGGTATCAACTTGAAATTGATAATATGCGCCACTGCTGAAACCCTGACCACTCCAGGAGGGTGGTGGGTTACCAATATTTGTTTCAATAGCAGGTGTAGATGTAGTGGTACTGGCCAGGGCAGTTGATACATTACTGGATTTGGTGGTGAAAAGCGGTGTGGTGGTGGAGGAACCGGTTGGAAACGTCCAGGTCACCAGCGTTTGTCCAGGCAGGCAGGCTTGGGTAGAGGCAACCAACAGCGTGTCCGTTCCAGAGTCACCTGAATCCTCTTCTCCAATAAATAGATTACCTGTGGTATTGGTGTAAAGTTTTTCAGTGCTTGCTGTTGCACTCACCGTGATCGTACAGGTTCCCAAACCAGCGATACTGATATTGGAAAAGGAAAGCATGCTACTGCCTACACTTAAAGAAGAAGGTGAAGGACTTCCACATCCGGTGTAGTTGATAGTAGATGAAGAGATACTCATCCCTTCCGGTAATTCATCGGTAAAATTCAGATCACTCAGAATGCCTGTACTGGGATTGGTGATTTTAAAAACAAGCAAAGCTGTTCCACCTGGTTGGATGGTTTTCGGAACGAATGTTTTTGACAAATTTGCACTGACTATGCTGGCAACACGGCTGCTTGTCGAAAAATCGGAATTGTAATGATAGCTGGCACCGGAAAAATCGTACACAAGTGTGTTGAGGATGTTGGATGTGCCAGAACCTCCGATTATTTTTACTGTGTAATTAACGGATATATTTCCACCTGCCTTTCCTGTACTCAAACAGGAACGATAGGTAGGGCTGTTCGGATCATTTTGCCAGATACATCCATCACCATAAAGCAGGTCGCTGGGGTTATCGACGTTGGCTGAGGTATCGGCAGAGTAAATAGTTTCCACATCCATTATTTGAAAAATAGTATTCGGAAAGTTAATGAAGCTCTCTATTTGTTCATACCCCTGGGTGGCAGTTTTTGCAATCAAGGTGATATTGTATGTTTGTCCGACCATTAAAGTCATATTTCCACCGGGAGCAATGGAAACGCCGTCTAATTTCACATCCAGTGTTGCATTTCGATTTTGTGAAATCAACCGCTCTACATAGATCTCTCTCGGTGTGGGTGTGGAGATGACTGCGAGGTCGTCTGCGCGCACTTCAATGTGATATCGTCGCGTAGTGGTGTAAGCAGATGTATTCCTTGTGATTTCAACTTCGAAGTAAAAATCTAAACAATCATTGGGAGACAGGGAATCGTTATGCAAATTACTGAGAGAACCAGGGCGTAAATTGATGTAAGTATTGACTGAATCCCAGACGAATGTTGCTTCGATGTTACTGGCCGGTTCCGAACCGACATTGCAAACCCGGGCACCTACCGGGAAAGTGTTTGGGCCAACATTCACGTTGTTACTGTCCAACCCGATCACATTCCAGGTAATTGGCGTTATTGTTAGATTTGCTGCTGAATTTGCCTGGGCTTCCCCAAAAGAAGTTCCCAGCAAAATCGTAAACATAACAAGTATACGAATTAATACACCCATTTTCCCTCCCACAGCTATTAAAATTTAGATTCCCTATAAAATAATTGGAAAATTAAGCCTAGAATAATCCAATTTTATCATATTCAGCAAAATAAATATCATGGAACGTGCCATGAGTATTTAAAGGAAGAATACCAGCAAAAATCCAGAAACGAGAAACGATGTCAGATCAGGCAAACAGAAAAACAGCCAATTCCTGGGCAGTCAGGCCGCCCAGATAATCTTTCAATTCCAGGTTTTCCAGTGATGATTCTAAGTGATATTTATCGTAACGAACCCCAATCAGTTTTGATTCCACATCGCTGACATCCCGAAGACCCAGAAAATCCCCGAATAACTTGAGTTGCTGGATTTCACCATTATGCACTTCGATGCGGGCATCAATCTGCCCGAATGGAAAACGCTGCGTTTTCTGGATATTGAATTTAGGAGAGCGGCCGAAATTCCATTCCCATTGCTGATAGCGTTCCTTTGAAATCTTGTTAATCTCTTCCCAGTCCTGCGGAGTGAGCTTATATTCACCATTATTTGCTTCAGCCAGGATACCGTGCTTGACACGTTCTCTGAATTCCAGCACATCCATGGGTTCGGACATGTATTCGCTGATGTTGGCCACGCGACTGCGGACTGATTTGATGCCTTTTGATTCTATTTTTTCTGCTTTCACATTGAGTGCTTCTGAAACTTTGGATAAGTCTGAACTAAATAGCAATGTGCCGTGGCTTACCAGTTTGGTACCGATAGCGTATTGCGCGTTTCCAGAGATTTTGCGTTCTTCCACAACAATGTCGTTACGGCCATTCATTTCGGCTGCAACACCCATACTATTCAGTACTTTGATAACCGGGGCTGTGAACTTCTTGAAATTATGCAAAAACTCTCTGCCATTGGCATTGATAAAGCTGAAGTTCAGGTTGCCATGGTCGTGATAGACAGCGCCACCACCGGATAAGCGCCGTACTACAATGATCTGGTTTTCATCCACGTACGGGTAATTGATCTCTTCCAGGGTGTTTTGATTTCGACCGATAATAATGGAAGGTTGGTTGATATAAAAGAGCAGAATATCCTCACCAACATTTACATTGCGAACGAGATGCTCCTCGATGGCCAGGTTGATGCGGGGATCGTATTGTTTTTCATTGTCGACGAAAATCAAAAAAGCACCTCCAATATGGTAATTTTTCAAATTATATCAACGATATGGAGATTGAATGATACATTTTCTAATGTTGTGATCAACAATTAAGGATTAATTCTAATAATCACTCACGGAAAAGTGAGAATTGAAAATTATTCCTGTCTGCCCTTATGCAAAAAACAATTCGAAAAAAATCCGAATTATGTTGATGTTAAGGTTAATTAGCATCCAGGCTCACCTTCTTGATCCTTTCCTGACAAAAATTTGAGATGCGAGGATGGAAAACACCTGATTATGAGTTGATGCTATGCTAGAATAAATGAAGATTGCATTCAGGAGGAAATTCTGTATGACAAGTGTACTGTTTGGTAAAGATATCTTACATGTCAAAGATATAAAACTGGAACATATCAGCCTGATTTTAGAAACAGCCAGTCGTTTTGAACAGGTGTTGGCATCCGGGGGAAGATTAAAAAATATGGATGGAAAAGTACTGGCGATATTATTTTATGAGCCCTCTACCCATACTCGTTTAACTTTTGAAACCGCCATGATCCGTCTGGGTGGCAATGTTGTTTCTACTTTACAGGGCATATTGACCAGTTCAGCTGTAAAAGGCGAGACATTGTATGATACAGGTAAAATGATCAGCGGGTATGCAGATATTGCAGTTATTCGCCATATGCAACCAGGGAGTGCGCGAGAATTGGCAGATGGTGCCACTATCCCGGTAATCAATGGCGGTGATGGTTCACGGCAACATCCCACGCAGGCGTTGGTGGACATATATACTATTCAGAAAGAACGCGGAAGGTTAAATAATCTGGCGGTTACGCTGGCTGGTGATTTAAAAAATGGTAGAACTGTGCATTCATTATCCTGGTTATTGGGAAAATATGGTCCCCGATTCTATTTTGTCTCCCCGGAAGAATTACGGATGCCAGCTGAGATAACCCAATCATTGCGTGATGATGGCATCGAGGTTGTGGAAACAGATAACATTGCCGAAGCTGCCTCTAAGAGCGACGTACTTTACATGACCAGATTACAAAAAGAGCGCTTTGAAGATTTAAGTTTATATGAGCGTTTGAAAGGTTCTCACATAATAAATTATGAGCTAATTGAAAAATCGAAATCTGGAATTACCATCATGCATCCACTTCCACGTACAGATGAAATTGACCGTGAGATTGATAATTATGAAGGTGCAGCTTATTTCCGCCAGGCAGCCAATGGTGGACTTGTGCGAATGGCAATCATTGCTTTATTAACCGGTTGTGAATAAAGAATCCTTAGAATAAATCCAGGAGAAACTATGTCTTCTTCATTTGATTTGGTAACAAAAACGCAGGTGCAAGCCAAAAAAACTCATTGGAATTTGACCCCTCCATTACTCTACGAACACATTATTAAACAAAACGAAGCAATGATGGCGGAATTTGGACCGTTAGTCATTTATACGGGCAAGAGTACTGGAAGATCACCCAAGGACAAATTTTTTGTAGAGGAATCATCCAGCCAAAATCATATCTGGTGGAACAAAGAAAACAAATCATTTTCGATAGACAAATTCGAAAAATTAAAAGTACGGGTGCTGGACTATTTCCAACAAAAAGAGCTTTATATTCAGGATTGTTTTGGTGGGGCTGATCCGGCTTATCGATACCCGTTAAGGATCGTAACCGACACGGCTTGGGGGAGTCTGTTTGCTTATAACATGTTTATTCATGCTAACACACTGACTCCACAAGAGTTCTCACCAGAAATAACCGTGCTGGTTGCTTCTGGCTTTGAAACTGAACCAGAAATTGATGGTACCCGTTCGGATGTGGTGGTAGCGTTAAATTTGGGCCAAAAATTGGCAATCATCGCTGGAACTCGTTATGCAGGTGAAATAAAAAAGACAATTTTCACTGTGCTTAATTACTTCTTTCCATTACAAGGAATTTTCCCCATGCATTGTTCGGCGAATATCGGTTCTGATGGGGATACCGCATTATTTTTCGGCTTGAGTGGCACCGGAAAGACCACCCTATCGGCTGACCCCAAACGGCGTCTGATCGGTGATGATGAGCATGGATGGAGTGATCATGGTGTCTTTAACTTTGAGGGAGGGTGTTATGCCAAGGTTATCCGCCTTTCTGAAAAAGACGAGCCTGAAATTTACTCAATGACCCGGCGATTTGGTACCATTCTTGAAAATGTAGTCATTGATCCTGCCACACGAAGGATTGACTTGAATGACGACACGATCACCGAGAATACCCGCGCTTCGTATATGTTGCGGGAATTGGAACATCACGAACCATCCGGCATGGGGGATCATCCAAAAAATATCATTTTCCTGACCGCTGACGCTTTTGGCGTATTGCCACCCATCGCAAAATTAACCCCGGAACAGGCCATGTATCACTTCTTGTCCGGGTATACAGCTAAAGTAGCAGGAACAGAAAAAGGGATCAAAGAACCCCAGGCAACGTTCAGTAATTGTTTTGGAGGGCCGTTTATGGTTCATCACCCTTCTGTATACGCAAAATTGCTCGGCGATAAGATTGAAAAGCATCAGACAAACTGCTGGCTCGTGAACACGGGTTGGACTGGCGGTCCATACGGCGTAGGTTCGCGGATGAAAATATCATATACCCGCAAAATGGTGGATGAATTATTAGGTGGTTCATTGAATGATGTTGCCTATGAAACAGATCCTGTATTCGGATTGAGAATCCCCAAAACTTGCCCAGGAATACCAGATGATGTGCTTAATCCCAGAAAGACCTGGACTGATCCAGTTGCCTACGATAACCAGGCAAAGAAACTGGCGACGATGTTCCGGGAGAACTTCAAACAATTTGCAGATGGTGTACCAGAAGAGGTTTTGGCTGCGGGTCCGAAAATGATCGGATGAAAATTCGATAATAATTCATTTTTAACACTGATTTTCAGTGAAATTTTATAAAGAAGGTAAGTAAATCCATGATAGGTTTTCTTGCCTTCTTTTAATAATTTGCTATACTCATAAAATGTTTTTCACTTTCACCCCCTACGCGTTACTATTATTTTTGATTTCGTTCGTTGCACTTGGTTTATTGGGTATCACTCTTAAAAAAAGGGGTGAAGCTGGGGGTTATGCATTATTGGGGGTGCTGCTTTCCTTAATCGTCTGGTCATTCTTCGCCGGATAAATGGAAAATCTCCCAATGAAAATCGGAAAGTATTCATGGGTCAACCCATTCAAACAATTTTATCAAATTGGCCTGAATTTAATAGTCATTTTTTCATGAGTGAGACTGGCCAAAACGAAGTTGAATTGTGTGTAGAAGACCAGCGATATGTGTTCGAAATACAAAAAAAGTCATTGGAAAATCGTGATTCCAAATCACAAGGGTGGTTGGTATTTTTGTTTGATATCACGGATCGAGTCCAAATTGTAGAAGCAGAAATCAGAAACCGGCAAATTGCCCAGTCCCTCCATGAAGTTGCCATGGTGGTGAATTCAACTTTGGATACCCAAAAAACATTGAATCTGGCACTCGAACAAATCGGGAAAATTATTCCGTATGATATTGCCAATATCTCAATCTTGTATGGAGATAAAAGGGTGATAGAGTTTCAGCGCGGGTACAAAGATCCCCAAGCGATTATTGGATTGAGTGTTCCTGTAGAGAATAGTCCCCACCAGCAAGCATTAATTCACCGTCATCCATTGATGTATTCAGATTTACAAAATGATTTTTCTTCTTACCATGAACAAATGGTAACAAAAGCCAATTCCATGTTATGTATACCTATGTATGCAAAGGATGATATCCTGGGGTTTTTGACATTGGGAAGTGAGAAAAAGAATTACTTTACAAACGAGGATATCTCAATTGCAGATGCGTATGCTTCTCAAGTGGCAGTGTCACTACAAAATTCTCGTTTGTATGCTCAGGTAAATCGCCGGTTAGAAGAGCAATCCATCATGAATGAAATCATTCGTATTGGGTCCAGCCGAATGGGAAAATTGGAATTTGCACGGGCAATTACCGATCAAATCCATCGATTCATCAAAACACCTGGAATTCTGGTTTTAGAGAATGATCCCGACGAGAAAAGCTGGTATTTTATTGACCTTCAGGATGTTCAGGAACATAATATTGAATCACAGTATTCATATGATGATGGACTGACCGGCTATATTGTCCAATATGGAAAACCATTATTATTACAATCAGCCCTGGAGGTAGAGAATTTTCTGATCAAAAATCAGCGCTCCAATATTGGTCCATTTCCCAAAACATTTATGGGGGCACCGATGATCACCAAAGATCGAGTCATTGGAGCCATTGTTGCCCATGATCTGGAAAATGAAAGAGCTTATGATGAAGAAGATTTCAAGTTATTTCTGATGATCACCTCGCAGGCAGCGATTGGATTCGAAAATGTAAGATTGATCAATCAACTCGAATATCTCGCCAGGACGGATGCGCTGACTGGCATATATAATCGTGGACATTTTCATAATGTTTCCAGGAAAATCCTCAATTCGGTTGAAGAAGAAAAGACCCAGGTATCCATGATTATGATGGATGTGGATCTCTTTAAGGGACTGAACGATACCCATGGGCATCAGATAGGCGATCTGGTTCTGCAAAACACGGTGGAAGTGTGCAAATCATTGTTACGTGATAAAGATGTCATTGGCCGGGTTGGGGGAGAGGAATTCTCGATAATACTTCCAGAAACAACCCTGGAAGAAGCAAAAAAGATTGCAGAAAGAATCAGGCAAGCCATTGCGCAAATAAAAATTAACAACAATGGATCCTCTATTCAAACTACGGTGAGTCTGGGCGTAGCTTCATCCACACAGGTTGATACAGGAACTATGGACGATTTAATTCAAATATCAGATCAAGCGTTGTATCAGGCGAAAGCAGATGGACGCAATTGTGTGCGGGTATACAATAATTAACAACAGGAGTCTAAAATGAATTTGGAAGAATCAATCTCAGCAGATAATAGAAAAATTATTGAATCATTCAAAACTCCGATCCAAATTCAGGCTTTTTTGGATAGTATTCCCTACAGCCCTGAGGATGCCAACCGCTGTCCCCGCAGAGTACTGGAGGATCGCCAGGCGCATTGCCTGGATGGAGGTTTGTTTGCAGCCGCTGCATTGCGAAGGTTGGGATTTCCACCGGTGATAATCGATATGCTACCAACACCTGGTCGGGATGATGATCACGTCCTGGCAATCTTCCAGCAAAACAAACGCTGGGGTGCCATTGCCAAATCCAATTATGTCGGGTTGCGATTTCGAGAAGCGGTTTATCGCAGCAAACGCGAATTGGTGATGTCTTATTTCGAAGCCTTTTTCAACAATTTGTGGGAGAAAACTTTGCGAGGGTTTACAGTTCCCTTTGATCTGAGCAAATTGGATCATATGAATTGGGAAACAGATGACAATGCGGCTGATGTCATTGAAGAACGCCTAAAACACCTGAGGTTCACAGCGCTGCTCACACCTGAGATGGAAAAAGGATTGTCAAAAGTGGATAAACGCTTCTACGATGGTAATACGCTGGGGATTGATCCGAAGGGAGTTTATAAGGTAAAAGGCTAAAGTGGAAAGGCTGAAGTCAAAAGCAACTGTGTTAAATGTCAAGAGCTACATATCGGTCTCCACAAAGTTTGAGCTCTTACCATCGCATTCATAATGGTGAGAAGTTTGTGCATACATGCAATAACAGCCACTTTCTTGACTTTTCCTCGAGCTAAAAGCCGCTCATAGAATTCCTTGATCACTGGATTCCATTTCATAGCAGTCAAGGCAGCCATAAACAGCACTTTGCGGATTGATTGACGCCCTCCTTTTATGCGTCGTTTTCCACGATAATAACCACTATCACGATTGAACGGAGCAACACCCACTAAGGCCGCAATTTTCTTGTGGTCAAGTGTACCGAGTTCAGGTAAATCCGCTAACATAATCGCAGCAGTAATTTTACCTGCGCCAGGAATACTACAAATAATTTTTTCATTGTTTTTGAGTTGTGGGTCTTGGTCGATTATCTCAGCAATCATCTCTTCCAGTTGTTGGATTTGATGCTCTAAATTTTGAATGCTTGCCTCAATGAGCACTTTTACATCAGGGTAAGTAATGGTGGATAAGTGGTTCTTTTCACTGATCAACGCCAAGGAAACCTGACTGCGCCTTGCCATGAGCACCGACAGGCGCTCTTGTAGTTCCGAGCGAAGAATCACAACTGAAGGGTGGTTAGCTCGGCCATAACGCACCAGCATCCTGGCATCTATTTTGTCAGTTTTTGCTAAAGTGCCGGATGATCTGGCAAAATAACGCACCCACGCAGGAGTAACCATTGCCACTGGTAATTTTGCCTCGACGAGTGCCGAGACTACGCCTTTTTCATAACCACCGGTTGCCTCCAGCACAATCAGCGTTGGATGGATACTGCACATCTTTTCTACCAATTTACCGATGTCTATAATATCATTTCCACAGGAAAAATATTGGCCATCCTCTTGAATTTGAATATCCAGCCTCTTTTTTGAGATATCAATTCCTACAATAATTTCTGTATCCTTATTCATTTTCAACTCTCTCTATGCTACAATCTAACTGCCCACACTAGCAGGATTCGGACTCAAGGTCCAGGCAACTGTTCGGGCATGTAAGTTTTTGGATCCGGCGACCGTGCTTTCGATCGGTATCGTGTACCTAGTTGAAGTCGGCCTGCCGGATCCCCTTACTATATTATCTAAGATTATTTTCCTTGTAACAATGCTGCTTTTAACATACTAGATTATTTTCCTTGTAACAATGCTGCTTTTAACATACTAGTTGAAAGTTGACACTGTTAAATGGTGCGTGGCACTTAGGGATTAAAATGATACACAAATCCTGGAAAGAGCGTAAAATTATTCGGAATCCAAAAGTGCCTTGCACCTACAATTGAAAAAAGTGCCTTACACCTATTTCTAAGTAAGAAATCATTCTCCGCGCTGACTTCTCATTTTAGTTGCATTTCCATATCATTTCAGTAAAATATTAACATACACGAAATTTTGAGGTGAATTCTCAAGAATTTTTACCTGTAGGGCAGTGGAGACAGGTGGATTTGTTGATTAAGTGATCCAGGTTCTGAATGCAGGGAGAGAAAAATGGAAATGGAATCGAAGTTTGTCAATGTTGGCAAGATAAAAACACATTATTGGGAAGCTGGAGTGGGGGACCAGGTGGTGGTATTGGCGCATGGCGGAGGATTGGACAATGCCAGATTATCTTGGGAGTTGCTAATGCCTATACTGGCAGAAAAAATGCGTGTTATTGCGCCTGATATGCCTGGATACGGGCAGTCAGACAAACCAGATGTGGTCTATGATCTGGCTTTTTATGGAAATTTCTTCCCGCAATTTATTGATGCACTTGAAATAAAACAAACCGCCCTGGTGGGCATTTCCATGGGAGGGGCGATCAGCCTGGGTTTTACGTTAGATCACCCGGATAGAGTGAACAAATTGGTACTGGTGGATAGTTATGGTTTGCAACGTAAAACACCATTCCACAAACTCAGTTACCTGTTCGTAAATATTCCAGGCGTGCGCGCCCTGACATACTGGTCAATCAAAAGCCGACCCATGATCCGATATTCGCTCAAAATGATCCTCAAACGTCCCGGGTCCGTGACGGATGAATTGGTGGAGAAAGTTTACCAGCAATTGTTGATACCGGGCGTCACCCGTGCATTCTCAGATTTTCAGAATGCTGAACTCACCTGGGATGGATTGAAAACCGTCTACATGGATCGGTTGGGAGAAATAAAAGCCAAAACGCTGGTCATTCATGGGGGAAAGGATACCCTGGTACCGCTGGAAGCCTCCCGGGAAGCACATGGATTGATACAGGATTCCGAGATGAAGATCATGGAGGGTTGTGGACACTGGCCGCAACGGGACAATCCGGAGGAGTTTAATAGCCTGGTGAGAGAATTTTTATTTTCTGAGTCTTAAGATAAATAAGCTCAATCCAGGAATTCTGGCCAAATTTTTATGCCGGATTTCTTTGCTGCAATCCACAATTCTCTGTCATAGGTTGCCAGCGTAATTTCCATATCCAGAGATTCATGCCAGAAAAGGGCACTAGCCAGATGGGTTGAATCATATCCCCGTAATCCAAAATCCCAGCTGAGTTGTGCAGCACGATCGATCAAACCTGGAGATGCCGTTAATCGGGTAAAGTATTGCCATTGTCCAAGAAAATCTTGATACGCGGACTGTGCAGAGGTTGAATCAATCCATTCCATTCGTAGCGCTTTTCCAAGGGCAGCTGCCATTTCCACCTGGGAAATTATCGAAGATCCAACCAGATCAGCAACCGAGATGAGTGCATTTACGTCTGCTGAACCTTTCTCCACAATAAATCTTTTTACCAGTGCGCTGGTGTCCAGGTAAAGGATCATTCTCTGTCCTCAATCACCAAATCTGAAAGTTGTTTATCAGACTTATGGATTACGGACGGTGTGTAAGAAGGTAATTTCAGGCCATTCCATTCTGCCTGACCAGTCTCCACCATTGTTTGAATTTTCTCTTCGAGGGTAGGTTTGATGGGGATAATCTGGCCAATCCTCTTACCATGTTCTGTCACCGTGATGATTTCCCCAGCTTTCACCCGGCGTAAATATTCGCTTAATTTGTTTTTCAATTCGCGAGTTCCTACTTTTAGCTCAGCCATACTCACTCCTTGTAGCTACATATTATCATTAATGGCTACAAATTACAAGTTTTTTTAGGGTGGATATCTCAGGGGTAGGGGTAAGCGATTTCTGGAGAAGTTGGCTTCGCATTTTCTATTGGTGCTGGATAACCTGGCAAGGGTAAAGGTGACGTATCAGTGTCCGTTGGAGCGAGTGCTGGTTTAGGGAACCATTCATCATAAACACCAGGTTGCATTGTCCATTGACTGATGCCACTCTCCAAATCTCTGACAAGATCCAACATAATGGTTCCACTTGCATCGATAACGCGTAAATGACAAATCGCCAGACCCAGGCCAAAATTTTGTTCTGTTTCGAATAATCGAAATAATGAGTGCAAAAAATAGAGTCTTCATGATCCAGTTTTACTTCCTTACCGGTGGTCGTTTGATCAATATCGGAGGCATAGATCTAGGCTGTGTCTTTCAGGATTGTTTTTCCGTAGATGTCGATTAAATGGATTGAATAACTATCCAGGTGCAATCCAATTCTACTTGCCAGATTTGCCTGTCTCAGTGCCATAACCAGGTTCCAAAGATCATCCACAGTAGCATCTCCATCCTCAGAAGCACTCTGTAAGGTGATTTCTATCTGAAATGGTTGTTCGCTGATTATTTTTATTTCTACGACAGGGATATCTAATTGAGATAGTCGATCTGCCAGATCGTTTACATTTTTTTCTTTCCAGCCTTTTACCACAAAGAAAGTGGCGACAATGAGAATAATTAGTGCTAAAACGATAATCCAAGTAGAGTTTTTTTTCTTGTCCATCTTACTATTATTATATAAAAGATTCTCAAGTTCTGAGAGGGGATAACAACTTCTCTAAATAGATTATTGATAAAATAAAAATAATAATTATGTAAGATAATATTCATTATATTACATAACACAAGAATATAATAAACCCATTTACCACATTCGAAAACAGGGATAAATGAGATTGACAACCAGGATATAAACTTTCTCATGATCGACAATCAAAAGAATCTTCACCAAACTATGAAACCAATAATTGAATGATGTACATTTCAGCCAGAGAATTTTAAAAGTAACCAGAGGATGTTTAGAAAATTCATGCAAAAAAACGAAGAAAAGAAGTCTGTGCTATTTCTCAACAAGAGTAATGATTATATTTCACCGGTGACCCTTTGGCGGATCCACAAACTATATTTTAAGTTTACGTTCTAAGAATATAAGTTCCATAAACAAATCTTATCGTTGAGATTCTTAAATAGAACATAACATTAAAATCATCGTTTTTGTTTGTATAATGTATGCATAACGTAGCGCACAATTTGGAAAAATCATTTTAACCGCCCACCCCGTTATCAAGAATATTTTGTTTAAAGCATTTTTTCATCTACAGGTTTGAAATTTCCATTTTTTGGATATTTTGATTACGATCTGAACAACTACACGATAAATATCAGGAATATTGGGCTTATTTTGGAAAATATTCAGGTTTTATACAATTTACAGCCTAATTTTAGAATGATTCAAGGAGAAAATTTGTGGAAATTGAAGATAGATGAGCGTTTGAGGGAGATTCCATGGATTAAAATCCATGGATAGGTAGTTTGAAACCGAATGAATTCGGTTAAGTAACGACACCTGTATCCGTTTAATGGGTCTCCAATCAAATTTCCTTTGGTGAGTAGACACTCCAAAATTAACAACAAGTTTCATCATTGGTGCATTGCCCTTGGGGATAAGCCACGAATCATGATTAGGGAAGTAGTGATCCATTAATAATTTACCAAAAGTGCATCGCACCTTAATCATTTTTTCCCTTTCGACTTTCCCCTTTCGCCTACTTTCCATTACTTTATCGGTATGTAGATCTCGGTAATCAATTCTTCGACCGGCACTTTCCCTTTTTCGTTGACATACACTTCATATGGGATGGCATCCCGCAGCTGTTCTCCGCTGGTGGGCAGCCAATCGCGATAAATTTTGTTCCAGGTTTGCCAGAGCGTTTCATAGGGTCCCTTGTGTATGAACACGGCAACTCTTCCGGTAGGCATCTTCATTTCTACCTCTTCTCCCCTCGCCCATACCTGGGCACCTTCCTTTAAGAAGTATCCAGCGATATAACGACTCTCTTCTGGGGGGACTTCCACACCATCATCCGGGCAGATTCCCAGGCAGCCTTCTTCCAGCGAACCCCAGATACGATTTGTACTGATGAAGCGGGTCAAAATAGTGAAGGCATCATGGGCGGCTTTATTGAAATTTTTATCGATCAAACCCTTGCGGGTAACAGTAAGCACCTTTTTGACAGGCAGCTCTATAATTATTGCTTCCATATTAATTCTCCTCAATTCAGGGGCGATTTCTAAAAGAGTGAATACAATCTCAGGTCTGTGATCTGTGGCGCGCACCTGGTTGGGAGTGGTTTGGAACAGTTGTTTGAAGGCTTTGGAAAAGGCAGCTGGGAATAACCCGCCACGCTTGCCAGTTCTTCCAGCGTCATACGTTGCTCCAAATGCTCCTGGACGTACAGAATCATCTCATTGATGCGCATCTGAGCCATCATCTGGTTACCTTATTAAACATGAATTTTCCAGTTTCTGCTATTCCAATCTTGCTTTCTTTATAAAGGAAAACCTTTTATTGCAAAATTATGAGAAATATTGTATCCTTTAGAAAATTCTTACTGTCTGATCACTCTTTTTCCAAAACAGCCAATTTGTTGGAGGTTTTATGTCGACGCAGCAAAAGAAATCGAGTTTGATTTCTCAATCAACCCGTGACTTGTATCGCGCAGCCACGCAGGCAAAAGACGTAAGTTTTACTGATTTTTTGCATGGTTATATCTACGGACGTTGGCCATTTTTCTATATTGGCTATGCCAAAGGTGATCATCCATTGGCTAAGAAAATTGCTCCACTTACTGCATTTATTTCGAAGGTGTTCCCGTCCAAACAGACGGGTAGTGACCGACATAGCGTTGATCTGGCGAGCAATACGATCGCAGATGGATACCATGGAAAAGCAGTGCCATTGAATACGGCACGTGAGTTGATAATGATTCAGGAACCGATCAATAAACCAGATCTGGAACACGTGATTCCATATACCAAAGCGCGCGCTATAATTCTGGAGAATCCGGATCATCTGGTGGCCTTAAATTGCCCCTGTCGATCTGGAAAAGCAGAGCATTGTAGACCGGTTGATGTATGTTTGATCGTTGGTGAGCCATTTGCCAGCTTTATCAACGAGCATAACCCAAAAAGATCGCGCTGGATTACCCGAGAAGAAGCCATCCAAATACTGGAGGAGGAAGATGCGCGTGGTCATGTGCACCATGCTTTCTTCAAGGATGCCATGCTAGGCAGGTATTATGCCATTTGCAACTGTTGTAGTTGTTGCTGTGGAGCTATGAAAGCGCATCAAAACCATATCCCCATGCTGGCATCCTCAGGTTATGTGGCGGAGATTGATCCGGAATTCTGTCAGCACTGTGGTACCTGCCACGAATACTGCCAATTTTCAGCATTAGGATACGATGACAATTACTACACTTTCGTAAATTACGATCTGTGCATGGGATGTGGAGTTTGTGTTTCGAAATGCCCTTCCGATGCGATCAGTTTACGGTTGGAACCCTCCAAAGGAATTCCATTGGTGGTCAGTGAGTTATACGAATAACATAAATTCAAGAAATTGGTATGTGTCAATTCCTTGATGACTCGCCCCTACCCTTCTGAGTAATTTTTATTCTTCGTTATGTACAAGCTTTGGTGATTTTGAGTGTTGAATCATGGCTGGTAATTAATTATAATAATTCTAAATTAGGAATTATTATTGATATGAATATCCCCAAAAAGAATCCAGACTTACGATTTGAACAATTAATTGATACATTAAAACAAAAAGGTTACCGGATGACCCCCCAACGACTGGAATTGGTTCGAATAATTGCAGCCAGTGAAGGGCATCCCAGTGCCAATCAACTTTATGAAGCGATAAAACATCAATTTCCAACCATGAGTCAGGCGACGGTTTACAATACATTAGCACTGCTCAAGGATATGAATCAAATATTGGAAATCGATTTACATGGGGACAGTCACTATGATGGCAATCGTCCCGAACCTCACCCCCACATCATATGCACTGAGTGTAATCAAATCGTGGATGGTGATTTTGACCTGGAGGTTGAAATGATAAAAAGGTTAGAAGAAACTTCAGGTTTTCATATCACGCGTTCCCAATTAGCGTTTTATGGTCTATGTCCAAACTGCAGATCGATAAGATCAGGTAATCTCGATTAATGAGGCCGAAAAATTTCTCTTGCGATTTGCTGCTTTTTATAGAAATTTTATTAGGAGGAAATAAATGAGTGATAATAGCAAGTGTCCAGTAACTGGAAAAATGGGTAGTACAGCTGCCCATCAGGGTGCAGCAAACCGTGACTGGTGGCCTAACCAGCTTAATCTTAATATACTACATCAACATGCACCGGCATCCAATCCTTTAGGTCCTGATTTTGACTATGCTGAAGAATTCAAAAAGCTAGATTTTGATGCATTAAAAAAAGACCTGGCTGAGCTAATGACCGACTCTCAGGAATGGTGGCCGGCTGACTGGGGTCATTATGGTGGTTTGATGATTCGTATGGCCTGGCACAGTGCTGGTACATACCGCACCATGGATGGTCGTGGTGGTGGTGGCACCGGTAATCAGCGCTTTGCCCCGCTTAACAGCTGGCCGGACAATGTCAATCTGGATAAAGCCCGTCGTTTGCTGTGGCCAATTAAGCAGAAATATGGCAATAAAATCTCCTGGGCAGATTTGATGATCCTGGCTGGAAATGTGGCTTTGGAAACCATGGGTTTCAAGACCTTTGGTTTTGGTGGTGGACGTGTAGACATATGGCAGCCGGAAGAAGATATCTATTGGGGTTCAGAGAAAGAATGGCTGGGTGACGAACGTTATTCGGGAGAACGGGATTTAGAGAATCCCCTGGCTGCTGTGCAGATGGGTTTGATCTATGTTAATCCAGAAGGTCCCAATGGGAATCCTGATCCGGTGGCATCCGGCATCGACGTACGTGAGACTTTCAAACGGATGGCCATGAATGATGAAGAAACTGTCGCCCTGGTCGCTGGTGGGCATACCTTTGGCAAAGCGCATGGTGCTGGTGATCCAGCTCTCGTAGGTCCCACGCCGGAAGAGGCTCCACTTGAAGAGCAAGGCCTGGGCTGGAGAAACAGTCTGGGGACAGGCAAAGGCGTTGACACCACTTCAAGTGGTATTGAAGGTGCCTGGAAACCGAATCCTACCCAATGGGATATGGGTTACTTTGATATGCTCTTTGGTTATGAGTGGGAATTGGTCAAGAGCCCGGCCGGTGCTTATCAATGGATTGCCAAGGACGTCAAACCGGAACATATGATCCCGGATGCGCATGATCCTTCGAAAAAACATCCTCCTATGATGACAACTGCAGACCTTTCACTGCGTTTTGATCCGATTTATGAGCCGATCTCACGTCGTTTTCACCAGGATCCAGAAGCATTTGCCGATGCCTTCGCCCGTGCCTGGTTCAAACTCACCCATCGTGATATGGGACCTAAAGTCCTTTATCTTGGTCCGGAAGTACCACAGGAAGATTTGATCTGGCAGGATCCGGTTCCAGCGATCGATCATGCCTTGGTCGATGAAAAAGATACTTCAGATCTCAAAGCAAAAATTCTTGCTGCGGGTCTTTCAACGGCCGCGTTGATTTCCACTGCCTGGGCGTCCGCCTCCACATTCCGCGGATCAGATAAACGCGGTGGCGCCAATGGAGCACGCATTCGTTTGGCTCCTCAAAAAGATTGGGAAGTCAATCAACCAGACAAACTGGCTAAGGTGTTGTCAACTCTGGAAAGTATTCAGAAAGACTTCAATACTGCCCAGATTAATGGTAAGAAAGTCTCATTGGCTGACTTAATTGTGTTGGGCGGTTGTGCTGCAGTTGAATCGGCAGCCAAAGCAGCTGGTTATGCTGTTGAAGTTCCCTTTACACCAGGTCGTACGGATGCTACCCAGGAACAGACTGATGTGGAAGGATTAGCCTATCTTGAACCATTGGCCGATGGCTTCCGCAACTATCAGAATAAGACCTTCAAGGGGATGGCAGAAGAAATGTTAGTGGATCGCGCACAATTATTAACGCTCAGTGCACCAGAAATGACTGTTTTGGTTGGTGGATTACGTGTGCTGGGTGCAAATTACAGCCAGACAATGCATGGCGTCTTCACAAACCAGGTTGGAAAACTAACCAATGACTTTTTTGTTAACCTGCTGGATATGTCTACCGATTGGAAAGCTACCAGCGAAGCTGGTGATACTTTCGAAGGACGTGATCGCAAATCAGGTGAACTTAAATGGACGGGTACACGGGTTGATCTTGTTTTCGGTTCCAATTCACAGCTACGCGCGCTGGCCGAAGTTTATGCGCAAAATGATGCCAAAGAAAAATTTGTGCGCGATTTTGTCGCAGCCTGGAACAAAGTTATGGAACTTGACCGTTTTGAGATCAAAAAATAATGAATGGTTTTCACCTGAAATAGGGTGACAAATAATAAAATAATTCCGGTTCTGAGCATAATTTTAAACTCAGAACCGGTGTTTTTTTCTAAGATTGTAGAAAAATCAAGGCTTATATTTGAAACTCTACAACCATTACTTTTCCAAGACCAATTTTTGTGCCTGGATGCAATTCATACACTTTTTGCGGCTCAATCCTTTGCCCATTGAGTGTGACACCATTGGTACTGTTCAGATCCTTTATCGTATACATATTCGTTCCGGTATCAAAATTGATCTCGGCATGCTGCCTGGAGATATCACCTTCACTGGAAAATATCGGAATGACACGGCCGACCACCAGGGGTAAATTCTGGAGTGGAATTCGCTGCCCAATATTGGACAGGTTTAATGACTTTTCGATGACCAGCGTTGCCATCCCGGTCTTTGATGGCGCAACCCGGGTGTAAAAATCCTCTGCCGGTGCAGCTACCGGTTTACTGATCGGCTCGGAGGGATCCATGCCATACTTCACAGGTTGTGATTTAGTCGTGAAGACAAAGCTGACCTTGTGCTGACCAAATGCCAGGCGATCTCCACTTTTTAGCTTGTTCATTGTGTTCACAGCTAACAATTTACCATTCAGGTAAGTTGGATTGTTGGCCGCAGCTGGCTCTATAAAGAATGAACCTTCTGAAAATACAATCTGTGCATGCTTGCGTGAGATGGTCATGCCGATGGCCAATATCTGCATATTGACCGCCAGCATGATGTTGTGATTAACGTCGGTACTGGGACGGCCTATGATGGCAGGTGTCCATTGAATATCAAAACTGATATTGGAGGTTTCTTCGCGCAACATAGCATGGTCTTTGGGATCCAGCATTTTGCGGATGGTTTGGTGCAGATAACCTACATTCAACTCATCCTGCGGTTGGATATCCAGCTGGGTAAGTGTTTGATTGATATTCAGTGGTTTATCCACGCCTTTTAATTGGATGCTGTATTTTTCAGGGGAATCCGCATCAATATCATCGAATTCCTTCAGGATCTCATCAATCAAAGTTTTTACCGTGATCGACCGTCGCACCCGAGCACGTTGCCCGGTATGTTCAAAAACATTTATTTTGACATCAATATAATCGTCCATACCTTATTCCTCAGGTTGTTCGGTATTTGCTTCTGCGCTTGATTCTGTTTCAGAACTTGTTTCTGTGCCTGATTCTGTTTCTGCATCTGCTTCTGCAGATTGATCAAACAATCCCAATGTTTTGGCAGTCTCAATCAAATCGCTCTTGGAAAGAGTATTCATAAAATCATCATCCATACCGGCATCTCGTAATTTTTGTTTAACTTCCTCAATGTCGTATTGCGATTCATCGACACTGCTGATTGGTGAACTCAAACGCTTATCACCATTGTCAGCAGTTCCTTTCTTTTTTGCCTCTTTGGGTTTTGGCACTCTCAGCCATTTTGCCTGCATGTCTGAATATTGTTTTTTGATTTTCATTACCCAATGGTCGATAGAACCTTCCATGTCATCATCACTGGCGTGTGGTGTGGCAATTTGCAACATACTGGTCATTCCGGAGCGAACGATGAATGAGCGTCCCATCGGTAATTCGACATCATTAAGGCTGCGTGGGAAGCGACCATTCAGGCGATTGACTGCATCGGAACTCTTCAAAGCAATCCCAAAATTCGGGGCTGTGATGACTTTGCGCAAATCATCGGAGGCGTTCATCATACCAATCGAACCTGCTGCGACCACGTACACACCAGCAGTCTGGTATTTTCGGATCAAGCCAGAGAGTTCCTCAAAGAAGGTCATCTTCTTACGGCTAGAATCATCCGAAAAGCCATCATAGTTATCGATCACAATTAATAGTTTTCTGCGTTTTGGATTAGCTTCGAAGTCCAGACATTCTTCTTTCACATTTTCCAAAAATTCATCCAACTGGTCGATTTCATCAATGCTATCGAGAACATGAGGTAATTGCTTTAATGAATGCTCGCTACCCTTCCAAAGCTTATTGGAATAATCAATCAAAACCATACCCAGTGTATCAGGATTGTAATGCATAGCCAAAGAAATGATCATCGTCTGCAATGTAGTCGTTTTTCCGGAGAATGGTTGTCCCAACACCACGATGTGAGGTCCCTGACGCTCGATATCAATAAAGGCCGGTTCCAGTGTACGATCATCTATACCCATTAGAATATTCAAACGTTTGCTGGCAGGCCAGGTTATCTCTTGCATCAAGCGCTCCAGTGAGATGCGCAATTGCAGTGTCTCAATGGTGGAAGGTTTCTCACCTTTCCAGTTGTTATTCCATATGGATTGCATTCTTAAACACATCTTGTTCAACTTGGCCAGGTTATCGGCATCATTTTCATCAGGGTTGAAGGATAAGGCGGTTTGAAATTCCAGAGGCATATTTCCCATCCGCACATAGCCTCGTCCAGGTACATTACTCAGGTCAGCAGGGACTCCACGCCCGACGATGTCGCCATATTCACTTGGGTCGGAAAGTTTCAAGGTGTAACGTTCGCTGATCAGGTTGAATAATTTACCAGTGAGAGCGTTGACCACATCTGCAGTAATCAGGAAATGTACACCGTAAGCGCGTGCTTCTCGTACCAGAGAGATCATTGGACTCATCAGATCTTCATAATATTCCCTGAATTCAGCAAAGTTATCAATGACAACCAGGATAGCTGGCAATTTTTTATCCGGATAATTGAGGTTGTGGGTCTCAAGGTTATTCACCCTTTCCTCACTGAAAAGAACCTGGCGATATTCAATGATATCGTTGACCTTTCGAAGGACCCGCATAACCCGTTCTTCTTCTTCGGAGGTGATGATCGCCCCAACATGTGGTAAATCTAAGAAGACATTCAATGCACGCCCACCGAAATCGAGGATGTAAATATGCAGTTCATCCGGAGAATGGGTTAATACCAGTGAGGTGATAATGGTACGGATAAATGTGGTTTTACCACGCCCAGACGCACCAAATATAGCAACATGTCCATTCGGGAAGTTGATCATCAAAGGTTTTTGACTGGCAAGATAGGGATTATCCACCAGACCAATTAATGGTCGTATGGCATTTTTTCCCCAGACCAATCCATCCCATTTGAAATCATCGTTCCAGAAGGTAGTGGCTTTCTCATTCAAAGACATGCCGGTGATCGTTACAGCATCGGTCTGTTTCAACATTTCGATATCTTCGTCTGTCATGTAAGCGGTATCGACCGGTGTCTCCAGGCTGAGAATATTTTTCCCGGTTTGAGAGGGAAGAAACTCAGGCCAGGGCCGCCATTGTGGACGGGATTCTGTGGCTGCGAGATTAGCGAGCATGTCCACGATCACATCATACAGCTTGGGAGGTTCAACCGCTTTCTGGGCAGCCGATTTCTTAGCCCGATCCACCCAGATCACATTCGGAGTGATGTTTTCTTCCTGTGGACCTTTGTAATCCCCTCCAGTGTAGGCGGTCTGGATCAATTCGATGTTTTCATTACCAACCTGCAGATAACCACGTCCTGGAATACCAGGAGGCAGGAAGGCTGCATCGGCACGGCGTAACAATTCACGGCTGTCATCCGGTGTTTCTACGCGCAGACAGATCCTGAATTTGATATTGGCGCGCATTTGGTCGGTGACACCGACCGGTCTTTGGGCTGCTAAAATCAAAGTGACACCCAGAGCACGTCCCAGACGGGTGATACTTTCCAGCTGGGCTTTATATTCGGCATTACCCGAGATCATTTCAGCGAATTCGTCAATGATGATGAAAAGGTGTGGATAAGGAGGACGTCCCGGTTCAAGGTTCAATCCCTTCTTGCGATAATGCACAATATCCTTGGAATTGGTGTAGGTGTTTAATTTTTGACGGCGATCCAGCTCCGCAATAATGGATGCAAAGACACGCGCAGTGGCAGATTGATCCAGGTTGGTGACGATATCCACTTTGTGGGGTAATTTTTTGAATGGTTCGAAGGCTGAACCACCTTTATAGTCAATTAAGACAAAGTTGAGCACATCCGGATTGAAGTTCAACGCCATTCCGATGATCATGGTCATCAATAGTTCTGATTTACCTGACCCGGTGGAACCGGCAATTAATCCATGCACACCATCTGCTTTGGCAGAAAAAGTTAATACTCTTGGTTCGTTACCGGAGAGCAAACCAACAGCGGTGTATAACCAATCAGCCTGGTTGGGTGTCATGCTGCGTTGCCAATTTTCTGCAGCTAATTCCTGTAATTGATCGATGGTGGAAACGTTCAACATTTCCAGCAATGTGACAGTGGATGCCAGGCTGGAACCATAACCACGGCGAATG
>JAHYJK010000039.1 GCA_019429225.1 Anaerolineaceae bacterium
GCTCTTCCGATCTATATGCTTTGACTGAGTGCTGAAGATGTCAAAGGTCCAGATGCGATTATGGTGGGGGTAGAAGGGATTTCTTTCACTTCTTCTCTATATATTTTGATATTTGGATGAGTGGAGAGGATTCTGGTTACTTTTTCTGAAAAGAGATCTCGATCAACTGCTAAAGCTCCACCTGCAGGTAATTCAAATTCATCAGCAACTTGCATCAATAATGACCTCAGCCGGCGTAATTCATTTTTTAAAACCCCAGCAGCGCGATCAGACAAATTTGAACCTAATGAATTTGAGCAAATTAATTCAGCAAAATAATCGGTCGTATGCGCACCTGTTTGAACCAGTGGGCGCATCTCATATAAATTGACCTGAAATCCAGCTATTGCCAGTTGGTAAGCTGCTTCACTGCCTGCCAATCCAGCGCCGATTACATTTACAGTTTTATTCTCCAAATTCAGTACCTCGGTACATATTTTACATCATAAAATTCGTCTGGCATATAACTTGCAACATAGAAGCTTATCGATATACTTAATCAGTGAGGACAAAACCATGTTCCAATACCAATATCAGGTACATAAACCAATAACAACAGCGCACCTTGCGCAAACAATGACATTATTATCTCTCTCTGCATTTGAACTCAAACAGCAGATAGATTCCGAGTTGGCATCGAATCCAGCGTTGGAGATTATTGAAGAGAGGCGATGTCCTCATTGTAAGCGGATATTACCGGAGAATGGTGCCTGCCCAATTTGTTCCCGTCCAATGAACTCTGATGTTGATGAACCGATTGTTTATGTTTCTCCGATGGATGACTTTATTCCCAGATCAGATTATGATGATTCTGATTATTCTGAGGAACCATTCTCACCGGTTACAGATGACTTAACCAGTTATGTGATCAAACAAATTGCACCGGAATTATCTAAAGATCAACAATTAATTGCAGTGCATTTGTTAACAAATCTGGATGATGATGGATTTCTGAGCGTCAATTTGATGGATGTTGCCAGATATTTCCATGTTCCGATTTCAACAATTGAGGAAGTGCAAAAGATTATTCAATTAGCGGATCCAATTGGTGTGGGTTCAGTCAATCCACAGCAGGCGTTAATGGTTCAATTAGAAGTTTTATCAGATTCAATAACCATACCTGAGTATGCTTATGAAATCATCAAAGATTTCATGGACTTATTAAGTAAAAGACAACACATAGAGATAGCCAAAAGACTAAAAATCAGTGTTCAACGTGTAGAAAAAATTGTTGAATTTATCAGTGATAATTTAAATCCTTTTCCTGCCCGTTCACATTGGGGTTCAGTTCGGAATCCATCTTCTCCTGATACAAATGTTTACCATCGACCGGATGTATTGATTTCATATGCAAATAATGACCAAAAATCGCAACTAATTGTTGAAATTGTTATGCCTTATTCAGGGACTCTACAAGTAAGTCCGCTTTATAAACAAACCATCAAAGAAACTGATGCTGAATTAAAGGATGCAATGAAAGGCGATCTGGAAAAAGCTTCCTTATTCGTGAAGTGTTTACAACAAAGAAATCATACGATGCAGAGATTGATGCATGAATTGGTGATGATTCAAAAATCGTACCTCACAAAGGGAGAAAAATTCTTAAAACCGATTACACGAGCCAGTCTGGCTGAAGAACTTGAAGTTCATGAATCAACGATTTCTCGAGCTGTTTCTGGAAAGTCCGTACAACTACCTAACAAGAAAATTGTGCCATTAGCCGCTTTCTTTGATCGAAGTCTTTCTGCACGGACAATTTTAAGGGAAATTGTGTCTTCGGAATCGAAACCACTCAGTGATACAGAGATCCAGAAGAAATTAAGCGAAAGAGGTATCCAGGTAGCAAGAAGAACGGTTGCAAAATATCGAGCGATGGAAGGAATTCTTCCAGCACACTTAAGGCAGGCGCCATAAATTAATGAATTCTGAAAAGCCAAATTGGTTCAGGGATGTTTTATTAGGCAAGGCGCAGGATGAAAGTGCCTTGTTTTATAAGAATTTGTTAAATGTGATCCAGGATCCGGCGATTTTAATTGATATACCTCGCAAAGAAATTGTCAGTTTTAATGTAAATTTCCAAAAATTAACCTCATATTCTCCTTCCGAGTTAACTGATTTGCCGGTTGATTTGTTATTTAATTTGGAAGTTATCGAGAAATCTGCTTATAAGGAACCATTCTTGTTTGAGATTATCAAACGAAACAAGCAACCGGTTGATGGATTTGCCTGGAAATATGGAATCGATGAAAAAAACACAAAATGCGTGATTTTATTTAACGAAGAACAAGAATTTGTTGAGAAGCAGAAAGCCTGGCAGGATCAACTCTTCCAGACGATGCAACAATTATTAAGATTGATCGAAGAAGAGGATTTGATTATTGCTTTACAAAAAGCTGTAAAATTGGTTGAAAATTTCTTTGAAACACCTCATGTAACCATCTATCAGGTAAAGAGCGATATTCCTGAACTGACTCGTTTACCGTCTGATACAGATAGCGATTTACTACCTTTTACATTACCTTCCAGTGATATTCGGTTAGAACAAAAAACGACAATATGGACACCTGGACATCGGGTAATCACCGAATTACACAAAATTGCCCGAATCAGTAACTTATCCTATCTTGGCACTTCGGCACTGGGTCCGGGGAAAAGTGCTTCAGCTTTATTGGTTGTGGGACAACAGAAAAAACAGCCACCAAAAAATTTATCCTCCATTTTAGAAATGTTTTCAGCAGCGATTTCATCTTTGTTGCAATATTTTATTTTGGTTAATGCATTGCGGTCCAAAATTGATAATCAGGATTGGATGATCAGAGTGAATAATGAAATCCTTGATCATGTCCAGGATGGAATTATCATATTGAAACCTGACTTAAAAATTTGGATGATCAATCCGAGTGCTGAGATTCTGCTTGGTTACCAATCCAGAGAAGTAACAAACCAAACCATTGATAATATTCTTATTGGGCCGGACAGCTTTTTTCCTCTACTAGAGTCAGCAAAAACCGATTTTGGCATCCATAGGCTGGGGATTGTTCACATTCACAACAGAAATGGAGATTCAGTTCCTGTAGATGCCAGAATTGTTCCGGTTACACAAACTGACTCCTTGTTGTCGATCATTATTTATTTACAAGATGTAAGTGAAAATGAAGAAATTAAAACTCGGGCGCAACAGTTGGAACATAGGGCTGTTTTGGGTGAATTCACAGCAGTTTTCGCTCATGAAGTTCGCAACCCCATTAATAATATTTCCATGGGACTCCAGATACTTTCGAGGAGTTTTACCGAGGATCCAAAGAATAAAGATATGGTGGATCGTATGATCCATGATTGTTATCGCCTGACCCATCAGATGGAAGCTGTGTTGGCATTCTCAAAACCTTTTGATGCAAAATTTGAATCAGTCGACATTGCCATTCTTTTGCAAAGGATTATGGATCGTTGGAAACCCAGAATGGCAAGAGTAGGCATTCAGGAATTTATTCAAAAATCAGATGAATTACCAATAATTTCAGCTGATCCGAGATTGTTAGAACAAGTTTTTACGAATTTGATCGGTAATGCCGTTGAAGCCATGGCTGCCAGTGAGAAAGGCACTCTGGCTGTTCACATTGATATTTCCAGAACAATTTCAAATTACCCGCAAATTGAAGTGAAAATCATAGATAGTGGACCTGGCATCCCTGAAGAAGTTCGTGGACATGTTTTTGAGCCATTTGTTACAACCAAAAAAACCGGAACAGGCCTGGGATTAGCGATCAGTAAACGCATCATGACTGCTCATCGTGGTAATATTACGGTTGAGTCATATCCAGGTGGAGGAACAGTATTTGCTGTTTATTTACCGATCAAACAAGGAGAATAAAACACATGGGTTACACCGTCTTGGTAGTGGATGATGAAGAGAATGCAAGATCAAACCTGGAAGCATTCTTAACTCCTTTAGGATACGAAGTGATTGGTGTGGGTACTCTTTCAGAAGCACGCACAGAGATTCAGAAAGGCAATTGTGACGTTGTGCTTTTGGATGTTCAATTACCGGATGGCTTCGGTCCAAATCTGTTATATGAAACATTAAATATGCAGCTAAGACCTCCCATGATATTGATCACAGGTTTTCCGGATATAGAGATCGCTGTTGAAGCGATGCGAAATGGTGCTCACGATTTTTTAATTAAACCCATCAAATTAGATCGTCTTGAGCTTTCCATACAAAGAGCACTCGAAATTGTCAGAATGCGAAGGGAATTGGCATTGTTCAGAGACACGCAAAAGAATAGTGTTCAATTTGTTGCCGGGGACAATCCGAAGATAAAACATGTTCTGGGTCAGGCTGAAAGAGCCGCATCTATGTCAGTCTCTGTGCTAATTACAGGAGAAACCGGTGTTGGTAAAGACGTTTTAGCCAATTATATTCATAGTGTCGGCCCTCGATCTCACAAAATGTTTGTGGCGATAAATTGTGCCGCTATCCAAAGTACGATGCTTGAATCCGAATTGTTTGGTCACGAATCTGGTGCTTTTACTGGTGCCGATAAAAGAAAACACGGACTTATGGAAACAGCAGATGAAGGTGTGCTATTTCTGGATGAAATTTCCTCCATGCCTTTGGATATGCAGGCAAAATTATTGCGCGCCCTGGAATCCAAAGCATTTCGAAGAGTGGGTGGAAATAACTTGATTAATGTAGATGTTCAGGTTTTAGCAGCATCAAATCGGAATCTTGATCAAATGATTGAGAAAAATGAATTTCGTTCGGATTTATATTATCGATTAAGAGTAGTTGATTTGCATATTCCACCTTTGAGAGAACGAAAAGAAGATATTCCAGAATTGGTTGGATTCTTTATTCGTCAAAAGAATTCCAAAATGGGCGTGAACATTATTGATATCACACCAGGCGCTATGGAAAAACTCATGGCTTACAACTGGCCAGGGAATATTCGTGAATTAAGCAACGCAATTGAAAGTGCCATGTTGTTTTGTGATACAGGTGTTATTGAAGTGTCAAATTTGCCATTGAACCTGCAATAAAACACTGTTGGCATATAACTTGCATCATACCTCTAGAAGAATGATCTGGAGGTTTTTTTATGATAAAAGAGGATTTGATCACATTACTGACACTTATTTTTATGGGATTAGGATTAATCTCATTCATAACCGGTTTTATCGTCTTATTGACCCGTGTTTTAGGTAAGGGTATTACCAAAATAGCCAAAGAAACCCAAAAAGTTGTTCAAAAGGGAATAACTGAAGAAATAGCTTCCATTATTGGAAATGCTTCTGTCCTCATTGATTCATTAAATCAAATGGTGACCACAGCTGCTGGTATTGGTGTTTTCCTGATGGTGTTAGGCGTTTTATTAATGGCTGGATCCTTCGCATTATTCTTACGATTCTAGATTATTCAATAAAGGAGTATTGATGAATATCACATTGTTTTTCCAATCCTTAAAGGATAGTCTGAATGAAAACGATCAGAAAATTTTGATCGAATCGGCAAAGCAGGACAATTTGCTTCTGAATCAAATCAGGAACAATGATTTTTTTATGCAATGTGTTGAATCCTTTGGAAACTCTTTAGAAAAATGGTCACTGGGCAAAGTGGCAATGTTGTCGGTGGATTCCAAAATTGATGTGGTGGGAAAGGATGTGAAAGAGAAGTATTATCTGAAAAATGCGATTTCTGTTTTAGATGAAACATTTAAAAATCATGCCAAAGAAATAGACTTTCAAAGAGCCACTTACATTGCACTTGCATTATTCGAAAGAAAAAGAAAAAGTCAGTCCTGGTCTGGATTGCTTGAAGAACTATCAAATGGATTTTCCCGTAAATCAACATTATCGACCTGGCGAACAAGTCTGGCAATTCTATACAGTTTGATCGATTTCGATGATGATCTTCTTCAAGCTTTAATTACTGACAAGGATCCTTACATTGGGGTCAGTTTTGTTAATCATATTCTAGCCACACAATTTATCCCTCAAAAAGAAAAAGCATTCAGATTAGTCAGATTATTAGAAAAACAATCTTTAGAAACACAGATTATTTGGGTACAAACATTACCAGGTCAGGTCTCCTATTTAGCAAACCAAATTTCAATTATTCTCGGAGAATCAAAAATTTTTTCAAACAGAATAAGCGAATCTCACTTTAATCAGAATCTTGATTTTGTTTCAAAATTTGAACCAATATTCAAGATGAATTTACTCAATGGATTTCGATATCAACTTGAGAAATCACCATTACAAGCAAAATCTAATTTTTTATATGCTAAAGATAGACTACAAAAAATTCTTAGATTAATTGACTTGAACATCATTCCCCAATCCTATGACGAAGTTCAAAATGATCTGATGGGATACATGAATGAACCGAAATTTAACGATCTGGCATTCAATCAAATAGTGGAAGGAAACAAATCGTTAAATAGTGCAAATACGGATTTTCATAATAAAGGTATTTTTGCAAATCTAACATATGCCTGTGAAATACAGAAAAATGGTGAAGAATTAAAAGCAAGAGAAATTGGGGAAAGACAATTCAAAAATTGGCTCAATGCACAAAAAGTTGATTGGCCGTCCTCTGAAACCGTATCTTATCTCCAAAATATTGACCATAAAAGAATAATTCTTTTACTCAATACCCTTGGTTTGAACGGTTTGAGTGCGGAGTACATAAAATTCTTATCAGATATTTCATTTTCAATGGATGAAATGCAGGATGAATTAATTCAAGCTTACCAGTCCTTAAATCTAATCGATGAAGCATATAGTGAATTGAAATTATGCTTGAACATCGGTAAAAATCAAGAGGAAGTATATAAAAACATTTTTGATTTATTATCAAAAAATAACCGTTGGAGTGCTTTATATTCCGAGTGGGAAAATTATGCTAATTCTTTTACGCTGTCACAGGAAGATTGGATAAATTATGCCAATGTGGCTCTCAATGCAAACCAATTGGAAAAAACCAGATTTCTACTTGAAAAAATGAAATCTGAGGGAGTCAATCGAACCCAGATCGATGTTATCAGTGGAAAACTGTATTATTTAGAAGGCGAATATGAAAAAGCCAGAGCCATTCTGGAAGAAACTACGAAGAGATTACCAGAATATGAAGAAGGTTGGATTGTCTTAAGTGATGTATACAATGAGATGGGTTTATTCCAGAAAACCATGGAAACGCTTCGAACCGCTGTTTTAGCTATACCCAATTCATCGATTATTCATTTCAATCTGGCAAAAACATGTATTGGTCAGGAATTATATGCAGAAGCTCTTCCTTACATTCGAAAAGCTGTGGGATTAGACCCTGATAATTCTTTCTATAATCTTAACTTGATCCATACATTACAAACCCTGGGTAGAACAGATGAAGCAGATCTAATCTTGAGTCAGGGAAGACAGAAATGGCCATTTGATCGAGAAATTGCCTTTGTTGATGCTATTCGTCAGGTTGAAAAGCAAAACCGTGCTGCTGCCCTGGCTGCATTTGAAGTAGCTATAAATTTAGAGGATGAAAAAACACCAATCAATAAATTGCTATTATTCGTTCAAACAATGTTGGGGGATCGTCCAGAGAAATTCCTTCCAACAGACGGAAAATTCAATCAAGTAAGTAATTTATTGAATGCTCAGAAAATTCTTCAAAAAGCGATCAATGATGGTTCTGATGATACAGTTTATCTTCAACTTGTTCTTGGCGAAGTGTACTATTTGACAGGTGAAGCTGAAGCTGCCAATTCTATATACTCAAAATTGGTTAATGAATTCAAATCTAATCAGATTCATCAGAGTTTACTTTGGAGAGTGTATGCTGGTTTGGGACTCGTCAAAGTAGATCTCTCTGAAGTAGATAGTGGGATAGCAGCATTACAAGAGGCTGATCAACTAAATCCAAAACATTTAGGTATCAAACAAAAAATTGCTGAAACTTATCTATCGGCATCGCTGACGAATCAAGCTGAAGCCAAAGCAGAAGAGATTTACCAGTTGGGTTCTACAGATATTGAGAACTTGTTGTGGTATTCAAACTTTATGGTAAAAATCGGAAACTCGGCAGGTGAAATCCGAGGGTTAGAACAAATATTACATTTTGACTCGGTTAATTCAACTGCAATCACAAGATTAGCAAATATCTATATTACTCAGGGGGACCTGGATCGGGCAATTGAAGTTCTTGAGAAGTTAAAGGGAGCAGAAAACCTAGATAATTATGATATAAGAAATGCCGTTGTATCATATTTACGAATTGGTAAATATCAGGAAGCTTTGGAGTGGTTCAATAAAATTGTTGATAATCAGAATGGTGTGGATGCAAAGAAAAGAGTCATTGAAAAAATATTCTTATTAATGGCTAATCAGAATTGGGATTCAGCGCTGGCAGAGATCCAGAACCTGAAAAGGAACAATTCAAATTCAAGAATATTGTCCTCTTTAGAAGGAGAATGTTTATACAACAAAACCGATTATTCTGCAGCAATCTACGCATTTGATGCAGCTTTGTCTTTCCCGATAGATGATAAAAATTCAGTTCAAGAATATCTAAAAAATGATTCTTTGATCCCAGCAAATTGGTTAGAGAAGAAAAATAAAGATTTCCCAATTTTGCAATTCCTGACCAATTCACACAAGAAAAAATTGGAATACGATCAGTGTCTGGAAATGATTGATAGAATGATTAAAATCAACCCAGAAGAACCCTGGCTGTACTTGATGGGTGCGGAATTTTCATTGCAATTAACGGACTATGATTTAGCTTCCAATTATCTTTTGAGATATAAAAACACTACTACTACAGAAAATGTAGAGTTGGACACGGATTTATTTGCAACAGCGTTAGACTACGCAGGTGCGTTCCTGGATGATCGCGAGTACCGGTTATCTTTTAAAGATGACGGGTCTAAAAGTGAATTAAGAAAAGTTCTGAAAGCTCATTACTTACTGGATAAGAATTTATTTGATGACGCTAATCAATTATTCAATGAGACAGAAGTCTCTACTGAAAAAATTTTGGTAAAGAATCCAGATGATCCATACAGTGATATTAAAAGCTCAATTCATAGAAGACTTGTCCTGTTGTTGGTTTGGAGATTGAATAATTATCCAAATGTAGAAAAATTATTGGAACAATTCGACAAAGACAATATTGAAAAAGCATTTCTGACTCTGGCAATTGGTTTTGCTTATCAAACCATGCTGGATATTTTTGAAAAAAATGAGGTTCAATCTCATCGGAGTAGTGTCATTGAGAATGAAATTGCTGATTCACAGTCAATAAATCATCTCCTAACCATCATCAACCGTTATGGGAAAACGAAAGCAATCAAAAATATAGAAAGTCTTAATAAAGTAATAATTGAGAAAGATTACTCCACGGCATTTAGTTTGATCAATTCAAAAACACTACCTAAATATATGAATTTTGTTTTGGTGAATTCATTGATGAAGGCTGGCAAATCTGAAATGATTAATGAATACATATCAAATTTCAAGTCTGAATCCTATGAAAATTTGTTTTTCTTGATCAACAACCAAACGATGAATAAAGAAGAAAAAATAGCTTTTGTGGAAGCTCAACTTCAGACTGATGATCCTGTCTGGTTGAGTGAATGTTCGAGAATATATGAAAAAAATGGAAATTTAAATGAAGCTATCGAATTAGCAGAACAAGCACACAAGATTTGGCCGGATGAAGAAAAATGGTTAATTCGGATAGCAAAACTCTATCAACAATCTGGCGATTTTGAGAGTGCAGATCAATACTGGAAGAACATCTTAAAGCACACCAAAGAGCCAAAAAGTGTAATTTACCAGTATATAGATTTGTTGCTTGAAAATAAAAAAGCAGTTGAAGTAATTCAATTGCTGGATGAATACAAAGGGAAAATTACCGAATCATATGAATTTCATACTTCATTCGCAAAAGCGTATTTATTAATGAAATCTCATGAAAAGAGCAAAATTTCTATACAAGCAGCCAGAAAATTTGCACCAGTTTCAATCGATTTAGATTATTTAGAAGCTGAATCATTTTACTTGAATAATGAAGACGAAAAATCGAAAACTAAAATTTTTGAAATCCTTCAAAACAATCCCAAATATGAACAGGCATACATTCTGCATTCAGTAATATTGAAGGAAGCTGGTAAATCTACAGAAGCCATACAAATAATCAATAACGGATTGGAAAAGTGCCCGGATAGCAAGGGACTTCAAATGGAAAAAATCAAGAATTTGAACGCAACAGGTGATGTTTCCAATGGATTAATGTTGGCTTCAGAACTTTCCCAGAGGTTCCCGAATGACATTGAAGTTTTAAAAATCCTGGCAAATATTTATCACGATATCGAAGACTATCAAGCTGCTGAAGTTGTCGCAAGGAAAAGTTTACATCTTCAATCTAACCAACCGGATATTCATCTTTTATTAGGGAAGGTTGCAAAACATCAGGGTCAGCTTGATCAAGCCTTAAATCATTTTTCAAAGGCTGCCATGTCAATTGCTGAAGGCGTTGAACCCTGGTTGGAAATTGGTGATATCTATTTGGACCAACAAGAAACTGAAAAAGCATTGGAGTCTTATCGAGAAGCTTATTCCCGTAACGACAAAGATTACAGAGCTTTTTATAAGACAGGTCTTTTATTGCGTGACCTCAAAGATTATCAAGGTGCAGAAAAAATGCTTAAGATTGCATCATCTCTATCACCAAAAGATACAAGTATTCGTCGCCAATTAGCAGGTGTAGTCGCATTGAATCTGGTTCACTCTTCATAGGAGAAGACATGGAATTTTCATACCCAAAACATGACGAAAAAATCAACCGCGGAACAGTAATTCAACTTATCGTTTCTGCACTTCAAAACAAAAAATTTGTTTTTGGACGGCAATTAGCTCAGAAATGGTTATCTTTTTACCCGGGGGATCTCACAGTACAGTATTATTTAGCTTTATTTTATCAAAAAGAGAACCAGCTAGAATTAGCAACTGAAGTAACAAGAAAAATAATTGAAACTGATCCTGAATATTTATCAGCTCATGAGCTTATTGTAACCTTGCCGGTTGCAGATGAAGAAAAAGATCTTTCCTTAGCTTGTATACATGTTTTGGGAGGGGTTACAAAAAATAAAAGTGCTTTACCTGCCTGGGGTCCAGCTTTACGAGTCGTAAAAAAATCAATTGGAAAAGAAAAATTTGATAATGCTGGAGATCTAATGCTGAGGATCTTATCCTTAAAATTAGATAACCCTATCATCAATTTATTCCACCTACAATCTATTTATTTTCAAAAGGATTTCAATGCGGTTCGAAATTTAGCTGAGATATATCACAATAAATGGCCAAACACCTTGTTTTATAAATTGATCCTGGCAGAACAGTTGTTGGAAAGCGGCGATGAAGAACATGCGGTGAATTTGTTACATGATTGTGTAGCGAAAGATTCCTCCGGTCAAATTGCGCGTAGATTATGGGGAGACCAACATGTTTTCTTGCCATTATGGCCGGATGAACTGAGTATTCGTTTTGATTTTCAAGTTCCTGGAGAGGTTGCCTCAGACATGGGATGGAACAGGTTACCAGAAGGCAAATTTGAAGAATCGAATTATGTTTATGGTGATCAGCCAGAGGATACTTCGAAGAGTTTTTCAGGTGCACCACGTAGTAAAGCATTTATGGAAGCTGAAAAAGAATTCAAGCGGATTGCAAAATCCATAAAGAAAGATTTTAGTGGAAAATTAGATGGTCGTTTCCCTGTTTATGTAATCATGACAACGAAAACTGGCATGATCCAGCAATATGGTCAACAAACATATAATGTGATCAACCAATCTATGGCACAGATCAATCAAGTTCTACAGAAAAAAGCTGGTTGGGATAGTTTGATTTTCATTCCTGATGATGCGAAGACCCAACAAAAATTAAATCTCGCCCCGATTACAGTAATTGACCCATGGAAAATCAAGTTAGCAATTCATGAATTGGATAAGATGCTGGCCACGAGAGGGGAGAGAATTGGTGCTATGTTAATCGTTGGTGGCAATGAAGTGGTACCTTTTCATCGCTTGCCAAATCCAACAGATGATATTGATGATGAAATTTATTCAGACAATCCTTATGGTAGTTTGGATAACAACTACTTTGTGACCAATTGGCCGCTAGGACGAGTAATTGGGGAAAAAGGTCAGGATGCTGGTTTACTCATACAACAATTACGGCAAATTGTAAAATTCCACATGCAGCCGAAATCAGTGAATAAAGTTTGGGAACGGATTGTCAGGTCATTCACCAATATATTTACCTACAAATATTTATCGAGTTTTGGATATTCAGCATCCGTCTGGAAAAAATCTTCCACAACTGTTTATAAAGCTTTAGGAGAATCTAAATCCTTATACATTTCTCCAAATGGCAAAAAACAGTCTTTAACTAAACAAGATTTAGTGTCTGTTGACTTTGGTTATTTTAACCTGCATGGTTTAGTTGATCGTCCTGAATGGTATGGACAAAGAGATTATTTAGATCCTCCTGGAAATGATTATCCCGTAGCGTTATCACCAGACGACTTAATCAATAATGGTAAAGCACCAAAAGTAGTTCTTACGGAAGCCTGTTATGGCGGTCATGTATTTGGAAAAAATGAAAACGAATCAATAGCATTAAAATATTTATCCCTTGGGACCAATGTTGTGATTGGCTCTACCAGCACATCTTATGGTTCAGTTGCACCACCATTAATTGCAGCTGATTTATTTGCTCAACTATTCTGGCAACATATCCGCGAAGGATATCTGGTTGGCGAATCGTTTCAAAGAGCAAAAATCTCATTTGTTCAGGAAATGATGAAACGTCAAGGATATCTGGACGGCGAAGACCAAAAGACATTAATCCAATTTGTTTATTACGGTGATCCATTCTTTATTTATGAAGGCAAAGAAATTCAGATTAAACGGGTCAATTTAATTGATCAACCCGACAAAATCAGAACAATTTCTGACCACAAAAATGGTGGATCAAGTATGGATATTCCTGAAGAGACGATGCAACAGGTAAAGTCCACATTAAAATCATATTTACCCGGTATTGATAATGCGGATGTAAAAATGAGTCGACTTCAAATCGGTTCATCAAGAACAGCAAGAGCTTATGGTCAGAAACAATCCAAACCAAAAGTGTTAAGTGATAAATTTATGGTTACTGTTCGGAATCCCATTCAAATTAATAGAAACCGGTATTATCAAATAGCCAGATTAACATTCGATAAAAAAGGCAGCGTGATCAAAGTAGCTATGTCAAGGTAATATTGTCACTGAAAGTTTGATGGCTTATAATCATGGGCAAATCATTTTGCCCATTTTTAATTGGAGTCTGCATGGAAAAAATTGTTAGTGGAAACGATATTCGTAAATCTTTTATAGAATTTTTTAAAGAAAGAGGTCACACCGTTGTGACTTCATCTTCGCTTGTACCTGGCGGTGATGCTACTCTGTTATTTACCAATGCGGGTATGGTTCAGTTTAAAGAAGTCTTTTTAGGAACAGACAAAAGGCCGTATACACGCGCAGTGAATTCCCAAAAATGTATGCGTGTAGCTGGAAAGCATAATGATCTTGATGATGTGGGGCGGGATGATTGGCATCATACTTTTTTTGAAATGCTTGGAAACTGGTCCTTTGGTGATTATTACAAAAAAGAAGCAATTGGATGGGCATGGGAACTGCTGACATCTGTGTGGGGATTGGATAGAGAAAAATTATGGGTGACTGTCTTTCAGGATGAAAAAAATGAGATTCCCACGGATACGGAAGCAGCAGATATTTGGCTTCATCAACCGGGAATGGAAGAAGACCATGTTTTATTCTTTGGAAGAAAAGAGAATTTTTGGGAAATGGCGGAAACCGGCCCATGTGGACCCTGTTCAGAGATTCACATAGACCGTGGTGAGGCTTTCTGCGATAAAAAGGGAGTCCCTGGGCATGTTTGTGGAGTAAACGGAGATTGCAACCGCTTTCTGGAATTATGGAATAATGTTTTTATACAATACAATCGCTTGAATGAAACTGAATTAGAACCTCTTCCAGCAACACATGTTGATACGGGTATGGGATTTGAGAGAATTGTTTCAGTCCTTCAGGATGTCGATTCTAATTATAAAATTGATTTATTGGCTAATTTAATCAATCAAGTGCAAAAACTGACTGGGATGACTGATAAGGAAGTCCAATCAAACTATACACCTTATCGTGTGATCGCTGATCATGCGCGTGCAGCCACTTTTTTAATTGCAGATGGCGTTGTTCCTGGAAATACAGGCAGAAATTACGTCTGCCGTATGATTATACGTCGCGCGGCTCGTTTTGGTGGAAAAATTGGATTAAATAAACCATTTTTAGCTGAAATAGCGAGTGAAGTCATCAAGAGTTATGGTGAAGCCTACCCGGAACTGGTTCGAAATCAGGAAACAATTCTTACTAATCTCACCAGAGAAGAAGAACGGTTTCAGAAAACTTTAGAAGCAGGTCTTAGCAATCTTGATGAAATTTTTAATACGCTCAAAAATATGAATGAAGGCATTGTATCAGGTAACCAGGCGTTTGAACTGTATGCTACGCATGGCCTTCCGCTTGAAATAACTAGAGATATTGCTCGCGAAGAAGGATTTGAAGTTGACGAAGCTGGATTCAAGAACGCAATGGAGCAACATAGATTGGATTCGGGTGCTGGAAAAACTTTCGGTGTCATGGGTAACGATGATGTTGATAATTATCGATTGGTTTTTGATCAGCTTGTGAAAGCGGAAAAAATTTCGAAAGATGGTGTGCATTATGATCCGTATCACGATTTAGCATTTGAATCAGACATTCTTGCATTATTTAAAGAGGGTAACGCTGTCGAAGAAGCCTCCCCTGGTGAACAGATTGAAATATTGTTGCCAAAAACAAGTTTCTATGTGGAATCAGGTGGACAGATTGCTGATACTGGTCTCATACACTCTTTGGATGATGAATTTGAAATTGAAGTTATTGGAATTCGCAGGCCAGCCGCAGGAATGATTGTGCATGTAGGAAAAGTGACTCATGGAAAAGCAAAAGTTAATCAGAAAGTATTAGCTTCTGTAGATGGCCAAAGACGGATGGATATCATGCGCAATCATACCGCAACCCATCTACTGCATGCAGAATTGCATCGAGTATTAGGCATTCACGCCAGACAGGCAGGCTCACTCGTAGCTCCCGACAGATTGAGATTCGATTTTACCCATCCTGATGGATTAACTCCTGAACAAATGGAAAATATCGAAAAAGGTGTCAATAAAGCCATATTGGAAAATCATCATCTCAATATCACACATAAATCTTTGAATGAAGCAATTTCCGAAGGTGCTATGGCGCTTTTCGGAGAAAAGTATGGTGAAATTGTGCGAACCATAACCATTGGCAATCAGGAAACTTTTTCCTATGAACTGTGTGGTGGCACTCATGTTGAAGAAACAGGTGATATTGGCACGTTTATTATTACGAGCGAAGGCAGCGCTGCAGCTGGCATCAGAAGAATTGAAGCAGTTACCGGACGAGCAGCATATGACCTGGTGCAAAGACGTACAGCTTTATTAAAAACTGTTGCAGGAAAATTAAGCACATCAGTAGAAACTGTAATCGACAAAGTTGAAAGCTTACAAAAAGAATTAGAGAATCTTCGCAAAGAAAATTCTAGACTGAGACAATTGCTTGCTAAAGAGACTTTCTCCAGGGAATTAGTAAATGTTAAGTTGATCAAAGGGGTGCCAGTTCATGGACAAATTTTGCCTGGTGCAGATAATGATGCTCTACGGTCGATGACCGATTTATTCAGGGAAAAATATCCATCTGGGGTTGTTGTTGTCGCATCGATCATCGATGAAAAACCAATGCTGGTTGCTTCTGTAACAGAAGATTTGGTTGCTCGTGGTATACATGCAGGTCAATTGATTAAAAATCTTGCTGGATTTGTAGGTGGTGGTGGTGGTGGAAAGCCAACAATGGCGCAGGCTGGTGGTAAAGATGCTGAGCAATTACCTTTTGCGATATCAAAACTAAATGATTATGTAAATGACAATCTAAAATAAAAAATCATTTTTTTCTAAAAAAAATCAGGTGATTTACAGTTTCACCTGATTTTGTGTTTTTGGTTCTTAAATTATTTCTGGATGGGTTGTCATTCTTCTACTGATTGATTATTTAAAAAATCCAGCATCAATCTAATCCCAAAACCATTCGCGCCTTTTGGCTGATAATTTTCTGCTTTCGTGCTGATGGCAGCACCGGCAATATCAATATGAGCCCATTTTACGTCTGTTTCTATAAACTGTTTTAAGAAGATGCCACCCATAATGGGGTGGCCTTCACGTCCTCCTGAATTCTTTAGATCAGCATCATCGCCCTTGATAAATTCGAAATAATCATCATCCAAAGGCATTGGCCAAAGTCTTTCAAAAGTAGTTTCGCCTGATTTAAATAATTGGTCTGAAAGTTCAGAATTATTGGAAAACAGACCTGCACGAATTTTTCCCAATGCCGTCACAATCCCTCCGGTTAGCGTTGCAAAATCAATAATGCATTGAGGTTGGAAATTGCGTTGTGCATAGGTTAGACCATCTGCTAAGACTAATCTGCCTTCTGCATCGGTTGAAAGAATTTCTACTGTTTTGCCGGATAAGGTCTTGATGATATCATCAGGTCTATAAGCTTCGTGCGAAATCATGTTTTCTGCCGCACAAATAATTCCAACAACATTCCTGGGAATCTTGAGAAGGGAAGCTGCAAGAATTGTAGCCAATACTGTCACGCCGCCCATTTTATCGAATTTCATGCTTTTGATTCCATCTACTGATTTTATTGAATAACCACCGGTATCGAAGGTGATTGCTTTGCCAACCAGTACAATCGGCTTTTCAATATTTGGTTTTTTAGCAATGTATTCAAGAACGATCATCTTGGGTTGTGCAGAGCTACCTTTTCCCACTGAAAGTATTGCTTCAGCACCAATTTTTTCGAGTTCTTTTTCGTCAAGAATCTTTATTTTCAGATTATATTTCTCCGCCAGTCCATTACAAATCTCAGCCAAAGCAGGTGGATTAATCACATTTCCAGGTAATTGGCCTAACTCTCTGGCATAATTGACGATTGAGCAAATTTTTTGAATTTTTACTATTTCGTGTTTGAGGCTTATATCTTTACTCGCAACCATCAAATATATCTTCTCAATTGTTGAATCTTTTTTGAAATATTCAAAACTATAACTCCCAAGGAAAATACCTTCAAAAAATGCTGATAATTCTTTGCCTTCCAAAGGAATTATTATTTTTTCTGGGAGAAATAGTTTCAGAATATTGTGTGATCTCAAAAATTTTGCCAGTATACCTCCAAGTTTTCTCCATCTGTCAGTGGACAATTTCTCTTTTTCACCAGCATTCAAGATTAATTTCTTACCGTCATTTCCTTCAGTAAAAATTATTTCTCCAAAGGAATATTTTATAGGTGAGTCAACGATTGAATATTGAATTGATAGGTCAAAATACTCAATGTGTTCTTTCGGTAAATCGAATTCTAAGACTTCCAATACCGGAATTTTTATTTTCATTTTTCTCCTATTACTCAAGAATTTATTTTCCATTCAATTATTTCTGGTGAACATAAAAATCTTACCCTGGGTGCACCTAAGCCTTCCAGTCCAATTCCTCGTGAAATATATAATAATGTGTCATGAATTTGATAAAGTCCTTTTTGTAGTTTTCGCCCGTACAAAGAGCCAGTAAAAATTGCACCAATTATGGGAAGGCGAACCTGTCCGCCATGGGTGTGACCTGAAAGCATTAAATCTACTTTGTCTTCTGCTTTGAGCTCATAGACAAGATCAGGTGAGTGATAAAGAAGTATGTTGATGTGGCCCTCCTGGGTTAAAGGAGGTAAATGCTTTATATCCAGGTGAGGATGGTGGGTGCAGGTAATTCCAATGATATTAATATGGATGCCATCATGGTTTAATAAAATGTTTGAATTATTGAGACGTATTGGTTTTAGATTTTTTTCAATGATCTTTATTGTATCTTCAACATCAACGGCAGGACTTCCAGAAACATAGTAAACAGGGGCAATTGTGTGAATTTGATTGAATATACTGCTAATGTTTTCAATTGCTCTGTCATCGCGAATGTTTGAGAGGTTTAGAAAATCTCCCGTATAAAGAATAAAATCTGGTTTTCGATCTTCAACGATTTGTAATAACTTTTTCTCTCTAATGCCAGGCTGTTCCAGATGAATATCCGAAATGTGTAAAAAATTAAACGGCGAAGAAACATTTGGGAATTTATGATAAATAGTGGTAATTTTTAAATCCGATGGTTCCTTCATGAAACCATAATAAACAAATAAAGACCCGATACTTTGAAAAATCAGGTTAATTGGGAATGAAAACCAAACAAACAATGCTCGAAGGATCAATAACAAAAATATTTGTGATTTATACGACCCAAATGAGATTTTGAATTTTGGTAGTACACCGAGTAATAAAGAATCAGAAATTGAAAAGAACAATAAAAGAAGCCAATTCTCAACAGTAAAGAATGAGAATATTCCACTAAGTATTAATATAAATAAAAAAAACAAAATCACAGGGATCTGATTGATTTTTTGAAGGTGCCTTAATATCCTGTCAAAAGGATTCCCTTTTTCTCCTGGAAATTTAGATCGTGTTACAAAGCTCTTTTTGTCCTCAGGGTTGAGTATATTTATTTTAGTCATCCATTTATTTTACATATAGTTAGTTAAATCAAAAATCTCCTGAAAACCAGGAGATTTTTTTTAGTGATTGTAAACTAACTATTCTTTTCTGGAATCCAGCAACACAAAACCAGATCTTTAGCAGCTTTTACTTCGTCTAATCTACCAATTGGCGTGTTATGAGGAGCAGATTTCAAAAGTTCAGGTTGAGTTTTTGCTTCTTCTGCTATTTTCAACATGGCATCAGCAAATAAATCAAGAGTCTGCTTGCTTTCGGTTTCTGTTGGCTCAATCATTAACGCTTCTGGGACGATAAGAGGGAAGTAGTTTGTTGGTGGATGGAAATTGTAGTCCATCAAACGTTTGGCAATATCTAATGCATGTACTTCTGGTGCATCTGGCCAATGACCTTCCAAAACAAATTCATGCATACAAAGTCGATCATATGCTAACTTGTAAGTGTCTTTGAGTAATGTCATTAAATAATTCGCATTAAGGACTGATCCTTCGGCTATATTCTTGAGCCCTTCTTTGCCATACATGCTGATATATGTGTAAGCTCTGACCATCATACCAAAATGACCAAAAAAGGCTTTAATTCTGCCAATACTTTTGGCTGGTTCAACAAATCCATATAAAGGAGGATAATCCTCAGATCCTTCTTCAAGAATTCCTACTATTGGACATGGCAAGAAATCCACCAGATGTGCTGCGACACCAACCGGACCCGAACCAGGTCCACCGCCACCATGTGGTGTGGAAAATGTCTTGTGCAAATTGAAATGCATTAAATCGATACCAAGATCACCAGGTCGCACAACCCCTAATAACGCGTTGAGATTGGCTCCATCCCCATAAACCAAGCCACCAGCTTCGTGAACAATTTTGACAACCTCAATTACATTTTGTTCAAAAAGTCCTAACGTGTTTGGATTAGTTAACATTAATCCAGCAACTGTGTCGTCACAAACCGCTCGTAATGAATCAAGGTCAACATTGCCGTTATTATCAGTCGCCACAGCGACGACATCAAACCCGCTCATTGCAGAACTTGCAGGATTGGTTCCATGGGCTGAGTCCGGGATTATCATTTTGGTGCGTTTAGAATCTTTGCGATCTTTGTGATAAGCACGAATAATCATAACTCCAACATACTCACCATGCGCACCAGCTGCAGGTTGTAGTGTAACCCCTGAAAAACCACTGATTTCCCCAAGCCAATTCTGGAGATCATACATAAGAGCCAGACTACCCTGAACAGTTTCTACAGGCTGTAAAGGATGAACTTTTCCAAATCCTGCTAACCTGGCTGTGACTTCGTTAATCCGTGGATTGAATTTCATTGTGCATGATCCCAAAGGATAAAATCCGGTATCGATGCAGTAATTAAGTTGTGAAAGACGTGTAAAATGTCTGATCACATCGATTTCAGATACTTCCGGCATAGGTAGTTGTTCGCGTAAAAATTCCTTCGGTACATCGAATTGCGGAACATCACTAGCCTGGAATTTAACACCAGTTCTACCAGGAGATGAGATTTCAAAAATAGTAGGCTCAGTCATTTGACACCTCCTGCAAGATTTCGACCAGATAATCAATATCGTCTTTTGTATTCATTTCAGTTACGGCTAATAGCATGCAATTCTCTAATTCTGGATAATCTTTTGATAAATCATAACCACCCAGGATATCATAATCGAGTAGTAATGAATTCAATTCACTGACAGGTTTTGGTGTACGGACAACAAACTCATTAAAAAATGCTCCTAGATCCAGGACTTCAAATCCCTTTAATTTCGAAATCTGATCTGCAGCATAATGTGCTTTATCGTAATTGAGTTTTGCTACTTGCCTCAAACCTTGTTTTCCTAATAAGGACATATACACGGTTGATGTTAAGGCGATTAATCCCTGGTTGGAACAGATGTTTGAAGTAGCTTTTTCCCTTCGAATATGTTGCTCACGTGCAGTCAAGGTAAGCACATATCCCTTATTTCCTTTGTTATCGACCGTTTCACCCACCAGTCTCCCGGCAAGTTTTCGCATGAATTGATTCTTCGTTGCAAATAAACCCAGATACGGACCGCCATATGATAAAGGAATGCCCAGTGGCTGGCCTTCACCTGTCACAATATCAGCATCAAATTCAGATGGGGGCTTGATTAAACCAAGCGCTAATGGATTTACAGATACAGCAAGAATTGCCCCAACTGCATGTACTTGTTCGGCAAAGGCTTTGAAATCATGAATCCTTCCAAGAAAATCTGGGTATTGGACATACACGATGGCTGTATTAGTATCAACCAATTTTAATAAATCTTCACTGGCTTGGAAGCCCTCCACAGCATCATCGCCCGTAATCTGTATTTTTTCATATCCCTGGAAGTATGTTTTTATGGTCTCGCGATAATGGGGATGAAGATACCGTGAAAGGATAAATTTGGTTCTTTTACCACGAAAATGATGGTATGCCAAAACACAAGCTTCTGCAGCTGCAGTTGCTCCATCATAATGTGATGCATTACTGACATCCATTCCAGTAAGTGCTGCAACCAAAGATTGATATTCAAAGATTGATTGTAACGTTCCCTGGGATACTTCTGGTTGATAGGGGGTGTAGGCAGTTAAGAATTCTCCACGTGAGATGATTGCATCCACAGACGCTGGAATATAGTGATTATAAGCACCTGCTCCAAGAAAACAGATGAGATCGTCAGTTGAGTCGTTTGCAATTGCCAAATCTTTTAGATTTTGCAGTGCTTCCATTTCGGATACGGCTTCAGGAAGATTTAGATCTGGATATCTGAATTCTTTTGGAACATCAGAAAACAAATCTTCTATTCTTGATAAGCCGATTTTTTGCAACATTTCGTCGCGTTCGGCTTCAGTATTTGGGATAAACATTAGTGGTCTCGCTCTTCACAATAAGTGGTATATGCATCTGCGGTCATGAGTGAATCTAATTCGGATGGATCACTTAATTCAACCTTTACCATCCAGGCTCGTCCAAATGGATCAGCATTTACAGCTTCAAAATCATCGGTTAAGGCTTCGTTAATTTCTAAAACCTTCCCCGATACTGGGGATGAAACATCTGCAGCTGCTTTCACAGATTCGAGTGTGACAAGTGAATCTCCCGTAGTAAACTCATCCCCCGGTTCAACTAGGAATTCTAAGTATACAATATCTGAAAGTTGAGATTGGGCGTAGTCAGATACGCCAATGGTGGCAACATTTCCTTCTAAGCTAACCCATTCATCGGTCTTTGCAAATTTAAAATTACTTGGATTTGACATTTTTTACTCCTTAAATTTGATTAAAATTTTTTAAAAATTTATTCGTGAAAACTTAGGTTAATGGATTCTAACCATAAATTAATTAAATATGTGAACGTTTTGTCCTTTCTTTTCTGGAATTAGCTTATTTTATTACAATATCATTCTATTAGAATGAAAACTTAAAGTCAATCAATCTACATCTAAATTTCAAAGATTAAAATTTAGATGGATACCCCGTAATGGAGCGTATCTCATCGTATAAAGGTTTCAAGCGTTTATACATCGGTAGATATACTTTGCGAAATAAATCTTCATAAATATTAATGTTATTCAAATTGGGTTCGACTGTTTTTCCAACCCTCGTCATGTTCTTTACAGCTGATTCGAAATCTGAATAATATCCCATTCCAACTGCTGCATCGATGGCTGCACCTAATCCGGATGCCTCATAAATGTCTGGTCTGGATACAGGTAAATTAAAAACATCAGCAGTTATTTGTAATGCAGCTTTGCTTTGACTGCCACCGCCTGCAACTCTTATTTCCGTGATGGGAATTTTGCTTCGTTTTTCAGTTCTCTCAGCTCCTTCACGAAGTGCGTATGCAAGACCTTCAATAATTGATCGATATAAATGAGCACGTGTATGGACATCCCCAAACCCTATTATCGCCCCTTTCGCTTCTGGTCCTGGTTTTTTTAATCCTGGTGACCAGAATGGTTGTAAAACCAAACCCATTGATCCTGGAGGGACAGAGTTTATAAGATCATCAAACAAATCTTCAGCTTCAACGCCCCTTTGAGATGCCAATCTTTGTTCGTTCAAGCCAAATTCTCGCTTGAACCAACTTACCATCCAATAACCACGGTAAATTTGCATTTCAAGGCTGTATCTTCCTGGCACTGCTGAAGGATAAGGAGGTATCAATGGAATGACTTCTGTGTATTTTGTGTGGGTTGTATTGATTGTTGCTGTGGTTCCAAAACTAAGACAAGCGATATTGGGTTCAACACAACCTGATCCTAGTACCTCACAGGCTTTATCAGCAGCTGCGGCAATGAGGGGCAATCCGGATGGAATACCCGTTTCTCTGCTAGCCTGTTCAGATATTATCCCAAGGGTTTTTGAAGCAGGTACGAGTTCCGGAAGAATATCTTTTGAAACTGGAACTGCCTGCCATTTCCAATCCCATGGAGATGCCCAATCTTGTTTTTTATAATCGAAGGGGATATAGGCCACCTGGCAACCAATAGAATCAACAAACTGGTTTGTCATTCGGTATGAAAGATAACCAGATAATAGCAAAAAATTTTCTGTTGCATTCCAAATCTCAGGTTGATACGTTCTTATCCAATTGCTCTCGGCTTCTGCTTGTAAATATGCGACAGTTTCACTCATTCCAGACAGAGCAAATAATATGCCCCATATCCCACTCACAGGTTTTAGTCCTTCTGTTCGTCTTTGATCCAACCAGACAATTGCCGGTCTGAGTGGTTTTCCATTTTTATCAAGATTGATTAAGGTTGATCTTTGTGTTGTTATTGTTACACAGGAAATAGAGTTTTTATCCACACCTGGGATAGCCCACAATTGCTGACAAGCTTCACACAATGTTCTCCAAAAATTTTCAGGATCCTGTTCCATCAGGCCAGGCTCAGGGGAGGAATAATTCTCAATCGTTACTCTTGATTTAAATAAAAGATTTCCCTTTGGATCAAAAATCATT
>JAHYJK010000329.1 GCA_019429225.1 Anaerolineaceae bacterium
AAAGGTTTATTCAGGATTCTCAGATCTCTGGCCGGTTCATTAAACGGTAATACCTGCCTGTCGGAGCGCAAAACAATTCTATAATCTAGCATTAATTACCTAAAGGTTTTTTATTAATAGCTATCTGGAATAATACATCTGAGCCGGGATCGCTCGTCTCCTCCTCCATTGGATAGTAACGGCCACCACTTGTCCAGGTAAAAAATTCCCGTAGTAATCCAATCGTATAGGGAGAGTAGAAGCGATTCCAATATGGAACTGATTCATTTGCTACCACTTGCCAATACCATCGATTCTCATCCTCATGGATTTCAATGCAGGCACCACAATTCTGGTGAGCGAACTCAGCAAGTTGCTTCAATCCAAACAAGATTCTTTGTTGCGAATTCAATAATCGATAGGAGTTTTCGGTTAATGAATATTGTTTACCATTTTTCCTAAGAAAATACCGAAAACTTGCTTCACCTATGCGGTGTGCAATACCACAAGATCCTCGTTCTCCAAAAAGCAATGGAGCAGTTTCCAATAAGTTTTTTTCTGGTGTTCCAATCGTTTCTCTTACCCCCTCCAGTAATATGTCAGTCATTGTACCAGAGCAATTTAGAGTTGATTGATAGGTCATTTCTTAATCAGTCTCCTGATTTATGAATTCATGGACAAGTTGTAAAAATAACTTCGGTTCTTCGAGCATGATAAAGTGACCGGATTTTGAAAAAAGTTCAATTTGTGCGTGGGGAATCCCTTGTTGCAATGGTTTATATTGAGCGGGTGATACTATATTATCACGTTTTCCATACATTCCCAATACCGGAATTTTGATTTTATCAAGTTCCGACCTCAAATCTACCTGATTGAGTGAACGAATGCTGTTCAGAAAAGACTCCAGATTTGTTCTAGAAAGATCATGATCAATAATTTCAGGAAATTGCGGGTCACCACAAATCATGGGAGATAATTTTCTTAATGATTTACGAAATAAACCAAAGTTTCGAAATAAGAATTCTGCAACAATTCGTTTGCCAGCCAATCTTAAGGCAAAACTCAGGGATTTTCCTTCAATTGGGGACCCAATCACAGCCACTTTTTGGATGCGTCCTGGGTCTTTGATTGCCGCCATCAGACTTACTGTCCCACCCATACTGTGGCCTACGAGTGGAGCTTTTTGAATTCCTAATTGATCCATAAATTGCCTGATTAGATCCACAAAATCCTGCACATTATATGAGGATAGCTTATCGTCGGAATCACCAAACCCCCAAAAATCAAGCGCATAAGCCCGATTCGTTTTTCCGATCTCTGATATGGTTTGCTGCCAGAGTCCCCATGACCCAAGCCAGCCATGTAAAAAAATTACAGGTTTCCCTTTACCAAAAACCTCATAGTGTAACATTCCTTTATCAGTTGTGATGGACGACATCAGTGCAGACTATTTTGCCTCCATCTCGGCCAAAATGGTATAAAGTAATTCGAGAAGGACCTTTTTAACCGAGTTTTTATCATGTGCCACACAGGGTAAAAGTTTAATTTTTGGATCCAACCTTAAGGCAAAACGCATGTCTTCAAGATCCCATGCATCATCTAAATCTTGTTTGTTGGCTGTTACAACATACGGCGTTGGTGCATATGCACGAAAAGTTTCCAGAATGTAGCGTGCCTCTCGGAATGTCTCTGGTCGGGCGCTATCCACCATTACGATAAAGCCCAGCATGCCTTCTGAAAGAATTTCCCACATGAAATCAAATCTTCTTTGGCCTGGTGTACCAAACATGTAAAGCACTAATTCTTTATCGATTGTGATCCGCCCAAAATCCATGGCAACCGTAGTAGCACTCTTGATTTTCTCTGATTCAAGGGATATTTTTCGTTCCGTGGAGACGACATCAATTTCACTGATTGACTGGATAAATTCTGTTTTTCCTGAACTGAATGGGCCTGTTACTACAATTTTTACCGTCTGCATAAATTACCTGTTTTCAAATTGCCCGAATTCTGTCAATAATTCGATTAATCAATGATTTCTGTTCTGTTTTGTTTGTTTTTGGAAATGCTCTCGGTGGCAATGTAGCAGGATGTTCACCAGGTCTGATTACTTCAATTAAACCAGCCTGCAGTAAAGAATACACTATTCGTCTAATCTCCAGATCATTCAATTTTGTTGCTTTCGCAATCTGACGCATCGTATTTTTGGGATTTACGTAATAAACCACCCGCCATTCTTCCACGCTAAGATTTACATTTCTGATATTGATTCCGGGTCGATCGCTAAATTTTAATGACATATCCAGGGAAGGAATTTCCTGTTGTAATTGTTCCCACTCTCTTAATTGTCTTGATCCTTCTATGATCAGGTTTTCAAGATCCATCCGGATCGGAATTTTATCAGAAGGCTGCAATGTATTTACTTCAAAAGTGAAAACCCCTTCCACCCAGGTAAATAACTGGCGAACGATTCCTACAAAGTACTGTTGTAAACTATCAATAATGTCATACTGACTTAGATACCCGGCATTAATGAGTAATATGCCAAGCTCTTTATCATTCATATTGGCTGCCCGTTCAGTCAGGATGGAATACTGGCGAGAGCTGATTTTTTTGCTTCTTCTTAAAATTCCTGCCAAGGAATTATCCAGATGATCCAATTGGGCATAGATCAACTTCCCTTCACGAAAAGTAATCTTGGCTACGTCCGCTGGACCCTCAACAACCAGGGTACCCGTTTTGCAGGCAAGATTAACAAGATTCAATAATTGGGTGATTGTAAAGTCGCGCAGATTACCTTTTAAGGCCATTTGATTTCCATATCTTAACCATGACTTGAGAAATTATACAAGTAAGCAGCATGTAAGTCAATTAAATCTTATTTACGAATTCGATAAGTATTCAATCTCCCCTGGATAGTCCGTATATCTGCTGTATAATTTTTCCAGTTGTGATATTCACTACAGTTGAATAAAGGATGAGATTTTTTCAATGCTAAATATTGTCAGTTCACTGAATGGTCAGGATCTTGGCTTCTTAAAGATCGTTGCCAACGCCTGGGGCATAGAAATCAAAGCTCCTGATGCCTATACTGCCAGGACTCAATTAGCAATGGAAATGAATAATCCAGAGATCATTAAAGAAATTTACG
>JAHYJK010000330.1 GCA_019429225.1 Anaerolineaceae bacterium
TATTCTTCCATCGTTTCCTCCCACTAAGTTGCTGTATTAAATTAATTTCTTATGGCAATTTTTCCAAAACGCAACGAAAACTAATATACTTTAACCAAATATTCAAAAAATATTTACTTAGACCCGTATCGCGAAATACACAAACCCTATCCACTGGACCGCCCCTGATTACAGGATCCCCCTTATAATCTTCAGGTCCTGTTGGATTTTTATAAGGTGACACGCTGTAATAATTTTCATCATACAAATCAGCCGTCCATTCCCTTAAGTTCCCACCCATATCCATTACCCCATAAGGGCTGGCACCTAATGGATATTTATCAACTGGTGTGGGAACAAAATCTTCAAGAGATCTAGGACCATTCCCCAATTCAGGTGTTGGTTCCTGATTACCCCAGGGGTAAAGCCGGCCGTCAGTTCCTCGGGCTGCTTTTTCCCATTCTGCTTCTGTTGGCAAACGGATCGGCAAATTCGTTCTTGCTGCTAACATTTCACAATACTCTTCAGCAAGATCCCAATTAACATAAAATACAGGATGCTTCTTTGCTTCTTCAATGAAGTCAACATGACCGGGTCTGATGGCTGCGTATTGTTCATGGGTTACTGGATATTTACCAATCCAATAATCATCGAGGTAGACAAGATGTTGTGGCTTCTCATCATCTTTTGCTTTTGTATCATCTTCAGAAGAGCCCATCAGGAATTCTCCTGCCGTCACATGCACAAAAGGCATATCTACACCTTCAGCAATTGAAATGATAACTTCCTCAATGTTATTCTTTTTTATGATTGTGAAGCCAGGATGAAATGAGGTTTCTTTTTGTTCGATTTCCACAATGGATGGTATGGTTGGATCATCAGAAAATGCACAGCGAAAGCCAAATCTTGGATTAATTGGATTCTCTTCGGACTCCCGCGCATAGGTTCGCCATTCCATGCCCCTGATCACATGCCAGAACCCATCCGACGGGCCTTTGGGATTGCTCTTTGGAGCATCTTGGTAGTAATTCTCATCATAATAATCAGCAACAAATTCACCCACATTTTCACAAATATCTGTAACCCCATAGGGACTTCCTGCATATGGGTAGCGTCCAACCGAATGTAATCTGTCATGGGTCAAAAAATAGGATTTCGGATCTTCATCGCCCCAGGGATATATTCTGCCATCCGTTCCCCGGGCTGCTTTTTCCCATTCTGCTTCCGTTGGAAGCCGGACAGGAAGCCCTGATTTTTCCATAAGCCAGGCACAAAAATACCTGGCTTCAAAATAGGTTACAAAATGAACTGGCAGGTCTTTATTATCCCCAAAATCCTTATCCGGATAACAAACTTCATATTGTCCTTTTGTAATTGGCGTTTTGCTGATCCAGAAACTATCAAGGAAGACTTTGTGTTCAGGTTGTGCATCAGAGTATCTGGGCAGCCAAGCATTTTCCGGGGCACCCATAATAAACTCGCAAGCCGGTACTTTGACAAATTCAATTGCTACATCAGCTGTCAATTTGATGAATTTGACATTTTCATTTTTGGCTTGGCTCATTTAGTTTTCCTATAAGGGTTATTTTTTTTATTCTTGCTACTAATCAGAAAACATGGCTAGAAAGGCGCTTATGGAAAGATCTGAAAGAATCTCAAATGAATCAGAATTGTATTCCAAATATTCATAATTCAAATCAGCAGAGTAATGATTATTTAAGACTAAACTCATTTTTACATAGCCGTTCTTTGTGATTTCAATTGTACCGAAAATTTTTTCTTCCCGATTGCCCGTCAAACGTCGTAGTTCACTCCAATTTGTTGAGGGTATTAGTTTTTTGTCGATTACTGAAGGATCACCCGAGAGGGTAAAATTACATTCTTCTATTACTCCTAATGGATTCTTTATTTTTTCATACACATCCTCGTTCAAATGAAGCAAATCAATGAGGAAGTGAAAACTATTGATATCGAGATCATTTATATCTTTTGTATTCAAAAGGTTGCTCACAAAAACAATTTTATTTATTAGTTGGCTTGTAAATTCAAAATAACCTTTAGAAGTATCTTGTTCACCTTCAAAATCCCAAAGATCAACATCAATGGGCATTATGGAACTGCAATCTCTGTTTTTATCTTTTTGATCTGGGAATTTATGCGTTTTCTTATCCAAAGTATTTGGCTTAACAGGAAGGTAGATTTTACTATCCGCATCTAAAGGTGGTGCATTTCTGATAATGAAGGTTTCGTCAAATGCCATGTCTGGATAACCCTGGCTATCCAGAAAAATCCCTATCCAATTCTGCGATCTCATCTTTTCGTCAAAGACTTGAGAATACCTTTCTCCTTCAAATCCCACCAATGCATAATCAAATTGATCCACAAAAATCTCTTTATGTTTGTCAAAAAATTCTTGCATATCTTTTTCTCTTTTTCGATTTTCCTCACTTAAGTACTTAATGATAATCTCCCGATCAAGGTATTCATTATTTTCATTAAACCACTCATAATTGTATCTAATATCTAACTGGTAATCATATCTGGGTTCAGATAACCACTCATCAAGGTCTGGATATCTATTGTAGAGTCGATTGCGTTCGTAGATATATTTTTCCCGACTTGGATCATCTTCAGGTGAATTTTCTATTGCATTATCGAGCATCTCTATTGCTTTTTCAAGGTAATCCAGGTTGATTTCACTATTGAAATCCTCCTGAAGCCAACGACATTGTTCAATGATTTCTTCCACTGTTTTGGGGTCCGAATAATCTTTGGTTGTCATTTTTGCTCCTCGATTATGATTTATACATTGGATCAATTAAGATGGATGTTTTTTTGTTAATCATAAGTGCCAGACACATATTTAACGTTGTTTGGTCCTTGTTGTTATTTTTGGAATCAAGTATTCCAACTTCTTTGAGATGATATTCTAATTTCTGTGGGTTAAGTTCATCACCTAATTTATCAGCAATCAAACAAACAGATTGAAGAAACAGATTTGGATTGTCTTCTAATCGATTGCATATCAAATCTACTGAATTATTATAAATTTGTCGAATTCTTTCATTAGACACACCAAAAAGTTCACCTATTTCACTGTAGGCCATTTTGTCCAGAGAATATTTTATAAATAACTTCTTTTCT
>JAHYJK010000040.1 GCA_019429225.1 Anaerolineaceae bacterium
CCCGTCATCGCCTTGGTAGGCTTTTACCCTACCAACTAGCTGATGGGACGCAGGCCCCTCCCAAAGTGGATTTCTCCTTTAATCTAAAGCTTCTAAGCCCTTTAGACCATATGCGGTATTAGCAACCCTTTCAGGCTGTTATCCCCCGCTTTGGGGCAGGTCACCAACGCGTTACTCACCCGTTCGCCACTAAGTATTCGATTGCTCAAATACCCCGTTCGACTTGCATGTATTAGGCACGCCGCCAGCGTTCATCCTGAGCCAGGATCAAACTCTCCGCAAAAATATCTTTTATCATCTCTTTCGAGATGCTTCGGTTTATTTTTTCTTCGCGGATTAAAAAATTAACAGGTTCTTCGTCTTTCCTATCACTCTTCAGTTGTTAAGGTGCTGCCTTAAAGGTCTGCCCACAATATGCGACAAAAAATCCGATGCTGTCACAACTCACTTCGTTGGCAACATCGGCTATCAACAGCGATGTTATTGGGGGGTTTCCTTCACCCTCATCAGTTTTCAATGATCTATCGATGTTGACTAGATCACCCTTTCACAGTTCGGGAGTACTATTGTATACCCGATTGTCTTATGTGTCAAGATACTGTTTCAACAGATACTGTTTCAAATTCGACAATTTTGCGCAAATTTGGGTCTGGTAAGTAGCTCTGACTCTTTAAGGTTATTGCTTTATAAAAGATCATTATTCCGGGTTTGCCGGGCTGCATGTTACTGGCAGCGGGCAGAATTATACCGCACCAACAAATACTGTCAAGTGATTTCGTAAAATTGATTTATGGAGTTGAATCTACTCCCCACCACGCACAACCAGATGAGCAGAAGAGGATTTAAAGCTTGCAGTAACACTCATCCCCACCTCAAGACCCATATCCCGCGTCGACGAACGGGTGATTAATCCAACCAGATGGAAACCACAATCCAGGATCACCCGATCAAGCACACCCTGCGGGGTTAATTGTTTAATAGTTCCCCGTAGAAAATTACGTGCGCTGGATTGTCCTATAGTAGAATCGCGCCATAAGGTCAAATGCTCTGGTCTTAAGCAAATGAATACTTTTTGACCTGGAAGCACATCTCCAACAACCTCCAGAGAATAGCCATCCACCTGAACACTGGCCAATCCATCCTGCACTGCGACGACTTTTCCGGGGATAATTGTCTCAGTACCAACAAAGCCAGCCACATCTGCATCCAGCGGCGCATTGAAAACTTCATCAGGATGTCCAATTTGTCGTAATTCTCCTCCCATAATCACTGCAACGCGATCCCCCATCCATAAGGCTTCATTCTGATCATGTGTGACAAAAATCGTGGTGATCGCTTCTTGCTTCTGTAGTTGGATAAAATCCTCGATTAATCGAGCCCTGGAAGGCGCATCCAGCGCACCAAATGGTTCATCCAGAAATAATATTTTAGGTTTCAATACCAGGGCTCTGGCTAAACTTACTCGTTGGGCTTCTCCACCGGATAGCTGCCTGGCTTTCCTTTTGGCCAGATGGGATATACCCAATCTCTCCATCCAAAGTTTTTCTTTCTGTTTGGATTCTTTTCTAGATTCACCCCGAAATCGAAGACCAACGGCAATGTTGTCTTCTACAGAATCATCCAACAATAATGGATTTTGTAAAACCATGCCAATTTTCCGGCGGTAGTCGAAAAGATCTTTTGGATGAACTAATTGACCTTCAAAGAAAATCTCTCCCTGATCAAAAGGCAAAAGACCACTGAGTGCCATGATCATGCTGCTTTTTCCCGCGCCATTCGGACCAATGACAGCCAGTAACTCGCCATTCTTGATACCCAACTCATCAATAGACAGAACCAATGATTGGTTTCGGGAAATTTTTAAGTTCTTGATATCTAAAATTATTTCAGACATTTTCTATTTACTGGGTAAGTTGCGTTGTTGTACAGATGTTAATACCATGTTCACCAGAAAAGCCAATACCAACAGAATAATGCTTAAGGCAATCGCTTTACCGAATTGACCCTTATTTGTTTCCAAAACGATGGCTGTAGTCAAAACACGCGTTTCATAACGCAGATTTCCTCCAACCATCATGGATGCGCCTACTTCAGAAATCACACTTCCAAAGCCTGCCATCAAAGCTGCTAGCAGGGGTAAACGTGCTTCTTTCCAAAGTATCCAGACCATTTGCAAATTTGAAGCGCCCAATCCGAGCAGCTGATATTGCAGTTTGGGATCCAGTTGTTGCAAAGCTGAGACGGTAAGCCCCGTCACAACAGGTGCAGCAATAACAATCTGAGCGATGACGATTGCTCCCGATGTGTACATTAATTGTAGATTCCCCAGTGGTCCACTCCGCCAAAGGAAAAGTGACACCACCAAACCCACAACCACCGGGGGAAGCGCCATCCCGGTATTGATTAAAGAGATCCAGAATTCACGGGTAGGAAATTTTTTCAGTGCCAGGAAGGTACCCAATGGCATGCCAATAAACAGACTTAATAGTGTTGCAGATCCGGAAATTCTTAATGAAAGCAGCGTAATTTGTAGAACTTCTGCATCTTTGAATAATAATTGAAATGCCTGTTGAATACCTTCCCAAATCCACTGCATAAATTACACACCTAAGCTCGCTTCATCTTTCCCTGCATCCGGGAAGAATAAAGGCTGACCATATTGTTCTACACCAAATTCTTCAATAAATTTTTGTGTTGCTTCTGAAACCAGGAACTCGGCAAAGGCTTGTGCTCCCTCAACATTAACTTTTGGCCACTTCTCTGGATTCACCACAATCACATGGTAGATATTTAACAAAACCGCATCACCTTCCAATAATATCTCAAGCTCCAAAGTGTCCTTGGTTGCCAGATAGGTAGCTCTGTCTGTTAAAGTATATCCGAATTTTTCAGATGCAATCCTTAAAGTATCACCCATTCCCTGGCCTGATTGCACATACCAATCCCCGGAAGGTTCTTTACCAGCCTTTCCCCACAGACTCAATTCCATTTTGTGTGTGCCAGAGTCATCCCCACGCGAAATAAAAGGCGATCCTTGACTGGCAATTTTGGAAAATGCATCTGTTGTCAGATCTGTCCCTTTAATTCCAGCAGGGTCATTCGCAGGTCCGACAATCACAAAATCATTATGCATAACCAGGTAACGTTCACTACCAAACCCCTTTTCCATCAGCTCTTCTTCAGCTGCCGGGGCGTGCACCAATAATACATCCGCATTTCCTTCTTCCCCCATTGCCAATGCTGCGCCTGTTCCAACTGCCACCATTTTCACATTATATCCAGTTTGTTCCTGAAAAATTGGCAATAATTCGTCTAACAACCCTGAATCACGCGTACTGGTGGTTGTGGCCAGAATAATCTCTGGATTAGAAGGTATTCCTGTTACAGGTTCTGCTTTGGGGGAACATCCAACAAGCACAAAAATAATACAAATATATGATACTACCCAGGTTAAGCTTTTCAATTTTTCTCCTCCAAATTTACACAAGTATAAGTGTAAATAAAATAATAATCCAATTATCACGGCACATCTTTACTAGATTTTTTAACCAGATTTTTCAGACACTATTGAGAAAGATAATAAAATTCAACTACAATTGATCATTGCATCTTATCGTTGATCAATTTTTAAACCTAATTAAAGGGATCATTCTTCCCATTATAAGAATTTGATACCTCATGTTCAAATGTTTTCTATTGCTTACAAGGAATGGAATTTGAAAAAGAAAATACTACCAATTACCGGGAGAGCCGTATTGGAATCTCCCGGTAATATTAAAGCAGATTGGAAAAAATCTTGTTATCGTGAATATGTTTCTGGTAAAACAACATTGATCATCCAACCATGGAATTTCGTAGCTTCCTCCCAGATCATCCCATGACCGGAGTCTTCAAAGAAAATCAAGAATAAGTTTTGATTATTTCAAGCGAAAAAATCTTTCCTAAATTATCATAACAAACCCAATTGTTGCGGTTTTGGAGACGCAGGCTGGCTTTTCTCGCTTAACCAACTTTCCAACCGGCTAAAATGTTCCGGAAATGGATGCGGAAATGGCACACCACCTTTTTGGATTAACAACCTGTTTCCTTCCGGCATATTCGGGTGGTCCAAAATGAAAACAGGCACCCATCCAGCCTTCAAAGTCTCTGTTGCGCCTGCCCAGGTTCCGCCCTTTTCCGCATCACTGGCAACCACAATGGCATAATCAGCCAGGCAATAGATCAACCTGTTGCGTCCCATCGCTGTTCCCACCGAAAATCCTGCATCCGGGGTAAAAGGAGTAACCAGACATAAATCTCCTCGTTCAATTGCCTTCTTTGTCGTTGAATCCTTAATCGTCTGTTCCAGACTATGCGCTAACACACTCACTGCTGTTCCACGAGCCTCCAGAGCCGCCTGGGTACTGATGGAGTCCACACCTTTTGCACCACCCGAGTACAGAACCAGACCGGATAAACCGCAGGTATTTCCGACAAATTCAGCGCATGCCTGCCCAATGGGATCCAGATGGCGTGATCCCACTACAGCGATGCCGGGTTGCCCCATTAATGCCGGCTCACCCGCAAAAAACAGCACCAGTGGAGCTGAATCCTTCAGGCGTTCACGATAGCGTTGTGGATACACATCATCATTCCTGGTGATAACCTGTATGCCTTTATCAGCATAATAAGCCAACGATTGTTCCAATAATTCAATTCTGTCCAACAATTCTGCAATCCGTACGGCTTCTTTCTCACTGATATCGAGCTGTTTCTGAATATCATTGATCTCCAATCCAGGCAGATCTGCAAAAGACTCCAATCCAGAGGGCTTCAATTTCTTTTCCAGGATGTTCCATTCTCGCAACGTTAAGGGTGTTAATTCGGAATCCTTTCTGATCGCAAGTCGAGAACCGAGCAACAGGGTTATTTTTGAAACAAGTGAAATCATCATGGTTTGCTTTTCCTTAATGTTCAGAATGGATTGTGCGGGTGATTGTCAGCACATTAACTGTATCAGCCCCAGCCTGTTTAAGCAATTTCGTAATCTCCTCTAATGTTGCTCCAGAGTCGAAAAGATCATCCACAACCAGTACTCTTTTTCCATTAATGGAAGATTGTAATCGAAATGCACCAGCAACATTGGCTTTTTTCTGCGCCAGGGTTTGAAATTGTTTTTGCTGGTCTGTTTTTCGTGATTTTGCAACTACCGGCCAATAGTTGACCTTCAATTGCCTGGCAAGCTCACTCGCAAGGCTGCTAACCGGGTCTTTCTCGCGTTGAACGGAAGATGGCACCGGAATAATAGCATCTACCTTTGCAATCTCTGGATGATCTTGAATCAGATCTTTCATTTTTTGAACCAATGAAGGGATCGCATTAAAATCTCCTTGATATTTCAAACGGAATGCCAGTTCCCCAACTGGACTGCGAGTCCATTCTGATCCCTGATAACGACTGTGAAATCCCAGAGCCCAGCCCGTATCCCAGGGTCCTGGTAGTTGTCTGGGATGATCCCCGGAAAGAAATTTCTTGATTGATTCATCAGTACTTCTTTCTTCCGTTATTTCATCGGGTAAAATTTCTTTTTTCTTATTTATTTGCCTGGAATTTATCAAATTTTTCGCAATTCTTGCTGCTTGTCTAACATAATCCTTTTCGTTTTGATCGGATTGGATATTTTCTAATAATGGAAGAGCTTTATTTTCACCAATCGCCCCTAATGCGTTGATGGCATATTGCTTCACCTGAGGTTTTTCTTCAATGCTGATCAAATCCATCAATGGTTTAGCTGCACCCGGGTTTCCTATTTTCCCCAAAGCAGAAGCGGCTAATCTTCGCTGATTGCCATCTTTTGCATGTAAATACTCAATTAATGTCGGTATCGCTTCTTCATTTCGTTCATTTCCTGCCTTAACAATGGTATCTATTTCATTTCCTGTTTTGAATAATAATGGAATCCTGGAGCCTTCCGATGGTTGGCTGGCAGAATCGGTTTTTCTCACTTTCCAATTCTCCACAACACAGCGAATCATATCGTAGCTGAATTCTTCAGGCAATTTATCTTTAATCGGAGTCAACCGGTCAACCTGGCCGAGGTCAATAATTATTGCTTCGATTGTATCAATTATCTGTTTGGGCAGAATCTTTTCGATATTGACCTTTTGATTTTGTATCAATATCACCAGGTGAGAATAAATAGTTCCAGTGCTCAACCCTCGTTTTTCAGCAACTTTTTCAATCGATAATCCCTGATCAAACAATTGGTAAGTTTGCTCAACAGTATCCGTAATTGTCTGGTTGGTCTCTTTTCTGGCTGGTTTCTTTTCAATAGGTACTCTGGTTGTTTTGATTTTTATGGGCGTTCTTTCTTGCAATGCCTTAACTCCGGTGTGAGATAATCGCAAAACAGGATATTCGCCACCGATTACATTTACAAATTGTTCTTTAATCAGATGCTCTACCATTGCACGGATGGACCCAATGGTCATTCCCGACAACTTTCCATATTGAGGAAGATGATCTAATCTGGAATTAATTATTTCTTTGTTCTTCGATCCTTTCAAAATTTGAGCTATTTTAACAATTCCAACGCCATTCTTTAATTTCTGGATGGTTTCCAGAATCATTAAAGCAGGATCAATTAAGTCAGGGGCAGGGTCATGATTAACAACTGGAGTGGATTTTTGAATGGCGATGCGTCCAATACAATTATCACAACAAACATCCACAGCCACATACGATTTATCACCAAAATAGCGCAGGATAATATTGCGACGGCACTGATCACTTTCTGCATAATGGATCATGCTTTGCAGCTGTTTTGCTTTGATGCTTTGTTGTTGGTTGAAGCGCAGTACCGCTTGAATAATCCGCTCTTCCTGCCATTCGTTCTTCATTAAAATCATTTGAGAGCCTTCATCACCCAGACGATCGATGATACCAACCTGTTCCAACGTGGATAAGCCCACTCGAATTTTGATCTCATTTAACCCTGTGAGCATACTGAGTGTGTCACAAGCAATTACTATTTCCTGATGAATATTCGCATTCAAGGCTTTGTAGATCTTTAATAACTCCTCTTTGCTGATCGTTGAAATTCGAATAAAGAATTCCTGTAATGCCCGGTCGCCACTGTTATACAACAAAAGTGCCCTGGCTGGCATCCCATCCCGACCTGCCCGGCCGGCCTCCTGATAATAAGATTCCAATGATCCAGGCATGGAGAAATGAATTACCTGCCGCACATCCGGACGATCAATACCCATCCCAAACGCGTTGGTGGCGACGATCACAGATCGTTTTTTGAAAATAAAATCATTTTGAATTTGAGTTCGCTTATCAGCATCCAAACCGGCATGATAATAACAGGCACTTAAACCCAACTCACTGCTCACAAAATCCGCAACTTCTTCGGTGTCTCGCCGGGTACCCGTGTAGATTATCGTCGCCCCATCCAGTTGGGACGACAACGCATCCCGAAGCACACTATAGCGGTGGATTGGATCGAGCACATGTCGAACTGTCAACACCAGGTTGGGACGATTGAATCCGTTGACGATCAGAGTTGGTTTATCCAGTTGCAACAATCTGGAAATATCTGTTTGTACCTGCGGGGTTGCCGTAGCTGTGAGTGCCACCGTAATCGGAAATCCGATCTCTTCCCGAAATTTGGCAATGTGCAGGTAATCCGGTCTGAAATCATGCCCCCACTCAGAGATACAATGTGCTTCATCCACAGCAAGGAGGCTGACCTTGGTTTCTCTTAATGCTTCAAGAAATCTTGCATTGCGCAACCTTTCCGGGGCTAGATAAACAATACGATATTTCCCATCCGACATTCCCTTCAATCTTGCGCTTTGTTCTGAAGGGCTAATCGAACTGTTGATAAATGTCGCCGGGATCCCATGTCTTTCCAGGCTATCAACCTGGTCTTTCATCAAAGCAATCAGAGGAGAAATCACCAGCGTGATGCCCGGTAGGTGCAAAGCTGCCAGCTGGAAAATGAGTGATTTCCCTGATCCGGTTGGCATCACTGCCACCGTATGTTTACCACTTAATAACGATTGGATGGCTTCTTCCTGTCCTGGACGGAAACTGGAAAAACCAAAATATTTTTTTAGTTCTGTATGAAGATTTTGGATCATAATTCCCTTCTATGCTGGCTGCAATGAATGATCAGGTTATCCAACAACTCATGAAGGATAAATTTTAAGAATTTTTTATAAAGTCGTTGTTGGATTTTTGTCTGATTGGAAAATTTCAAAAGCCATTAATGTTTTGAGTACTTTTATGAAATAATTATAAAGGAAAAGAAAAAATCAAAACAAAGGATGAATAAAATATCCCAGCGTAATTCACCCCTTAACATTTCCCATGCGTGATCAGCACACTGGGTATATTCATCCATCCAGTCATGGGCCAGGCATCCGCTTTCAAGACCGCATGCAAACGGGCCTTTCAGCAGGGACTTACACCCCCTGAACCATCACCAGCCTAAGGCTGGTAGCGTCTCCTTGTTATCTAGCGAGGCGCGCCTACCCTGCTCGCCTCGTTTGTTCACCTCATTTCGCTTGCTTTGGAGCAGCCATAGTCCCAAAGGAATTTCGTGCGTTGGAGTTCAGTGGTGGCCTATTGTATAATATGCGATTATAAGCACTCTCTAGACATTTGTGAGCCTTTATGAGATGATTTGTAAGTTGGTGGTGCAGAAAAAAGTAGTCCCAAGTAAATGGAGAAAATAGGTTTATGACCCCAATAGCCCAGTTCTTGGAATTGAACCGCAACCTTATCCAGTTCTTCTACGGATTGGTATTCTTTTCATTGGGTCTAACGACAGCGCTTCAGTCCCGCAGCTACTCACGACTCGAACTAGCTCGCAGCCTGAAGTGGCTGGCAGTCTTCGGCCTGATTCATGGTCTATGTGAATGGGGCGAATTGCTGATATTGCTGCAATCTGCCAACCTTAACCTTGAAACGATTTTCTTCTGGCCTGCCGTGCAACTCCTGGCGCTGGGTGCATCCTTTGCCGCACTTTTCATGTTTGGTGTATCCCTGACTATTAGAGACCTTAAGCGGCGTTGGCTATATGCCATCCCAGCCAGCATCTTCGTATTATGGGGCACTACGGTTTACGGGGTGCTCTTGCCAGCCATCCAAGACCAGGAAGTGTGGCGCAACATCGGCAACGCCCTGGCGCGCTATTTTCTCTCGCTGCCCGGTGGCTTGCTATCCGCGCTGGCATTGCACCAATATACGCGACGCGAAATCGCGCCCCTGAATGCGCCGCATATTGTGCGCAGCCTGCATACAGTGAAGTGGATCCTTTTAGCTTACGCCCTGCTCAGTGGACTGGTGCCGCCCCCCGCGCCTTTCTTCCCTGCCAACTGGCTAAATACCCAATCCTTTTTCCAACTGGTTCAAATCCCGGTGCACATCCTCCGCTCGGTTTTGGGACTGTCATTAGCCGTATTCGTTATTCGCAGCCTGGAGATTTTCGATGTCGAATATGCCCGCCGCCTGGAGACCATTGAGCAGGAGCAAATTCTGTCCATCGAACGCGGACGCATAGCGCGCGAGCTGCACGACGGCGCGCTGCAAGCCGTATACACCGCTGGGCTATTGGTAGAATCGGCCGTCAGTCTGTCACCGCCAGCCAGCCCACTGGCCGAACGACTGGACAGTGCCATCAGTGCTCTGGATGGTGCAATACAAAACATACGCCGCAACCTGGTAGAGATGACCACAAACGTCGAAAACCAGCCATTCAACATGTCGCTGCGCAGCCTAATTCAGGAGATCCACCTATCGGGCAGAGTGCATGTGTACCTGAAATCTACCTTGCCCGAAGACTTTACCCTACCGGCTCCCTGCAACGCCCATGTGCAGGCCATTGTGCGCGACGCTCTAGTCAATGTCATTCGACATGCCAACGCCAGCCAGGCAGAGGTGCTGGTGAGCCGGCAGGGAAGCTCACTTGCGCTGTGTGTGGAAGATGATGGGTGCGGCATGCCAGCCAATGTCCGGCCAGGGTATGGGCTGCGCAACATCAGCGACCGGGCACGCTTGCTGGGTGGGCAATTGAAAATCGCCAGTATGCCCGGCAAGGGCGTATTGTTACAAATTGTGTTTCCGTGGGAAGAAAACTAATGAAAAAAATCCGGGTTTTGTTGGTGGATGATCACGAAATTGTGCGCCTGGGCCTGCTGACACTGATCAACGATCAGGCTGATATGCAGGTAGTGGGCGAAGCCGGCAGCGCCGCCGAAGCCCTGACTTGTGTGGAAAAACTGCATCCTGATGTCGTACTGATGGATATTCGTCTGCCGGGGTGCAGTGGGATTGAGGCCACCCGCCAAATCGTCCAAAAATTCCCGCAGAGCAAAATCATTATTTTGACTTCGTACCGCGATAATAACCTGGTGGTGCAAGCCATCCGGGCCGGTGCCATGGGCTATGTACTGAAGCAGGTGGGCAATCGCGAACTGCTGCAGGCTATCCGTGTGGTGGCCATCGGCGAAGCCCAGCTCGACCCGGCTGCAACTGCTCAACTACTGGCGCATGTGCGGCATGTGGAACAAAAGCTGCAAGACCAAGCATTTCAGCACCTTTCGGAGCGCGAAATGGATGTATTAGTCGAAGTGATGCGCGGAAAAACCAACTTTGTAATCGGCCAAACCCTTAACCTGCAAGAAAAAACCGTGCGCAACTACATCAGCACCATTCTAGAAAAACTGAACCTGAGCAACCGGATTGAGCTGGCGGTGTATGCCGTGAAAAATAACTTACCGGAACGCCTGAATAAACAGGATGATCCTGAAGAAAGCGCTTAAAAAATCAGGAGACTGCCCCATTTTTTTCGGGACAACCTCCTGACACAGCGGATTGGTGGAAGATTAAGCTCCTGAGTAAACGTTTCCTCACGCCATCTCGATCACGGGCGAGATAAACGTGGATTGATTCTTAGGGATGGATTTCAACCTCAGTTATTGTCTTCGGCGCTTCGACCAGGTTCCCAGCAAAGTGGCATTTCGCGCATTGAACTTCGAGCGTCAGATTATGGGAAGGCCAGCTTTCTTCTACATTGTGCTTCAAGGCCATTGGGTATACCATTCCATTGTCGATGTGGACGCCCAGTTCTGCGTCGTGACAAGCGATGCAGGTAACAGTCTTGTGGATCACTGTCTGCGCTTTGTCCTGGTGACAGTTGGTGCATTGGGTTTTGCCACCCAGACGCGCTCCATGTTCGGTATTCTGGTAGACCATTTCGTGTACATCAGTGTGGCAATTAGTGCAGAGCATGTTTTCGTGTATGCCGCGCTGGGCAGACAGGGCCAATTCCTGAACCTGGGGGTGGCGCCGGATGCCCATTCCCTCCAAGCCAATGGCAGGAACTGACATGTCACCCTTGTAATAACCAATGTGGCACGTGGTGCAAACATCGTTCGAGGATGTCAGCTCTTCAGCGCTTCTGAAGTCGTGAGAGGCGACATTGATCGTCCAGTTCATGCCGTATTCGGTCATTGCGGCTTTGGCAGTGTCGCTGTCTTTATCATAACTCGTCCAAAGATCGAGAACATTGCCTTCCTGTTTCTGTTTGATGTCAGACGACCAATGACAGGTTCCGCAATTAGTGTTGATGTGACAGCGATCACAATCTTTGGCATCAAAGTTTTCGTTGGCGTGATATTCCTTCCCATCAGAACCTTTGACCGTAATCTCCTCGCGCGGGCTGCCATCGGAATTGTACTGCATGTCTTTGATCGTAGCGTGTTCGCTTTGGAGAAAGGCTGCATACTTTACATCTGAGTGGCAGGCCAGACAGGCATCCGCAGAAACGCTGTAGAAGTTGCGTGATATATTAACATCTGTGTCTTTAACGCTGAAGCGCGCCCAACTTCCATAAATGCGGTTTGCGTTGTGAGGTGGGGTCGGGTTGATGTCAGTGTGGCAATCAACACATTCGACATCTCGGTGCGCTGTCTCCTGATAAGCCACGATGTCCACAAAAATCGGAACTGCTTCCTGCCCAACGATCATGCCAATATTCTCAATACCATGACAGGCAAAACACTTTTCACTGGCTGTGGCGGGGATCAGGGTTTGTGTAGGCGCGGGTGGAACGGCCGTCGGTGGAATGGCCGTGGGTGGAATGGCCGTGGGTGGAACGTCGGTGGGTGGAACGTCGGTGGGGGTTGCCTGAGCACAAGCAACAAGCAACATTACAAAAACCATCAGGCTCACTAGAATTGCTATGAGCTTTCGCATATGAGTCTTCTCATTCATTCACATTCTCCTTACTTATTGAAGGTATAAATATGTACTACGATTGGGAGAAAAGATATCAAGATTTGGTCCCTTGCACCTCCTGAAGATGGATTGTTCAAAGCTTTTGTTTCCTTTTTTGCAAAACCCAATATCGGAATTCGTTTACAAATTCTTATACTTTCGCTTGCTCAATCTGAGTATTTGTTACCCTTCTATTGGCTGAAACCAGGAACTGACCCTTATTCATCTATCAAATCAAAGTCTCAGGCGGCAAGACTCAATATTATGTTCTTTGTGCAAAACCTTGAGATTACAAAAGATTTGTCAGGCAATCAAGCCTCGGAAGTGAGTCTCATCTTCGCTTAATCTTCCGATTTAATCTTATGAGAAACACTTGCTCTCCGTTAGGGTCAAGCGCCCCTATTTCTTTATGGACAGATGTCACTACCAAAACTGCACGCCTGCGTATAGAATCTCAAATGAGGGCAGTGATTCTGCCCTCACTCTCCTCGATGGTTTTGGAAGTGTTTGTGGCAGAATACTTCCAAAGCTGTTTTATCGGTCGTTATCCATTATCAGAAAAGCCTGCTTGCCATGCCCAGACCTACCAACATCAGCATGATAATAACAGGCATTTAATCCCAACTCATTTTGCACATATCCCGCAACTTCTTCGGTGTCCCGCCTAGTACCTGTGTAGATTATCGTCGCCCCATCCGGTTGGGACGACAACGCATCCCGTAGCACACTATAGCGGTGGATTGGATCGAGCACATGGCGAACCGTCAACACCAGGTTGGGACGATTGGATGGCTTCTTCCTGTCCTGGACGGAAACTGGAAAAACCAAAATAAGTGTTTAATTTTTCATTTAGGTCAGATTTCATGGTACCTTCAATGCTGGCAGGAATGGGAAAACAAAAATTCTGGTCTTGAAAATATAAGGTGATCTAAAGGTAGAAAGAAGATAAATATATTATATAAGATAATTTTTTCAGAAATCTCCCTGGCAAATTATTAATTGCTATTCCAAAGCCATTAATTTTTTCTTACTCACATGACGCTGAAGCAATCTCTTTTTTGGTGTTTCTCAGTCTGGTTGCCAGAATGTAAACACCTAACAAACTTGCATACACGATGAACAATACAAATGGAATGATTTCCAACGAGAACCACCGTGCCAGGACACCCATCAAACCCGAGATAATCGCCCCACCAAAACCTGTCGCTGCCATTTGCATGCCGATTGTATTGGAAGCAAAATGATCACCCACGCGAGCTTTTGTGCCAGACATCATCGCCGGGAAAATCGGTGCAATGGAAAAACCGATAATCGCCACAGCCATCACGTTAGCCATTTCAGAAGGATTCCAGATCAGTAATCCGGTGCCAAGCAATGCTCCAATTACCCCGCCAATCACAAGTTTATTATTACCCGATTTCAAGGTGATCAGTCCGGCGAGGATTCTTCCAATCGTAAAGGTAAACCAGTAGCTGCCTGCAAAGAAACCAGCTAGTAAAGTATCTACCCCGCGCGATTCGGTTAACAATGTATAAACCCAGGTTCCTAATCCGATTTCTCCTCCCACATAAAGAAAAAACAGGAGCAGACTTAACCAAACCTGTGTTTGTTTCAGCGTCTCCCCGTATGGTGTTTTATAATCGGTCAGATATTTCTGCTCCTCAATGATGGATGATGAATGATCCCGATTCCAAATGGGTAAAGTGATCAAAAAAATAAACGCCAGGAAGATCTGAAAACCTCCGACCACCTGGTAGCCAAAATGCCATGTATTAAAGGAAGTTAACCCCACCGTCATGATCAGGGGGCTTATCGTAATGCCAATCCCCCAACTGGCATGTAACCATTGCATCAATCTTTCACCAAAATAGGCAGCCACATAGGTATTCAGGCCTGCGTCAATCGCACCTGCGCCTAACCCGGCAAATATTGCCAGAATCACCATCATCCACCATGCTGGAACCAGGGTATAGCCAATCAATGCCAACCCGGTGAGAAAACAACTGGCGGTAAGTATCTTACCTACTCCAAAGTGAGAAAGTAAAAATCCACTGATAAAGCTGGAAAAAATATATCCACTTACCAATGCTATTAAAAACAAACCTATGGCGTCCAAAGGAATATCAAAACCAGTCCGGATCGATGGCCAACCAACCCCCAACAAACTGTCAGGTAAACCTAGCGCAATAAAGGCTATGAATGCCAGGGTAATTACAGGCAGTTTTTTATTTTGGAATGAATGTGCTAATACTTTCATGGATGATACCAGGATTTCTTTAGAATGAAAAACGAAATAAATTGTACTTTATATGGGATGTTTCCGGAGAGAGTTGATCAATTTCACCACGCAGCAGGCTATTTCAAGATGTCGTTTTTTTAACTAATTTTGCAAATTTTTTATTCTGAAATTTTACTAACTCATGATTAAAAAATGATAAAAAAATACCGCCTGATTTAGGCGGATTTTTTGGTGTGCCCCCAAGGGGACTCGAACCCCTGTTTGAGCCTTGAGAGGGCTCCGTCCTGGGCCACTAGACGATGGGGGCGTACTCTGCATGGGATTTTAACATGCTGGTATACGCCTGTCAATAAGAATCGACTAGCCGTATTTATTTGTGTGTCCAGCATTAGCTATTCAATAACAGCAAAAACAGTGACCCATTTAGCAAAGAATGCAACGATAGTTCAATCAGTCAATTCCTGACCATTTGATATCGAAATGTCTTCGATTTAGTTGACTCTACTCTGCGCTCATGCTATTATCTATAGGCAGTCATTATCATTATTATTATTATTATCCTGCACCTTAACAATCACATACCCCCAGGAGTTTTATTATGAGCGTTGATTTTATCTCTCGCCTGATTGGCATGGTCGTTTTTTGCATTATAGGAGTTTTTGTTGGCTCCGATTTAGGCACCTTTACGCAAGTCAACCAAAATCCGGCTATTCCACTCAATTTAGAACAATATACCTTCACCTTTGGCCTGGTAGGTGCCCTTGTCGGCCTGATTTTAACACCTTATTTAACCACCAAACCCGTCAGAGCCCTTCGATCAAAACTTACCAGAATTTCTGCGCAATCATTATTTTCTTCATTTGTTGGTTTAATTGCTGGTTTACTGACAGCAGCCTTATTAGCTTTTCCCATATCTTTATTACCCAAACCTTTTGGAACAGTGCTTCCTTTTATTGGCGTGGTCATATTCGGCTACCTGGGAATAACGGTCTTCTCCATGCGATCCAATGACCTTTTTAATGTCATTGGTGGCTTCACAGGCAGAGGAGCAAGTAACCTGCCAGGTACACCGGTGGGGGATGTCAACGCCAATTGGGCTGAAAATCGTACCATTCTATTGGATACCAGCGTCATTATTGATGGACGTATCGCCGACATTGCCCGTACTGGATTTTTACCAGGGTCGTTGTTGATTCCCCGGTTTGTTTTGAATGAACTGCAGTACATTGCTGATTCATCTGATAGTTTACGGCGTCAACGTGGCCGTCGTGGCATGGAAGTATTGGCAAATTTGCAGAAAGAACCTAACATTCCTGTGAGAATCAGCGACATCGATGTAGAAGGGGTACGTGAGGTGGATGATAAGCTGGTCATCTTAGCCCGCCAATTGCGTTGTCCGGTGCTAACCAATGATTACAATCTCAATCGGGTTGCTGAGTTACAGGGCGTCACCGTTTTAAATATCAATGAATTGGCGAATGCCGTCAAATCAGTGTTATTACCCGGCGAGTTGATGAACGTGCGCGTCATTCAGGATGGAAAAGAAGCCAATCAGGGTGTAGGTTATATGGATGACGGCACCATGGTGGTGGTAGAAAATGGCCGAGATTATATGGATCGCCAGATTGTCGTGGTGGTCACGAAAGTCTTGCAAACTGCAGCCGGTCGCATGATTTTTGGCAGACCTGAGGATGGGGATTTATAATTCAGCCAGGAGAATGGATTTATGACAATAAAAATTTACAATACATTGACCCGTAAAAAAGAAGAATTAGAGACACTTGAACCTGGTATTGTCAAAATGTACGTCTGCGGTCCCACTGTGTATTCCAAAGCCCATGTGGGACATGCCATGTCTGCGATGGTATTCGATATCATCCGCCGTTACCTGGAATATCGGGGTTACGAGATGCGCTACCTGATGAATTTCACGGATGTCGATGATAAGATCATCGCGCGTGCCAATGCACAGGGAGCTGATCCTTTTCAACTGGCTGAAGGATATATTCGCGATTACGAACAAAATTTATCCGATCTGAATATCAAACCCGCCACCTTCAATCCACGCGCTACCCAGGAAATTGACCAGATCATAGAAATGATCGCAGGGTTGGTTGAAAAGGGCTACGCTTATCCCGTAGATGGCGATGTCTATTTCCGTGTCACCAAAGATGAAGACTATGGTCGGCTATCCGGCAGAAAAATCGAAGATATGCAGGCAGGTTCCAGGATTGACATTGATGACCGTAAAGAACACCCCATGGACTTTGCTTTATGGAAAGCAGCCCGTCCGGGTGAACCTGCCTGGGAAAGTCCCTGGGGAAAGGGGAGACCCGGCTGGCATATTGAATGTTCTGCCATGAACTTACACCACCACGGAGAACAGATTGATATACATGGTGGCGGAAACGATCTGGTTTTTCCCCATCATGAAAATGAAATCGCCCAAACCGAAAGTCTGACAGGAAAACCTTTTGCCCGTTATTGGGTACACAATGGTATGTTGCAATTAGGTGGCGAAAAAATGTCCAAATCCACCGGTAATCTGGTGTCCATCGAAGAATTTCTCAGTAATTACAGCGCTGATACCTTAAGATTCACGGTTTTAAATGCCAATTATCGCGGACCATTGACCTTTAACGATGATGTCCTGGCTCAGTCCGAAAATGCACTGAACCGGTTAGCATCCGGTTTCCGCCCTGCTTTGCCAGGGGCCAAAGGGGCAACAGTGGATGTTCTCGCATCTTTAGCAAAACAGGTTGAAGAAACACAAACCAGCTTCATTAATAATATGGATGATGATTTCAACAGCGCCGGTGCTTTGGGATCGTTGTTTGATCTGGTACGCGTGATCAATCAGGCACGCACATCCGGGGCAACCAACGAGGAATTACAACCCGCCCAGGGAAAAATTCGTGAATTAACTTCAGTTTTCGGATTGGTGCTGGCAGAAACGAAAGGTTCTGAATCACAGGCAGATGCATTTATTGACTTATTGCTGGATCTACGTGCTTCACTGAGAAAAGACAAACTCTGGGCATACTCCGATTTAATTCGCGACCGATTAAAAGAATTGGGTGTGACCCTGGAAGATAGTAAAGACGGAACTACATGGAGATGGGATTAACCAACCAATGAAAGAGTGGATCACTGGACGTAACCCGGTTTTTGAAGTGCTGCGCGCTAAACGCAGGCATGTCTTTCGGCTTGTTTTGGCGAAAGGTATAGAACGCGGTGGGCATGTCAATGACATCATCAAGCTTGCTCAGGCAAGGAAACTACAAATAGAGGAAGTGCCCCGTAATCAGATCGATAGCATGGGTGTGAATCACCAAGGTGTCGCCCTGCAAGCCAGTGCTTATCCCATGGCGGCCATGGATGAGCTTATATCAGAAGCAGGGAAACGTGCAGAGCCATTATTTGTGCTGATATTGGATGAAATTCAAGATCCACAAAATCTGGGCACATTATTCCGCAGCGCTGAAGCGGTTGGCATTCATGGCGTCGTGCTGCCTTTTCGCCGCACCGCTTCCGTAACTCCGGCTGTTGTAAGTGCTTCATCCGGAGCTGTAGAACATCTTTTAATTACACAGGTAAATCTGGCACAGGCCATTGAAGAATTAAAAGCTAAAGGTGCCTGGATCGTCGGACTGGAAGGTGGCGCCGGGTCAAAACCAATTGAAGAGGTCAATCTCTCCGGAGATCTGGTAATTGTGGTTGGCAGCGAAGGCAGTGGTATGCGTCCTCTAACCCGCAGGCTTTGTGATCATCTTGTGCGTATACCCATGCGCGGTCAGGTGGATTCTCTCAATGCAGCGGTCGCTGGTTCCGTCGCTCTCTACCTCGCATTACAAACAAGACAGAAATAATAAAGAACGACCCTATACAATCCTCTTACAAAACGAGGTAAGCGTACTATAATTTATTCAGACTTCTTACTCTGAAATATGAGTTTTAATTCACCTGGTAACAGGAAAAAATTTTATAGGAGAAAAATTATGATGATAAAACCTGAACTTGCAAAGAAAATGATTGAACAAGTACGCAATGAATTTGCCGCTTCCTTGCAATATCTGGCAACTGCCATTTATTTTGAACAGGAATCCATGGATAATACCGCAACCTTCTTTTATGCCCAGGCAGCAGAAGAAAATGAACACGGAATGAAATTGTTGCGCTATGTAGTAGAAACGGGTGGCACTGCAGAATTATTAGCCATTCCAGCCCCAGTCGCAAAAATCAAATCGGCCGAAGATGCTTTCCAGACTTCATTAAAATGGGAATTGGAAGTAACCGGTCAGATCAATGCGCTCATGGATATGGCAAAGCAACAAAACGATTACCTGGCAGAAAATTTCCTGAAATGGTTTGTCGATGAGCAACTCGAAGAAGTAACCACCATGGAAAAATTCCTCAATCTTGTCCGCAAGATGGGCGATAAGAACATCTATATGCTCGAGCAACTAATCAAAGGTGCTTAGTAATTAGACTTTTTTACCAAATAAAACCAGGTCTCCAATCGCAGACCTGGTTTTTTTATTTAATCACGAAAGCCCACAATATCCACAGTATCAGCATGATGAAGCCAATGCCAAATCGCACTCCAACTGCCCATCCACATCCCGTTGCCAGACTGGTGGAAGATTCAAAGGCTTGTTTGGCATTTTTTACCCGATAATATTCCACCAGGAAAAGTGCTAATAACGCCAGAATCAATCCCCCCACCGGTGGTAATAAGATAGTACCAACCACAGCCCCCACCCAGGCAGCCCCTAAGGACCACCAGGATGCACCTTTTTGTCGGGCTGAAGCACCCATCAGGAAGTTATCAATAAGACTACCTACAATCATCAAAAGAGTCAGGATCCCAAAAATGATCCAACCTGTTGTATCAAAACCAGTCGCAATGCCATACGCCAGCGCGCCCACCCACATAATCACCAGACCAGGCACAATCACAATTAGAAGGCTCAACCATCCTATCAGCATGGTCAATCCTACCAAAATATGTACTGTTACATTACCAAATGCCTGCCAATCCATGAAAACTCCTCTTTCAAACGTCTAAGGCAACCTGAATTAACGAATGATATCAATTCCACCCATCCAGGGTCGTAAGATCTCGGGAACCACAATCGATCCATCTGCCTGCTGGTTATTCTCCAGAACGGCAATCAATGTGCGTGGCAATCCCAATCCCGAACCGTTTAAGGTGTGAACTAATTGTGGTTTGCCCTTATCTTCTGGGCGATACTTTATATTTGCCCGTCGAGCCTGAAAATCTCCCACGTTCGATACCGACGACACTTCCAGCCATTCCTGACAGCCGGCTGCCCATACTTCAATATCATACGTAACCCGTGCATTGAATCCCAGATCACCGCTGCATAATTGCAGGATTCGGTAGGGTAAACCCAATAATTTGACAGTCTCTTCAGCATCCGCCAGCATTTTTTCCAGTTCTTTTTGCGATTCTTGCGGATGGCTGAAAATATACATTTCCACCTTATCAAATTGATGTCCACGTTTGATCCCGCGCACATCCCGCCCGGCACTCATCTTCTCGCGGCGGAAACAGGGCGTGTAGGCCGTATAGCGCAATGGTAATTCCGCTTCAGCGATGAAGTCATTCATGTGCAGTCCGGTAATCGGTACCTCGGCGGTAGGCACCATCCAGTAATCTTCTTCTATATCATGGTAAAGGTTATCGATGAATTTGGGTAATTGGCCAGCTGCATACAGCGTATCTGCCTTCACCATGAAGGGCGTGTATTTCTCCAGATAACCCTGTTTGATGTGTAAATCTAGCATATAGGCAATCAAAGCGCGCTGTAAACGAGCACCTGCACCACTGAGCACATAAAAACGTGATCCGGTGATCTTGACTCCCTGCTCAAAATTGATTAATCCCAACGCCGGTCCTAAATCCCAATGGGTTTTCGGTTCAAAATCAAATACTGGAAGTTCACCTTCCGTGCGAACCACAACATTTTCACTCTCATCTTTTCCCAATGGTGTTATGGGATCTGGCAAATTGGGCACACCGGAAATCAGTTCGCTTAATTTTGACTCCACCTGGCGCACCTTTTCATCCAGTTCCGCAATCCGGTCACCCACAGCACGCATGGCGGCAATTTTCTCTTCCCGCTCTGCCTGATCTTTACTGTTCCCAATCTCTTTGGAAACGCGGTTCCGTTCTGCTTTACGAACTTCCACATCCTGCAAAAAACTACGTCTTTGTGCATCGAGTTCAATCAAATCAGCAACCACACTTGTATCCATATTTCGTTTGAACAATGCATCAATGACAACCTGGGGATCTTCTCGGATTAAATTGATATCTAACATAATTTCTCCTTCTCATACTGTGAATACAAACAAATAATCCTCACCCGCGCAGGACGAGTGAGGACCCGTGGTGCCACCTGCATTCATTGTGATGGAAATTCATCACAACCTTGTTGACTGATAACGGAGTTGCCGGCCCTCTTACGGTCATCTGACCCCTGCAAGGGCAACCTGTCCCATTACGGGACAACCGGGGTGGAAATTTTGGCTACTTTGCCAGTTCTCAGCAATCACTGGCTCTCTGTAAGGGAGCAAAATGTAGCCCCGGGTTGGTCTCTATAGAGCGATTATACCGAATCAAAAACCACTGTCAAGTAGGAAGCTATTCCTCTTCTATTCCGTTTTGACGGATAACGTTCTGATACCAAAAAGCACTATCCTTCCAGATACGCTGTAAGGTTTCGTAGTCAGACCAGATCAATCCGAAACGTTGCGAGTTACCATGCCCCCATTCAAAATTGTCGAACAGCGACCAGACAAAGTAACCTGCTACCGGTACACCCATCTGAATAGCCTGAAGAGCAGCGCGGAAATGTTCATTCAAAAAACGAATACGTCGGTCATCTCGAATACGCCCGTCCGGACCGGGAGCATCAGAATAACTGGCACCATTCTCAGTGATATATATTTTTGGTACCTGATACTCAAAATACAGGCGTGCTAAGACATGGCGTAAACCATCTGGATACACTTCCCAACCCATTTCAGTCCAATTGATATTATCTTTCGGTAATGGATGGACAGTCTGTGGTTCATTCTCTTCTTCAGGGAGATCATTATTTCGAGATATATAGCGGAAATAGTAATTTAATCCAACAAAATCAGTAGTGGTGGACATGACATCCATATCACCAGGTTGAATGAAATCCCATTGATCAACAGGAACCAACCCTCTCACTTGAAGCTGTTCTACCAGATCAGCAGGATAACCACGACCATAGAGGGCATCCAGAAACCATCTAATCCAGATCCCATCCCCAAAATTAAAAGCCATACGATCCGCTTTGCTGTTGGATCCCAGTGGACTGTAATTCGCATTAATCACTGGTCCCACTTCACAGCCTGGACTATTCTGGCGAATGATGGGAATTGCCCATCCATGGGAAAGCAATAAATGGTGGCCAGTGCGAATGGCACTGACATAATCATTCTTTATCCCAGGTGCATGTTCTCCACTTACATATCCGTTGAAAACAACCACAGACATTTCATTATGAGTCATCCAATTCTTTACTCGATCCCCCAAAGCTCTGGTAATCACATCGGTATACTCAACAAATGCTTCAGCAGTACTGCGAACTGTCCAACCGCCTTCATCCTGTAAAGCTTGCGGTAAATCCCAATGAAAAAGAGTTGCGTAGGGAATGATATTTGCCGCAAGCAACTCATCCACCAACCGGCTATAAAAATCAATCCCAGCCTGTTCTATTTTTCTACGACCTTGTGGCAAAATTCGCGGCCAAGCAATCGAGAAACGGTAGGCCTGCAAGCCCATTTCGCGCATGAGTGCTACATCTTCACGATAGCGGTGATAGTGATCAATTACAACATCACCGGTATCTCCATTGGTTACTTTTCCAGGGGTGTGTGAAAAACGATCCCAAATTGATTCACCTTTCCCATCAGCATTCCAACCACCTTCAATCTGGTAAGCAGAAGTGGCAGCTGCCCATAAAAAATTTTCGGGAAATTTTAAAATTTTTGTCATGTCCTTTAGCTTTCTCCCAATAATGATCTGGTTTCTTTTATAATAAACTCGCAATGTTGCTGTGATAAATTAATTTTTGGGGAATTATTATCACTGATTTCACGATTTTCAACAATCAAAACCCGCGCATCTCTCGATAGGGTGTGTGAGTGCCAACAACCGCGTTTTACATTATAAATCAGGAATGGCTGCATATCCACAGCATGAATACAATCAATCTCTTCTTTACCTTCACCAATCAGAAGAATACATTGTCCCTCCATCAGGACAAATACTTCATCGGTCTCATCGTGCCGTTGCATATGGGTAATATTTTCTGGTAAAAGTTCCGGATGATACCGCAAAAAAGCCACACGCCAGCTTTCATAATCGACGACAGGCTGGTAGCCTATTCCATCAAAAGTATCTACTTTCAATAATGTTTCTTCAATCATTTTCCCTCTCTCCGGAATGGATACCCAGATATACTTCTATCAAGGTCTCAGATTCAAAATTTATATTAATGAGTGTTTCTTTAGGTATTTGGATACACAATCCTGAGGCAAAAGGTAATTTTTTTCCATCCAATTTACAATGCGTAATCTGATATGTTCCATACTCAAGTTTTCGTTCATTGTAGTAAATAATCGTCAATCGTTTTCCGGCAAACTCTGTTGAAACGGAAGCTTTACCTGACTCATCGAATTGTGCGAGGGTTAATTTTGGATCCAGCAATAAATCACCCATATAGCCCTTTACCCCAAATGATTGGGTTAGTAATGTAAACAGATACCAACTTGCTGAGCCAGTCAGAAATGGATAAACACCTCGGCCAGTGGGTTCTATATATTCAGGTAGACCTGGCAACATACGCGCCACTGGAAAATTCTGAACATGCTGGTAGATGCCATTTAAAACAGCGTAACCTTCTTCAACATATCCACGCTGGTAAAGAGCGTAAGCATACATAACCGCCATATGGGTAAACATGGCTCCATTTTCTTTGTGCCCGTATGCAAAACCAAAGCAGCGACCCAAATCCAGACGCATCTCATTAAAATTAGTATTCAATCGTGGGCCGCCGATTGATTCATCCCATAACCAGGTGCGAACAGACCGAATGAT
>JAHYJK010000331.1 GCA_019429225.1 Anaerolineaceae bacterium
CCAATCTTGGAAGCATTGGGTTATGGCGGCTTCCCGGATGAATATACAATCACCGGGCCATATGTCAACCAGACATTGTTTGAACAAGCAGGCGTTGATCTGCCTGGCGAAGGCACCACCTGGGAAGAATGGACTGCGCTGACCAAACAGGTTGCTGAAGCAACCGGGACAGCATATGCTATTGGCATCGACCGCACCGGCCACCGCGTCGCAGGACCTGCGTTGAGCATGGGCGCCACCCTAATTGACGAAAATGATGATTTCACGATTGACACCCCCGGTTTTCGCAGTTTTGTTGAACTGGTGAAATCTTGGCATGACGATGGATTGATGCCCGAAGAATTGTGGCTGACTGGTGATGCTCTGAATAACTGCATTGATTGGTTCAAAACTGCCGATATGGTCATGTGCATGACCGGTTCATGGCAGATTAACGGTACTGCTAATGATGTGGGTGATATGTTTGACTGGGTGGTTGTCCCCAATCCTGCGGGTGACGGCGGTTCTACAGGTGTAGCAGGTGGCGCTGCGCTGGTGGCGTTTGCAGACACCGAACACCCTGAAGCTGTGGCACGTTTGATGGAGTTCATGTATCAGCCAGAAAACTATGCATTCATGGCTGGCGGCGGACTTTCGCTGCCTGCTCACCGGGGTGTTGCTGAAGCTGGTGTGGAATATGCTACCGATAATCCTTCAGTTATGGCAGCACTGAGCGCTTACACAGCAGAAGTGCCCAAACTGCAAGACCAGGCTGTCTTCTTAAATGTCCATCCCTATGCCTTTGCATACTATCGCAACAGTGCCAACCGGATTGCCCAATACCTGAGCGGTGAACTGACCCTTGATCAGATGATCCAAAACCTTCAATCAGATATTGATAATGCAATTGCAGAAGCAAACCAGTAGATTTTAAAATCTAAATTAACAAGGTGCAGCTCAATTCCGAGCTGCACCTTCAAAAAAATGGGAGAAAAATCTCCATGAATAAAACTGCAAAAGGAAATGTTTTCAAGAGTATCTTTGGTGAAATAGGAAACGGTATCATTAATTTTTTTGATTTTTTCCTGGGGGCGCTGCAAAAGGTGATTGGTATTAAGGGGATACCGTACTTATTTGTCCTACCCAACCTGCTCATCTTTGGGATTTTTATCCTGACTCCTGTGCTGTTAAACTTCGTCTACGCGTTCACAGGTTCAGCAAGGTTTTTACCCACCGATAGGCCTTTTGTTGGGACGCGAAATTTTGAACGTATATTCAGTTGTGAAAATTATTTAGTACCTAATAGCTGCCAGGAGGATTTATTCTGGCGTGCTGCTCAGAACACGGTTGTATTTGTCATTTTCCAGGTCAGCCTGCTTTTGCTGGTTTCCCTGTTAACGGCTTTGGTGCTTAACAGAAAAATTCGCTTTAGAGGATTCTTTCGGGCGGTTTATTTTTATCCGGTTTTGCTGTCTCCCATTGTTGTGGGTTTAATCTGGCAATGGATCCTGATGGAGAATGGGTTGCTCAATGGTATCCTTGTCGGGATTGGGCTGGATAAGATGCGCTTTTTAACAAATGCGAATTGGGCTAGGTTTTGGGTCATCATGGTCAGCGTCTGGAATGGTATGGGGTTTTATACCCTGATCCTACTGGCAGGCCTGCAATCTATCCCGGCGGATTTGTATGAAGCGGCATCCATTGATGGTGCCGACGGATGGAAGGCTTTTCATGGCATCACGCTCCCGCTTTTGATGCCCACCATGACCGTTGTATTGGTCTTATCCATGATCCGGGCTGTCCAGGTGTTTGAAATTATTTATTCCTTTACAGGGGGAGGGCCTGGCACGGCAACAATGTACGTGGTTCAATATATCTATAACTATGGGTTTTCAAGCCCCAATAGGCAATTTGGGCTTGCCGCTGCAGCTTCATTGCTGATGGCTGGTGTGCTGGTTGTGTTGACCTTATTGCAATTGGCTGCCAGACGGGAGGAGGTTTACGAATGAGTGGAATCATTGAATTTTTAACTCGTCGACGGGGTCGCAAGAAATTGGTTTTTTCTGACTATTTGTCCTATGGATACCTGATGCTGGGTGTCGTGATCATGTTTGGACCAGTCCTATGGATTATTATGTCTTCATTTAAGACATCTTTAGAGATAGCCCGTTTTCCGCCCAGGTTCCTACCCTATAAGCAAAAAACAGTGGATGTGGCAGGATTTGAAGAACCACTGCCATTGTTCCGTATTACGATGGAGGAGGGTACTGTCAGAGAATTAGCTCAAATTCAGCGGGTGGGCATTGTTGCCAAAATGGTAGACCCCAACAACCCGGATGAAACTTTCGATGTCAATATCGCTGATCGAGAGCCAATCGAACAAGTCTATTTCGAGTTTGAGAACTATTTCACCGGGATTGAAAGTTTTAATTTTGGCCAGTACCTCTGGAACAGTGTTATTGTAACGATTTCAGCAACCTTGTTGACGCTGCTTGTTAATAGCATGGCGGCTTACGCGTTGGCGAAATATCAGTTTCGTGGTCGAAAAACCATTTTTCTAATCATCATCAGTACCTTAATGGTGCCTCTCAGTGTTGTTTTGGTGCCTATCTTTTTGGTTATCACCAAAGTTGGATGGAACAACAACCTATTGGGCATCATTATCCCGGTGGCAGCCACGCCTACTGGCGTGTTCCTGTTGCGGCAGTATATGGTGACGATCCCTGATGAATTAATGGATGCTGCCCGGATCGACGGTGCCAGTGAGTGGCGCATCTATTCACAAATCGTCATGCCATTATCAACGCCTGCATTGGCCGTGTTAGCTATTTTTTCTGTCATGTGGCGCTGGAATGACTTTTTGTGGCCCTTAATCGTGATCAGCAAGCCAGAATTCTTTACACTTCAAATTGGTTTGGCATCCTTCCAGGGCCAATACAATGTGGAATGGAACCTGGTTTTGGCGATGACTGTGCTGACCTTGCTGCCCATCACCTTGGTATTTGCATTGCTTCAGCGATACATCACCACCGGTATTGCCACCACTGGGCTGAAATAACCCTGGACATCAACGACAAGGAGCGAAACTTTGATCGCACACCATGAATGTATTCAACTGCAAAAGG
>JAHYJK010000332.1 GCA_019429225.1 Anaerolineaceae bacterium
AATAATGATCTGGCCGAAACAGCCACTGCTTCAAGAACTTCACTTAAAATCAATGAAGATGAAATTCTAGTACCAAGTTGATACAAAGTCATGGCATCATCTTGTTGTTTCTTAGCTTTGGCAACCAGGAACGCGTTATCAATTGCCACGCCAATTTCACGCCCCAGGTTTTCCAGGAAGTAAATATTTTCACTTTCATAATTTGGCAAGGATGGCGAAACTAATTCAATAACACCGATCACCATTGTTCTGGATATGAGAGGAAAACCAAAATAATAGTGGTCCTGATATTTTTTTCTCATTTCTGAATTAAAGCGCTTGTCCTCTCTAATTTTCGGTACAAACATAGCTTTATGTGATTCGGCTACTTCCTGCACAAAATCCATTCCAGCTTGTCTGTTGATCTCAATTTCCTGAGTCATTCTATCTTCAATTCCGTATGAACGCCACATTTTATAATTTTCTGCTTCTTCATCCCACAAATAAATTAAACATTCAGCAATCCCCAGTCTTCTCACCAATACATTTTCTGTGTAATCTAATATTTGATCCAGATCCAACATCTGAGTGACAGCTAATCCAACTTCATTTAGAATTTCGAGTCGATTTTTCTCTTTTTTCCAGTCAGATAGCGAAATACCGGCCAGATATTTATCACCATTTGAGGGACTTTTTTTGGATTTAAGATTTCCATTCATTGTTGGTTTTTTGGATTGCATTTATTTATACCTGGCAAACTTTTTCATATCATTAACATAAAGGGATTAAGTAAGTAACAAATTCAGTTCATAATCTGCATGAAATTCGAACTGGATTTAATTGTCATATGTAACAATCTTATTTTTGTCATCTATTTCCTATCGAGAATAATGAAATTTAAACGCTCACTCATAAATGACCAGATCATTTTCTTCCTTTATACTAGCACATTTCCCATCAAGAATACAATTTTTTTTGATCGAATTGATTATCTAAGATAAATCTTCAAATTTAAATTAATTCTTCTTATAGAATTTTTTGTATAAATAAATATAAGAATTGATCACTCGATTGGCTATGCTAAAATTACTTAATGCTTTCTTTAGGAGAAAATAATGACTGATATTGTCATATGGGAAAATTCACTTTTATCCTGGTTACAGGCACTTATTTCATTTATTGGAGTTTACCTCTTTCTTGTTATCCTTATAAAATTGGCAAAAAGTCGATTAAATGCTGTTTTGAAAAGAAATGATAAATTGCCTACATCCTATATTCTGCCATTTCTGGAACACACGAAGAACTTTTTTCTACTTACTCTGAGCCTCTACATAGCCTCAATTTGGGTTTTTCTATCTGAAAAACCGAGTACATATTTAAAAACGATCTTCATGATTGCCCTCTGGATTCAAGTAGGTATATGGGTAAATCACCTGATCATTAAATTTATCGATTTTCGAAATCTTAAAGAAGCCAACGGGGAAGATAAAACAACGATGAATGCATTAAAGACCATCCTCAGGATCGTCTTATGGAGCATCGTATTACTTCTTGTAGTTGACAATATCCCTGGAGTCCAGATCACTGCCCTGGTCACAAGTTTAGGAATTGGTGGCATTGCAATTGGTTTGGCCGTTCAAAATATTCTGGGTGACTTGTTCGCATCTTTATCCATTACGTTGGATAAACCATTTGTGATCAATGATTTTATCCAGGTAGATAATTACATTGGTACAGTCGAAAAAATTGGCTTAAAAAGTACCCGAATACGAAGCCTTTCCGGAGAACAATTGATTTTTTCGAATTCAGATTTATTAAATTCAAGAATTCAGAATTTTAAAAGATTGGAGAGGCGAAGAAACATAATTAAATTAGGTGTGCTTTACCAGACCACTCCTGATCAGTTGAGAAAAATTCCAGAAATCATCAAAAATATTTTTTCAAAACATGAAGGTATTACACTTGATCGGATTCATTTATCAGATTTCGGTGATTTTTCAATCAATTTTGAGTTGGTCTATTGGGTTGAAAGTTCTGATTTTACATTTAATATGGATGTGAAACAATCAATTCTGCTTGAAATATTTGATGAATTTATTAAAAATAACATCGAATTTGCCTACCCCACTCAATCCATATTCATTGAAAATAATGGAAACTCAAATCCATCTACATAAAAATTAAAATTTTATTATTTTCAAATAAACTCTTATTGGTCTTTAAAAACAATCATTGAATGCATGCTATAATTTAGCTATAACAAAATTAAGGAGTAAAAAATGCGTTTCGGACCAACTGAATTAATCATCATCCTCGTTATCATCTTACTACTCTTCGGTGTAGGCCGTATCAGTAAGATTGCCGGTGAGTTGGGTAGTGGTATTCGTTCATTTAAAGATGGATTAACTGGCGACAAAAAAGACGAAGACGAAGACGAAGACGAATAATTATTTCTCATAAACTAACTTAGTAGGTAAGATTCTATGAACTTTTTCGGCATCGGACCGATGGAACTTATTTTCATTTTAATTATCATGATTTTGGTTTTGGGGCCCAAAAACATGGTAGTTACTGCTCAGAAATTAGGCGTCACGCTCCGAAAAATTGTCAAATCTCCTTTATGGGCAACTGTGATGGACACATCACGAGAAATACGGGAAATTCCAACCCGTTTAATTCGTGATGCAGGGCTTGAGGAGGATATGAAAAACATTAAGTCCACCACCGATTCTTTAAAACATGTCGGTAATTTTTCAGTACCTATTAATCCAATTTCGGTTGATCTAACACCAAAAGATCTCAAAGAAAAAACCAATAATATCCTTCCTGAACAACCAGGAGAAGAACAAGCAATACCTGAAGAGGAGCATGAAAAAAATAGTGGTTCTTCTACTTCAGAGATCAGTCAGGAAAGCCAACCTGAACCGCAAGACAGTGATACGACAGAAAATCTGGAAACTTAATCTAAACCCTTATTAAATCTATGAGCGCTGAAAAATCACCTACAATGTCGATTTGGGATCATGTCAATGAACTGCGAAAGCGTTTGTTTATCGCAGTGATTGCATTGGTTATTACTACATTAGTCAGTTTTGCAATCGTTCCGTATTTATTGGATTTTA
>JAHYJK010000333.1 GCA_019429225.1 Anaerolineaceae bacterium
TTGAGTCATGATCGTCTCCTTGTCTTTTAGTTTTGGACAAAACCATCAAAACAAAGAGCAGGATCTGGCTCAACCTTTTTCTTCATCTGGCGTTACCTATTTTACACCAACCTTTGAGACGCTACCTATCCCTCGGTATTGTAAAAATTAATCCCTAATTCACTGCTGACACACACATAGTCTCCAAAATGCCCCCAGCGGATGTTGTTTTCCACTTGAAATGAACCCAAAGGATTAAAGAAACCTGCTGGTTGGCCTGGATTCAAATGGTTGCGCAGAAAGAGATAATTTCCTGCATAAAAAACGTAACCGGGAGGTGGTACAAGATCCGGAACAATGTGGGAAAGAAAGGGATCATTGGAGACAACTCCATCAAACACATACAAATCAGCATTTCCAACAGCATTGGCTTCACACATATATAACAGATTCCGGGAAAATACCGGAGACAGCAGATTGAAACCTAGAGGATAATCAAACACCAGGCTTGGAGTGTTTTCCAAAATCATATACTTATAAAGATGAGCAGTCTGGCTGTTTAACACATAGAAGTATCCCGGTTCAGTGTAATTGAAGAACAGAGTATGATACATTGAAACTGGCAGGCTGTAGATCAGCACGGGGGATTGCAGGTCATGTATGCTATATACACGAAGAGATGCTGTCGTTCCATCGCCAAACTGACCCAACATATAGTCACCACACAGATCGATCCATCCGTAATAGTCTGTGAGAATGGAGAACTCATAGTTTGGATTGCTGGGATCAGAGATATCAAAACAGGCTATTCCGTCAAACATGACTGGTTGCAGAATATAATGTCCGTGTTTGTGCCCGACATTGGACAATTGATTGAATCTGAAGCACTTTGATACGAATTCGATGGCGCCTGTGTCCTGGACTTTCAAGTTTACACATCCCCAACAATTGGTGGAAGCAAAGAGATAATCGCCATAGGAGATCAGTGTTCCGCTTGATGGATTATTTTCCAATCCATCAGGGAAATCCTGGGATTGAACTTCTGTAGGATTATCAAGATCTGAGATGTCATAAACGTTGAAAACATTAAGCGGAGCTGTGACAGTGTTGAAGATCAAATAGTCGTTGCAATAAGCTACTGATGTGGAGTGAAGACCAATTGCTATCGAAGCTCTTTCCTGCCAGATATCCAGCGCTATTATCTGCCACAATCGCAGGCTGTCATGATCCTGGATAGCAATGACCCCAGGATTGATATACAAGAACAACGGGAATATGCCCGTGGCGTATGGCAGCGTTATGGAGCCTGCTGCCTGCAGACCACTTGAGGTTACGGACATGATCGTAAACGCACTGGCAGTAGGACCGCGGGTAATAATGTAATTGCCGCCGATGTATTCAAAGTAAAGAGATTCGGGATAGTTTTGAATGACTTGATTCGTACTTGGGTCAATCACCGACAATCCCGTCAGAAGGCCATTTTCTTGTCTCTTGGCGATGAGCATGCCGTTCACAAAACGTAGTTGAAAGTATCGCAAACCATTCTCACCCACGGTGATTTCTCCTGCTGCTTGAGGAGAAAATGGATCAGACACATCTACCCGAAATAATGCGCCTGCAGAAGGTTCTACAATGGTAGAAAAGTCATATGACACGGCAATAAAAAGATAATCACCACTCTTCACCATTTCCACAGTCATACCATCCACAGGATAGTTTCCTACCTCGGTAAAGCTGCCTGAAAGGCTATCCCACACCGAAACCTGGAATCCATAAGTAGTTGGCAGATAGACATAAGGATAATCAATAACTGGCGCTCTGGATAATAAATAGTCGTGGGTTGTAAACGCAAAGCGAGATACCTCGGTTGTCTGTAAGCCTTCAGCATTGCCAGGGAGTAGCAATAAAAGAAGGAGAAATAGCAAGATATTTAGATACCAACACAAGTTTAATCTGTATTTCACTATTCCTCCTTGCATTTTCAATTTTCCATCTTATGTGGGAAGTTAGGAATTGAAGGTAAGGTCACTGTTACATTAGTCCAAGGCATTTCATCCCAAACATAGACTCCAGAGACCGTTACCGAACGGTCGCCTTGAGTAACGGTGAAAGTTGCGTTACAACTATTGAAAGGGAAATATTCCCAAGTAATAATTTGCTGCCCGCAGCAGTAAACACTTGGTGATCTTGAGGTATTGGCATTTGTTCCAAACATATCAGCAGCAACGACCCGAACACTTATGTCTCCTTCGCTATGATACACTCCGTTGACTGTTACGTAAACTGTTGTCGCAGATAACATTGTTCCTGCAAATAGCATGATTATTACGAGCAATTGCCTAAGGGGTATGTAGCTTTTCATTTTTTCTCCATTTGTAAGTTGAGTATTTGTTTTGTTAATGATTCCTTTTGACTCTCCATACATTTACCAAGAGCATCAATTTGTTCTTTTTCTATCACTTTTATCTTGGTTTGTGGGTCAGAATCAACATTTGAGATATGCCCCAGGTCATTAAAGGGCATAGAATACATAAATGATATCGCCAATTTCGATGATGATGTACTCACCTTCGGAATCTTCATATCTGATCTCAACTCCCGGGTCGTTTAACGAACCCAGATACACAGGTAACGTGAGGGGGTCTATCGCTGAGTAATCAATCTCTGAAGCCACCAGAAACGTGATGACGAACAGCACTGCCAGGACAAGCATCGATCTCTTTAACATACGAACTCCTTTTAAAGCGTTTATATATTAGACGGAGATCCTAAGACTTGGTGCCGACTTTTGGGGATTTATTTTGGGATAATGTGATTTTAGACCAAAATTGCTGCCCTGACCATACGTGAAATATGTACGATTGTGATTATGATTAGGGTCTGCCGATTGATTTGATGAGTATTGATTGAATCTCTCTTAAAACACTCGCAGTGTGCGGCGTAAGCTTTCATAGTTCAAAAGCCGTTATCTAAGTAGGCAGATCTCTCAAGACCTTTGCACATAGACTCTCTGGAAAAGGTCTAAAACTAGGGGTAGAACTCCCCCGAAAAATAGTTTACGATATCTGCAAATAATTCTTGACAAATTAGATAGCTATACTTATTGTCACTCCAT
>JAHYJK010000334.1 GCA_019429225.1 Anaerolineaceae bacterium
GAAGTTCTCGAAAAAAATGCCCGTATTCGTGAACACCTGGCTTTCTTTGAAATTGGCTCTCTGTTTATTCAGGAAGTAGAAAACAGTCTGCCGGTTGAACCACGCAAACTGGTCATCGGAATGAGCGGAAATAGGGCTATTCCTACCTGGAATCAGAAGGATACAGGTAACCTGGATTTCTATGATCTTAAAGGTGTTTTGGAAGAGCTGCTGGAAAAATTACATCTGGAAGATGTTTCATATCGGCCAACGCAACATCCTTCGATGCATCCCGGGAAAACAGCTCAAATTATAGTGGGTCAGACCTCGATAGGTGTTCTTGGAGAACTACATCCTCGCGTCAAACAGAACTACGACTTCTTAACACCGGCTGTGTATGTAGCAGAAATCGATCTGGAAGCCCTGTTGCCCCTCATCCCCTTACGCTTCGAATCAAAGCCTGTTTCGGTCTTCCCACCTGTACTGGAAGACATTGCCATCATCGTGGAAGAGGCTGTACCCGCTGATAAGGTGGAAGCACTTATTCGCCAAACGGGTGGCAAGTTATTAGCTGATGTAAGGCTCTTTGATGTTTATCGTGGGGATCGCATCGGAGTTGGTAAGAAAAGTCTGGCGTACAGCATGACCTACCAGGCGCAGGATCACACCATTGAGTCAGGTGAATCCACCGCCTTACGCAACAAAATAGTCCGTCGCTTGGAACGTGAATTAAGCGCAGTATTACGCGATAATTGATTAGGAGTGTTGAGTTTTGAGAATTGAGGGTTGCGATTCAAAAAAATCTCATTCATAGATCAAAAGTTCATAATGAACTGGAGGTGGAGAGTAATTCTCCACCTTTTTTTTGCTTAGTTGACTTTATTTTTTTTTTTGATAAAATGACATTGGTACAATTTCTACTGGTTTTCCGCTAATATGAAAGGGGTAAAAATGTTAAGTAGGAAAATCTCTATCCCATTGATCATCATCGTAGCCACAGTGGTTGTTTTGGTGGTGTCCATCAACCAGCCATTCCAACGTGCCGAAGCGATTGAAGAGCAGGAACTTGCTGTCCCACAACAGCCCACCCAGGAACTGCAACAGGCAGTTCAGGAAGAGCAGCCATCCATTGCGGATACCGTTGCGCCGACATCTGACCCGGACCTGCCATCAGTAAGAATAGAAGAACCCACCGATCTGGTAAGGGTCAACGAAATCTTGAAGGAAAAAATCAACGCCAGCCTGTTACAACCCGGGTGGGTGCAGGTCACCAAAGAATACACATCCTTCATTGAAAGCGAAGCAACGACAACAGTCCCCGAAAACGGACAGGTTATCCCCAGGGATTACATCCTGGAACAATGGTTACTGGTCGCTGAAGACCTGACCATCACCGTTCAGTACATCCGCGGCACATCCCTGACCGGTGAGGAATATACCTCCACGTTGTACAGCAAAGACCCACGCTGGCCAACGACGGAGACCACTGCATTGGATACGCTCGATCTTCCATCCGTGCTGGAGACCAGGGCATTGGACGATATCATTGCCATGGGGTTCGCCGGGGAAACGAAAATTGAGTACCGCGACGAGGAGGGGGCACGCCTTATGACGATCACTACCATCACCCAATTCCCGCGTCCGATCGGTTTCAACGGTTGGGAAGATGCCAGGGTAATGGAATATGCCCAGACCTATTTTTACGATTGGGAAACCGGGTTGCCACATCGCATGGAGGAACTGATCACCCGGGAGGACGGTACCCAGATGCTGGCCGGTATGAGCTTTTATTCCACATCGCAAGCAATTGAAATACCAACCGACGTGATGTTAAGAATGAAAGTCACAGGTGATTGAAATGAAAGATAATAAAAGGGGAACTCCAGTTTATCAATTCTTAGAAGCCAAACTTTAATATTTTAGAATACCAGTTAAGGAAAGCACCAATAAACCTTTTTATTTTTTTCTAAAATTACTAAGAAGGTTTATTCTTTTATGTAATAACTTTATTCCTAAATTTTATAAAGTGGGAAAAATCTACTATAATTCGTAAACATGTCAATCCCCTCAACAGGGTCTGATAAATACAAAGTAACGAAAGCTTGCATGAAAAAATCAACAACAACCACAATAATTCTTTCTTTCATCATTCTGTTGGTTCTTTCTGCCTGTCAAACGAAAAATCCAGAGGTGGTTCAACCCAACCCAACTGCTACCATTCAAAAAACCACCACCCGCACCCCGACCAAAATACCTACAGTTACCCCAACGAATACTCCCACCCCAACCTGGTTGGTTCCGTTAACCGAACTGGAAGAGATCGAATTACGTTTCACCCACCCTTGGACGGGAGAGATAGCCCGTACAATCGATAATCTGGTGGATGATTTCAACCAGACCAATGAATATAGCATTTTTGTAAAAGTCAGCGCACCCGGAAGTGCCCAACAGGTTTTTCAACAAAGTGAAGCAGCTTTGCGAGATGGACTGGGACCAAATGTAGTGGTTGCGCCGATCGAAGAATTAGCTTACTGGCATAAAATGGAGATTCTGATCACCCTGGATGGCTATCTCAACGACTTCCAGTATGGTCTTCATACTGACTTGATTGACGATTTTATCCCGCTCTTTTGGGGACAGGATGTCCTGAATGAGCAACGATTGGGCATCCCGATTTCCCGCAATGCGAATTTTCTGGTGCAGAACATCAGCTGGTCAAAAGAACTCGGATTTGATATCCCTGCCATGACACCACAACTCTTCCGTAATCAGACTTGCAATGCTCGAGATGAGCTTCTGAATGACAATGACTGGATGAACAATGGCATGGGAGGCTGGATTGTCACTCAGGATGAGTATACGATCCTTAGTTGGCTAAACGCCTTTCAACTCGTGGAATTTCCTACCAGTGAAACACCATATGCCTTTGACCAACCCGCCACACTGGATGGCTTCACCTTTTTACGAGAAATTTTTGATGAGGATTGTACCTGGAATGCCAGAAACCCGAGCCATTATGAATACTTCGTCAATCGTCAGGCGCTTTACATCAGCGCAGATGTCTATGATCTTGA
>JAHYJK010000335.1 GCA_019429225.1 Anaerolineaceae bacterium
ATCAAGTCGGTTACCAGGAAAGGTGTTGATCGATATTGCTGGTTTTCCAATGCTGTATCATGTGGTCAAGCGGGTTTCTTCAGCAAAATTGGTAGATCAGGTGGTAGTTGCGACGACTATTGATCCAGCTGATGATCAAATTGAAGATTTCTGTAATTCAAATAGTATTCTTTGTTTCAGAGGACATCCATTTGATGTTCTGGATCGCTATTATCAGGCAGCATCAAAATTTCAAGCGGATATTATTGTGAGAATAACCGCTGATTGTCCCATGATGGAGCCAACATTAATTGATTCATTAATCCGATCCTTTTTAGATGCAGATGTTGACTTCGCGGCCAATCGGCTTCCACCACCCTGGAAGAGAACATTTCCTATAGGTTTGGATATTGAAATCGTTCGTTTTGAGGCTTTAAAAAAAGCATGGCAGGAAGCTAAATCTCAATTTGAACGTGAACATGTGATGCCTTATCTTTATGATCAACCGGGACGATTTAAGATTTTGTTAGCGCATCACGAACCTAACTATGGTGAGAAAAGGTGGACAGTGGATACTCCGCAAGACCTTGAGTTGGTTAACAAAATTTTTGGCAACTTTTCTCCACGTATTGATTTTTCCTGGTTGGATGTGATAGATCTCTTTAAGAGTTGTCCGGATTTAGAAGAAATCAACATGAATGTCAATGCAAAAAATGTTGATGAAGTTGACAATCGATTTGTAAATTCGAAGTGATGATCATGACAAACCCGAGATTAACAATTTTCACGGCTCCCAAACCTTTCAGAGATTCTCATATCTCCACGATCCAATATAACGCTATTTGTTCCTGGAAGAAATTGGAACCCGATGTTGCCATTGTGCTGATTGGAGACGAAGAGGGAGTCGAATCAGTAGCGAAAGAGTTAAATGTTCACTTTATTCCTGATGTCAAACGAAATCAACAAAACACACCCCTGATTTCATCCATTTTTGAAATTGGAAGAAATTTGAATACAAGTCCACTTCTGGCGTATATTAATGCGGATATCATCATTTTTCCGGATTTTTTGGAAGTATCACAAATTGTTCTACAGAAATTTGATAGGTTTTTGCTGGTAGGACAACGTTGGGATTTGGAAATAAGAAATCGATTGGAGTTCTCAAATGATTGGCAATCATCCATCCAGGATGAATATCAATTGAAAGGGAAAATCCATCCCAGGGGTGGAAGTGATTATTTTATTTATCCCAGACAATGTTTTTCCCAACTGCCAAAATTTGCAGTTGGAAGAGCTGGATGGGATAACTGGATGTTTTATCATGCGCGCTGCAATAAATGGCCATTGATTGATGCTACAAAATCCATTCAGATTATTCACCAAACCCATGATTATTCCCATTTACCTGGTGGGCAAGCTCATTATCGTTTACCTGAAACCAGTGAAAACGTTCGGCTGGCTGGTGGCCGTCGCACCATTTTCACATTAATGGATGTAAATTATGAAATTGAAAATGGAAAAGTAAGAAAATTTTCATTGGATTGGAAAAAATTCTGGCGAGAAATTGAAATTTTTCCTTTGATAAATTCTGATTTAAAAATTTTAGGTCAACTCACATTTTCTATTTTCCATCCCAAACGAGCGTATCAAGAATTTCGAACTTGGTTGAAGATTATAAAGAATAATAAAAGGAGAAAGAATGCGTAAAGGTCAAAATCCGGCAAAATTTGTCGATTCAGTGGCAAAACCGTCTTCCATCACGGTTGCAGTTTTGAATTATATCCCTTACCTAAGTGGCTTTTATTCAGATTCATTGCAAGTTCTAAAAACATGTCTTAAATCTATTAGTAATGAAACGAAATTAGATTATGACTTACTAGTATTTGATAATGGAAGTTGCCGAGAAGTACAATCTTTTTTATTTGAAGAAAAAATCAATGGAAATATTCAGTTTTTAATCCTTTCAGATAAAAATTTAGGGAAGGGCGGAGCATGGAATATTATGTTCACTGCATCTCCTGGCAATATTATTTCTTATGCAGATAGCGATATCTTTTTTCACAAAGATTGGCTAACTAAAAGCATCCAAATACTTGATTCATTTCCAAATGTTGGTATGGTTACCGCAAGACCGTATGTAACTGACCAAGAATTTTTGACAAATACTTTACAATGGGCAAAAGAAAATCATAAAGTGAAATTAACATCCGGTAAACTTTTGCCATGGGAAGTGTTTTCAGATTTTTTGTTGAGTCTTGGACGTACTTTGGAAGAAATAAAATTGGAATATGATTCAAATGATATGTTCTTATTGAAATATCAAGATTTCTTGGCGTATGCAGGTGCATCTCATTGGCAATTTACTACAAAAAAATCAATAATTCAGAAATTTTTACCTTTTGAAATGAATCGTCCAATGGGTCAGGTGAATCTGTTAGATGATAGAATGAATAAATTGGGTTTTTTGAGATTAATGACCCATGAAGTGTTAGCTGATAATCTTAGCAATAGCCTTGATAAAAATTCATTTGATTTAGTAAATAATAAGGTTGATTCAAAAAAAACCATTCATAGAATCCTGGATATTCCAATCATAAAATCTGTTTTATTATTTTTACATCACAGAATTTTCTTGGCATATTACAATCGATAGAGTCTTTCATTAATTTGATATTTATTGTGATTCAATTTTTCTTTACATCAAATAAAAACATAATGGTATTAATTTTGCTCACAAACCGCTGTAAGAAAGGATAATTAAATGCGTTTTCTAATCACTGGTTTTGGATCGATTGGCAGAAGGCATTTTCGAAATCTTGTCACTCTGGGTTATGATGACATCATTTTGTATCGTTCCAACAAAAGCACTCTGGACACAGATGAAATCAAAGGTTTTGTCGTTGAAACGGATTACAAAAAAGCATTATCACATAAACCAGATGCCGTTATCATTTCCAATCCCACAGCTTTGCATCTGGACGTAGCAATTCCAGCAGCATTACTGGGATGCCATTTGTTTTTTGAAAAACCAATTTCTGACTCGATGGATCGCATTCCTG
>JAHYJK010000336.1 GCA_019429225.1 Anaerolineaceae bacterium
GGATACCGGGTAAAAGACTACTTCCACCAGTTAATACCATACCGGCCGGTAATAAACCATCGTATCCAGAGCGTTTGATCTCATTTAAGATAAGTTCAAAGATCTCTTCCGTGCGAGCTTCGATGACATGCGAGAGATCGCGTCTGGGAATTTGTGTTGCCTGGTCGTCGCCAAAGCTGCGCACGCGGAAGGATTCATCTTCCCCGACTTCAGCTTTTATGGCGTGACCATATTGTTTCTTAACTTTCTCGGCTTCATCCATGGGTAAGCGCAGTCCATGGGCAATATCAGAGGTGATGTGGTTACCACCCACCGCCAGTACCATGGTGTGCCAGACATCGCCGTCAATGTAAATGGCTAAATCGGTGGTACCACCGCCAATATCACAGACGATGACACCCATGTTACGCTCGGTCTCAGAGAGCACCACCTCGGCTGATGCCAGCGGATTGAGGATGAATTGACTCACCTGGATCCCAGCACCTTCGACAGCCTGGCGAATATTTTCCACCGTGGATTCAGCAGCGGTGATGATGTGCGCTTCCACTTCCAGGCGATAGCCATGCATGCCAATCGGGGAGCGGATACCATCCTGCCCATCGACAATGAAACCGCGTTGGATAACATGCAAAATTTCGCGATTATGCGGGATATTTACAGCCTGCGCAGCTTCTAATGCCCGGTGCATGTCATTGATGTCTATAACACCACCCGTAACGGCTGCAACGCCGCGATTATTGACAGAAGCGACTTGTGAACCAGCCAGACTGACAAAGGCTTCGGAAACTTCCAGACCACAGGAGCGTTGCGCTTTTTCCACCGATCGTGCAACCGATTGCGAAGCTGCTGCCAAATCAATAATGGTGCCTTTCTTGATTCCTGCAGAGGGTTCAATCCCTACACCAAGGATGCGTATGCCGTGATCGCCTTCAATACGACCGATTAATGTGCATACTTTGGTGGTACCTATATCAATTCCGACAACAATTGGTTCTTCCATATACGATTTACTCCCGGTAATAAGGTCTGGTTGCAAATTCTATGCTAACCATGCTGGGATTTTTTCCTTCTCTGGTAAATTTCTCAACGAGTGCTTGATAAGCATTTAATTTATAATTAATATCATTTAAAGTCAACCCGACAAACACGTCCCATCCCTGTTCGGCTTTCCATCCCAACCCATGAGTTTGATTATAGAGGATTTGTGAACTCGGAGGTAGGAAAGCCATCAATTGATAAGCAGCATCAATCATGACCGGGTCGACCGTTTCTCCCCAACCCTGTAATTGAGCAACGGATATTTGTGCGCCTTTGCCATCTTCCGTAGTTAAGAGTGGGGATGATGCGCTCACAACCTGTGGACTTGCCACCAGTGGGGGAGCGGCAGATGCTTGAATGGTCAATAGATCTCCGGCTTCGCCACGCGGAGGGATTAGAACACCTTCCTGATCCATCCAATAAGCCTGTTTTTCAGTCTGCCATAACAGCACAGGTTGGCGCTCAAAAGCGGAAATTTTTACCTGATTGGGAAACTCAACCGAAATCTGGATATCTTTTAACTCAGGGAAGGCAATCGACAAATCCTGTTTTGCCTGGTTGGCATCCATCCAGATGATCGATTCACCCTGAATTTTCATGACTGCATTCAGGTCAGCGGCTGTCAGGCGCAGCAATCCACTGGTCTGGATTTGGTTGACACGAAATTCTGCAGAATTAAATAATAAATAAATACCTGCCAGACAAAAAATACCCAGAAAGAAGGATAGAAAACGCCAGCCGATATGGATGGATGAAATAGCCGGTAAACGAACTTCAGCCCCGGTGGCACCAATGGCGTAATTGTATTGGCGGCCCTTGGTCTGTTTTGGCATCGCAGGATAAGCGGCTGCATACATTCCGCGACGGCTGACCATGGGTGTGGTCGCTTTTTGGACCGGTTGTTGAATCGCCCTGGTCGTGCGTTTGATTTTTTCTTCTGTCTGTTGTTTTTGTCTCTCGCGCACCAGGGTTGCTCTTGGGATACTGGTTGCATTTCTCATAAGCTTCTCCTCCGGTATTGGTGTATAGACCGGGAATTTTCTTTTTGGCGATCCAGGGCTAACTCAATCAGGCGATCGATTAATTCTGTAAAAGATATTCCACATGCTTCCCATAATTTGGTGTACATGCTGATTTTGGTAAAACCTGGAATGGAATTGAGTTCATTCAGGTAGATGCGATTTTCTTGCTTGTCCACCATAAAATCGACTCTGGCCATGCCAGCACAATCAATTAATTGATAGGCCTGAATGGCTGTTTCCTGAATTTGTTTCGTCATCTCTTTTGGGATTTCTGCAGGGATGATTAATTTGGAGATTCCGTTGATGTACTTGTCATCATAGCTATAGAATTCATCTCCGGGGACAATCTCGCCAGGCACTGATACCTGTGGGAATTCATTCCCAAGCACCGAGATCTCAATTTCAAGCGGTTTTTCCAGTCCGACTTCCACCAGTATTCTGCGGTCATATTGGGCGGCATCCAGTAAGCCTGCGATGAGCTGTTGCCGATTTTTACATTTGTTGATGCCTACAGAAGAACCCATATTCACGGGTTTGGTGAAGTATGGGTAGTGCTTCATTGTTTCGGTTTTTTCAACGACCCGGTTAATGTCTGCTTCAATTTCCTTGCGGGTGAAAATCATATCATCCACCACAGGAATCTGATGAGCGCGCATCACCTGCTTGAAGACCGCTTTATCCATGCCTACAGATGAACCTAACACACCAGCGCCAACAAAAGCGATTTCGGTCATCTCTAACAATCCCTGGATGGTGCCATCTTCACCGAAGGGGCCATGGGTGACCGGGAAAATCACATCCAACTTTGCAAATGGTGACAGGAGGATGCCTGCAGCGGTATTTTCACGGGCATAAAGAACGTGTTCACAGGGTTCGGCTATGAGCGTCGCTGGTTTTAATCCGGTCAGGTCTTTATTTTCAAAGGCTGTCAACACATCCAGACCAACCAACCAGACACCTTCGTGAGTGATGCCT
>JAHYJK010000337.1 GCA_019429225.1 Anaerolineaceae bacterium
CCCCGGAAACCATTTGATAAATCTGTTATTTCTATGTTTGGGTCTATCACATCAAAGTTAGCGTCTGGATTGACAATCTTGGTCGCCAGGACACGTCTAACCTCAACCAACACCTTGCTCGCTTTAATCATCCCGGAAACCATTTTGGGTCTTTATACCGAGGATCCGGCTGTGATCGAGATTGGTAGCCAATACCTGCGCATTGTTGGCTTTGGATATATTTTTACAGCCATTTCGTTGACATTTACATCTGTTCTGCGCAGTACACAGAACGTAAGATTACCGATGACCGTAACGATCATTGCCCTGACTACCAACATCTTCCTCAATTATTGTCTCATTTTTGGCAATTTTGGATTTCCGGAATTAGGCGTTCAGGGTGCTGCCCTGGGCACATTGATCGCCCGTGTTTTTGAATTTAGCATGATTATCTTTTTCTCCTATCGCTTCAAAACGGCTGCAGCCGCCAAATTGCGTGAACTCAAATACAGCTTTTCATTTTTTAAGAAAGTATTACGCACTTCTATGCCAGCTGCCATTAACGAAGTCTTCTGGTCGTTGGGGATCACCACCTACTACGCTGTCTATGCCCATATTGGAACGGAGGCTGTAGCAGCCGTAAATATCACCTCTACCATTGAAAATATGACATTTGTGCTCTTCATTGGAGCTGCCAACGCCTGTGCCATCATGATTGGGAATCAAATCGGTGCTGATAATGAAAAAGCGGCTTATGATTATGGACTGCGTTTTCTGGTGATCAGCTTTGGTCTTTCAATCCTGTTGGGAATTCTGGTACTCATACTGCGTCCGTTCATCCTTTCGCTCTACAACATTGGACCAGATTCGTATGATTACGCCTACAAGATCCAATTCATTTATGCTGTAACCATGTGGATTCGTACCTCCAATTTAATGTTATTCATCGGGATCTTGCGTTCCGGCGGAGATACGGGCTATGCACTCAAAGTTGAAATGAGTTCCATCTGGCTCATTGGTGTGCCGGCTGCATTAATCGGAGGGTTTGTTCTTCATCTTCCGGTATATTATGTGTATGCCCTGGTTTTGTTGGAAGAAATCGTAAAGTTATCATTCGTTATTCCGCGTTTTCGTTCAAGAAAATGGATCCATAATTTGACGGGTGTCACGGATTAATCTAGAATCAGGTAGAGACAAATAATGAAAAGATTTCTGATTTTGGCTTCCCTTCTCAGCCTGCTACTTTCCGCCTGTGCAGAAGCAATACAAACACCTCCGGTTGATAGAAAGACACCACTCTATGAATCTGTTGGTGATTATCTCGATCGCACTGCATCTGAAAAAGCTGCCATTGATATCATTGTCAATCAGTACGGGCACGCAGCATCTCAGATTCTTCCATTAAAAACAACCCACAAAACCTGGACCGACACCTGTCTGGAAGTCGCACCGATCAGTGAAGTCTGTGTTCCTCAAGAAATCCCTGGATTTTTTATGCTGTTCTATGCTGAACACTCAATTTTTGAAGCGCACACCGATCAATCCGCTCAAAAAATATACGTGCTTAACTACCTGAGTAAATACTCCAACCCCATTGAAGTGGCTATCCAGTATCTGGCAAAGCAACTGGATATTCCTACGAACAAAATCCTTGTGCAGTCAACCGAACAGATTGATTGGCCAGATTCCTGTCTGGGCGTTGTGTCAGAGGATATTGTGTGTGTGCCGGTTCTCACCCCGGGTTTTCTGATTCAATTGGAAGCATTGGGGGTACTCTATGAATTTCACGCCGATATCTACGGCAGTCGCTTGATCCCCATTCCATAAAAAAGGCAGCTTTGTAGCCACCTTTTTGATTTTCAATTGAGAACGAACAGTTTACAAATCTGCCTGCCCCCAGGCTTGCATCAACTCATGGAAGAATACGATCATCTTGCCGTATGATGCAACGGAGATTCGCTCATCAATTCCATGCATCCTGCCCAAATCTTCTGCTGTTAATTGAAAGGGAGAGAAACGGTAGGCAGCATCACTGATGGGTGCGTAATAACGGGCATCCGTGGCGCCCATCACCAGATAAGGGGCGACTGCGATACCATCAAAAACTTTACGTATCGTGTGTTTCAAAATCAAATACGATTTTGTGTCGGTGGAAGAAACTGGTGAAGCCTCCCAGGCGCCATCTGCAACCGGTTCAAATTCGACTTTATCATCCTTGATGATTTTTCGAACGCGGTCACACACTTTAGCAATACTATCACCTGGCAAAAGCCGAAAATTAACAATCGCTTCGGCATTGGCCGGTAAAACATTTTCCTTAATACCCCCATTGACAATGGTCAAGGCTGTACTGGTGCGGATCATGGCATTGGTGGTGCTATTGGCTTCAGCCTGCATTTTTATGATGGGTTTGAAAAACCAGATATTTGAAAAAACAAACTGCATGCCAAAAGAAGCAGCAGACCCTAAATTATTGATCAAGTCCTTCAATGCTTTTAAGCGAACAGGTTGTGGGTTAGCGTCCAGGCGAGCCAGGGCACGAGCCAGTCGGCCGATAGCCATATCTTTCCCCGGCATAGATGAATGCCCGGGGGTACCAGCAGCGCGCAACTTGAGACTCAAATGGCCTTTTTCAGCCGTTCCAATTAATGCGACCGGTTCATCTACCCCGGCAATCGTCCCTTCCATGATCGCACCACCTTCATCCACCATGGCAGCCAGATGAACTCCCCGCCCATCCAGAAACTCTACAATTTTAGCAGCACCGTATTGACCACCCATTTCCTCATCCTGACCAAAGGCAAGATAAATCGTGCGTTCGGGCTCGAAACCTTTGCCCAATAACAGTTCTGCCGATTCAAGTGTAGCCATCATTTGCGATTTGATATCAATCGTGCCACGACCCCAGATGAATCCCTCCGCAATCTCACCAGAAAATGGTGGATAAGTCCATTGATCCAGTGTGGATGGGTCAGCAGGAACAACATCCTGATGGGCTGCAAATAGAATCGGATTGATATCCTTTTGTTTTCCTTCCCACGTATATAAAA
>JAHYJK010000338.1 GCA_019429225.1 Anaerolineaceae bacterium
CTAACATTTGTGTCCCAACCAGGATATCTGCTTTGCGGTCGGCAAATTGTCTTAAAAGCACTTCGTGAATGCCTTTTTGTTTTGAGATTCCTGAATCCATTCGGATCACCCGTGCCGCAGGAAATTGTTTGTTGACTTCCTGCTCAACCCGTTCTGTTCCGATACCAAATTGACGAATTTGACTACTTTTACATTGTGGACAGGTAGTGGGCAACTGACGTGTATAACCGCAATGATGGCACAATAAGTGGTTTTGATCTGCGTGAAAAGTGAGTGGAATATCGCAGCGTGGACAGGATAATCGATAACCACAATTTCGGCAAAAAACATATGTGGCTGAACCACGGCGATTTAAGAATAAAATCGCTTGGTGTCCTGCATCCAGCGTTTTTTGGATGCGTTGGTGTAATTCACGGCTAAAAATAGACCGATTGCCTTGTTTGAGTTCTCGCCGCATGTCAATTATGGACACCTCTGGCAAAGGTAATGCTGTTAATTCCTGTTGAGAAAGATCTATTCCGGCTTGTAGCTCTGACTTTACTGCTTCCGTATGGGCAAATATCCTCAATGGCATTCTCAAAATCGGCCATTTTTGTTGATTTGCTTTATACATCATTTCGATTCCTGGCGTCGCACTCCCATAAACAATCATTGCTTGATTTAATTTAGCGTAGACCTCGGCAGCCTGAATTGCGTTGTATCTGGGTGGAATATCATCCTGGAAATAGGAATCATCATGCGCTTCATCGACAATAATCAATCCAAGATTTTCCAGCGGAGAAAACAATGCAGATCTGGGACCGACAATAACCTTCAATTCTCCTTTGCGAATTCGACGCCATGTATCAAACCTGGCTCCTTCTGATATTTGCGAATGGATAATCCCAACTTTGCCAGCAAACCGGGCCTGAAACCGTTTGACTGTTTGCGGTGTGAGACTGATTTCCGGAACCATTACAATGGCTGTTTTTGATTGTTCTAAAACTGCTTTTACCATACGCAGATACAATTCAGTTTTTCCAGATCCAGTTACTCCGTGAATCAAGACAGGTTTATGAAAATCTTGTTTATCGATCATATCTTTCAATTTTGACCAGTTTTGTTGTTGGTCTTCAGTCAAAATTGGCGGATCATGAGATATTTTTTCATAATGTTCTAAAGGGTCTCGTATTAACTCAATCTCGCCGAAATAAATAATGCCCGCTTCGGCTAATTTTTTGAGATCGGCTGAATTTGCACCCGTTGCCATTGTTACCATGGACGATTCGATTCCATCAGGTTGGGTAGACAACAATCGTAAAATTTCTTTTCTACGGTCAAATGCTGTCCCCTTTTTACTGATTTCACTCAAACGTACATCAATATCATCTGTTTTAATATTCAGATGAATGGTACGTACCTTTTTTGCTTGCACACGAGGAGGAGCAAGGTAAGTTTGTGATTGAACAATCCCTAATTGAATTAAACGGCGGATGGCTGCTTTCCAATTCACTCTGGAAAAAGCCCGATTTAATTGAGCACCGCGTGTTGCACCTTTATCTTTTAGGTGGGCAACTATTCTTCTTTGTAAAGGTGATAAAGGTATATCAGGTGTTTTTTGCAGCAATTCATACAAGCTATCCACCTGTTGGCTTAATCCAGATGGTAATATTAGTTTATAACAGGCTGAAATGGGCGATAGTGTCTCTCTTGCCATCCATTCCGCCAATTTCTGTTGTTGAGGGGTAATTACCGCATGTGAGTCTATGACGCTGTCAATAGGTCTGGTTTTGGGTACCTGTGGGGTAGAAACGAAAGCTTGAACAATTCCCTGTGCAATTTGTCTTCCGAAAGGAACCAAAACCAATGCCCCCACTTCAAGATCATTTTGCAATTCCTCAGGAACATGATAGTCAAAAACACCTTCTATTCCAGGAACATTGACAATTACCTGAACATACATTTGCATCCAATGACACTACCTTTATGAATGGGATTTGATAAAAACACCAGCTCCGTAGCCAACGACAGATGAAAAATCTCCAGTTTGAGTTCCCGATGTTGAATGATTCAGGATTTCAATTTTATTCGCTCCAAGCAATTTACTGACTGCCATACTGATCATAACAGCACCCAGTCCACAGGCATATCCTTTCCCCTCAAATTCAGTACGATAAACATTCTGAACCGAGAAGGATTGAATCTGATCGAGCATCTCCTTGTCTAAGCGTTCAGCAACTGTTTGAGGATAGAAGTGCGAGAGATCGGTGGAAGCTACAATTAATGTGTTTCTATCCTTAATTAATTCAAATATATATTTCGCAAACATCTCACTCTGACGTGGATCAATGCTTCTAACCATTAATGGTAAGAGAGAAAAATCACCTTCCAGAGCACATTGCAGGAAAGGTAACTCAATTTCTAATGAATGCTCTTCATCATAAGCGACCTGTACCATCTTTATGTCTGTTTCAGGAATATTCTGAGTGAACAATAATCGGATTAATTCCTGATCAACATGGATTTTCCCAAGTGGGGTCTGATAATATTCATGGGCGCTGGTTAAAATTGTTGCTGGATGATAGGAGTGAAATGGTGAAAGAACAATAACCAGATCATAATGTTGATTGCGAACACTTTGAAATGCATAAGCAGCTGTCTGACCAGAATATCGATATCCAGCATGTGGCGCAATTAAGCCAATAATCTCGCCTCCCGTATCGGGAAAGCTGGCTTTATTCAGAAATTTATTGATCTCCGTTCTCAGCATTTGAGCGTTTCCACTATACCAATGACCTGCGATCGGAGAAGGGCGGGTTTCCGTGATTTTATTCATCAGATCCTTTCTACCATATTATACATGGCTGAAATAGAAAATGACCGTTATTTTCATAACGGTCATTTATAAGATTAGATTAACTTTATTGTAAAAACAATTTCGGATCTACACGACCATACTCATCATGTCGCATTTCAAAATGTAAATGTGGTCCTGATGA
>JAHYJK010000339.1 GCA_019429225.1 Anaerolineaceae bacterium
CTTAACTGCCTGAATGAAACGCTCAGGAGAAACATCCGTTCCTAAATCAATTACTTCGAAGGCAGCACCTTCAAGCATCATCGCAACCAGGTTCTTGCCAATATCGTGCAAATCACCCTTGACGGTCCCAATAGCGACTTTCCCAGATGATTGAACATCTGCTTCTGTTAGATAGGGTTTCAATAACTCCAGACCTTTTTGCATGGCTCGGGCTGCGATCAGCATTTCAGGGACAAAATACTCCCCTTCTTCGAACAAGCGTCCCACCTCACCCATGGCTGCAATCATGCCCTGATTGAGGATTTCTGCCGGACCCATGCCAGCATCCAGCGCTTTTTGCACTTCTGCCACAACTAAATTTGCATTTCCATCCAGAATACCTTCAAAAATCTTTTCTAAACCAGCATCCATTCAAAACCTCCAGTATATTTAGAAATTTACTTGAATTTTTTGTTTTTTATAAGGGAATTTTCCTGTATTTGTAAAGAAAAAGACTGTATTATTATAAACGAAAAATAAAAAAATGTGTTAAAATCATGACAACGTTGTCTTAATTATGGAAAAAAATCACAAATTCTCCTCTTTTATCATTAATATTGAACCTATCGGGAAACGAGTTATTAGCCACGAGGATGAAACACTGGCTGAATGTGCTTTACGTGCTGGTATTGATTTAATTACATCCTGTAATGGATTGGGGGTGTGTGGCTCCTGTAAAATTGAACTGATTGAGGGGCAGCTTACTCACCCCACATCGAATGAAGTTAATAAACTGGGAAAACTTCGGGACAACCCCAATATGCGACTTGCCTGCCAGACATTTCCGTTAAGTGATGTCACTATTTTTATCCCACCAGGCTCGCTTACCCAGGGTCAGCAATTACAGGTGGAAGGGCAATATCATCCGATTGCTTTACAAACACCATTTCAAGTGTATATCCTGGAATTAGATCAACCATCATTAAAAGACTTGCGAGGAGATTGGGAACGATTGCAAGATGCGTATTTTAGTCAGGTACATCAATCATTATCTGCTTCCCTGACCACTATTTCTGAAATTCCAGCAATCATACGCTCTCAAAATTGGAAAGTTAAGGTTATTGTTCGGGAAGAGAACAATAAGAATGAATTAATCTCGATCCTGCCACCTGATTCAACGTATTACGGAATCGCATTGGATATCGGTTCGACAAAAATCGCAGCTTTCTTAGTTAATTTGGAAAATGGTGAAATGCTGGATCAATCCGGTTTCATGAACCCACAAATCGCTTTAGGCGAGGATGTTGTCAACCGGATCAGTCACGCCATGCAAAATCAGGATAATTCAAAAAAATTACAGAATTTATTGCTTGATCGCATTCACCAATATATTCAGGAAATCTCCCGTAAATATAAGTTAGATCCGAGCCAAATCATCGATATGGTGGTGGTGGGTAACACCGCCATTCACCACCTTTTCTGTGGTTTGCCGGTTAAATCACTGGGAGAAGCACCTTATGTGCCTGTTATCCAGACCAGTCTGTCAATCCCTGCCAGGCATCATGGTATACACATCGCACCCGGTGCTTCCGTTTATCTCCCTCCCAACATTGCTGGCTATGTAGGCGCAGATCATACCGCTGCTGTGCTTGCCACCCGTATTCAGGACAGTCCCCAAACGGTGTGTTTGATTGACATCGGCACCAATACAGAGATCAGTTTAATTCATTTGGAAAAAATTCATGCCTGTTCGTGTGCTTCAGGACCAGCTTTTGAAGGTGCTCATATACAGGATGGTATGCGCGCAGCCCCTGGCGCTATCGACCAGGTAAGAATTGAGGATAACAAAATTTATCTGTCCACGATCGGGAAAAAACCAGCCACCGGTATCTGTGGATCAGGAATTCTTTCGGTTATGGCAGAGATGCGCAAAAATCAGATTATCGACCAAAGGGGCGTGTTTAATCGCTCACACCCAATGATCAACCAGGATCAAAAGTATTTGGTTCTGAATAAAAGCGAAAATGGGCAGGAGATCCGCATCACACGCAAAGATGTCAATGAAGTTCAATTGGCAAAAGGTGCCATTCGGAGCGGCATTGAAATTTTGTGTCAAAAAGCAAATATTCAACCTGATCAAATTGACCATTTTCTGATTGCTGGTGCCTTTGGAAATTATTTGGATCTGGCCAGTGCCATCGAAATTGGCATGTTCCCGGACGTGCCACTGGAAAAATATCATCAAATTGGAAATGCGGCTGGTGCTGGTGCGCGTATGCTGCTGATCAATCATGATCAAAGAAAAGTTGCTGAAACGGTTGGAAAACAAATCGATTACGTAGAATTGACTGCCGAACCCAGTTTCAATGATACCTATGTCAGCGCTCTCATCATGGAGAAAAATGGCAATCTCAAGCAACTCCTTTAATGTGATCGCCTGTGAAGCCCTGGCACGAGCGGTCTATTTCTATGCTGCCCAATCCCCGCACCGCATTAACCTCACCCTGCAAAAAATCGGCTTGCACGACCGCCCCACCAGCCTGCGGGAACATTTGCAGATTCTCATCGATCAAACACCTTCTGAGGATTATGATGCCATCCTGCTCACGTATGGCCTGTGTGGTCGTGCCATTGATGGGCTTGCCAGTCGTGATTTGCCGTTGGTAATCCCACGAGCCCATGATTGCATCACCCTCTACCTGGGCAGTCGCGATGCCTATCAGGAGCAACAAAACAATCATCCCGGCACCTACTGGTATTCACAGGATTATCTCGAGCGCTCCGGCCGTTATGGTGAAAACATGGCCCTGGGCAGTGCTTTACCCTCTGATTTGAGTAATACCTATGATGAATATATACGCAAATACGGGGAGGATAACGCCAAATACCTGATGGAAACCCTGAATGGCTGGCAACAGCACTACACCCGGGCAGTGCTTTTCGAAACAGAGTTCGGCGTGGATGAGGAAATCCGTAAAAATGCCCTGGAA
>JAHYJK010000340.1 GCA_019429225.1 Anaerolineaceae bacterium
CAACAATGACAAATCCAAAGGCAACAGTTCGTTTTGAGATGTGGGACTGAAAATTATCAATGATGTTCATGGTTTTCTTTCCTTATTCTTTCTTCAATTCTATTGTTGGTATACACGGGTTTCCGGTTTGAAGGCCACCCAGGAGAACCAGAAATGATTAACAGAGACCACCTGTTCCAGTTGGTTACCGGCTAATTCTCCAGATATTGCCTTCCCCAGTACATCCCAGGTACTGCCTGTCTCTTCATCCACAATGTTTTGACCATCGTATTTGAAAGTCAAAACAGACCCATTCAGCAGGCGACTAAAGGATATGGCTGTACCAACATCTCTTCCGTCTGCGATCTGTAAGGTATCCAATGCGGACGCTGTACCGGATGACCAGAACACGGCAATTTCCTGCCCGCCAACGGTATCATTGACCACATTTACTTCACTCAACAGGTCATAGGGGTATGCGACAGCTTCATCTTCAATCTCAACTGCCAGTACCCGTGCTACTGGTAGTAATTTGTCCGGTGTTTCAGGTCCCTGATACAAAAATGGTGGCCGGTTTACATCGTCATAACCTACATATGGGTTGGATCCATAATTGCGGAGAAAACCAGTATCCTTTGATAAGACAAGTCCATTGGGATTGGCGTTCTTAAATTCCTCCCAGGAGATAATGGCTGCCGGGACGAACACCAGCTGGGTGCCGGTCAGTTTGCCCACAATTCCTTTACCTTCCGCCTGTTGCCACCAGGTTTCGGTCTGGCGATCGTACATGATCAGGTTGCTGAAGCGCAATCTACCGGTCGTGCCAAAATCAAACGGTCTTCCATTGACAGTACGTTCGAATGCAATCGCTGTGTTGCATAAAGGACAGAAAGTGACCAATACCGGGACACCGCCGATCTCATCATTGACAATCTCATGCCACATCAAAATTTGAATCGGGTAAGCTTTGGCTACATCATTCACCAATACCTGCACAACCGGTTCCTGTGGCATTAGCCAGGAATCTGCTTCATTGATATCCACGAATTTCGGTTTTAGAATGGCCGGGATACCATCTCTCGATGGACCTCCGGATAAGATTTCTGAAAAATCAATAGAGGTAATCGAAAAATCGGTCGTAAATTCCCGATCAGCCCCACCTGGTGGTTTTTGCTGGGGTGTATTGGTTGATTGAGGCAACTGTGTTGCAACAGGAAGTGTTTCGATGCCTTCAGAGATGTCCTCCGGCGGTAAAGTGCTGGGTAAAACAACTTCATTTTCAGAAATTACGTTTGGCTGGCAGGCAGCCAGAACGAACACAGCGGTTAAGGTTGCAAACAAAACAAAGAAAATTTTCATTTCATACCTCTCCTTTCTCATCAATACCAATAGATTTTCATTTTAGATGCATTTCCTACATGGTTTCTTACCTGTTGGAACTGAAAAAACAGGTAAGGTTCGTAATGCTTTGGTTGTCTAAATCAATAATCCCTACGATTTAATAAGGAAAAGAAAAATGAAAAAGTATGAGCAAAAAAATAAAAAACGAGGATATCAGCAGTATCTACCCCTATTCCTTGTTGTAACAAGCCTGGTTGTTGTCGTAGTAATTTTTGGTAATAGCTTTCTCAATCAGAAAGAACCTGTTGAGCCCATCGTTACCGAAATTTCAGCACTGCGTGCGCAGGGTTCAGCGAATGCACCGATAACCATCACCGAATTTGCGGATTTTGGCTGTATTACCTGTAAAGCCTGGCACCAATTTGGGATTAAAGATCGAATCCTCGAAAAATATGGTGATCAGGTGCGCTTCGTCTGGCGTGATTTCCCGGTTATCACCGTGGATTCTCCTAAAGCAGCAGAGGCTGGATTCTGTGCGCATGACCAGGGCAGATTCTGGGATTATCATGATGTGCTTTACCAAAATGCACCGGCTCTGAAGACAGACAACTTAAAACAATATGCTGCAGAATTAGGGTTAGATACACAGGTATTTAATCAATGTCTGGATTCCGGGCAACACACTTCATCAGTGGATAATGAATTACAGGAGGCACTGAGCTTTGGATTCCGGGGTGCACCATCCTTCCTGGTCAATGACCAGCGACTGATTGGCCCACCCTCCTTCGAGCAATTATCCGTCATCCTTGATGAAATAATCCGCAGTCAGGGTGAAAGTTAATTGAACTTAGCAGATGGATTAAAAAATCCGGCAGCAAGCCGGATTTTTTATTCTTCAGTATTCGATGGGTGCCTGGAGAATTCTGGCGAGGGCTTCGTATTCTTCCTTACAATCCGGGCAAATATCCAGGTGATAATGTACCAGGGGTAACAATTCGGCAGGATCCTCCCCACGCAAAGACATTTCTGCATACTGATCCAGCAATGCATGCACTTCATCACAGGAGAGCTCATTTTCCTGGGTTTTTTCAATCATCATGAGCATTTTTTTCGCATGCTCAGGAGAAATTTCCATTCCGGATGATTTTTGTGCAGGAACTTGTTTGCGTTTAAAAATTTTATCGAACCATTTCATTTTATTCTCCATACCATTAGATGCAGTTGAACCTCCAAACCTTACGTTATTGTTCAAACATTGCCAGAATTTCCAATGGCGATAAACCGTTTTTTTCGAGATGTTTTTTTAACTTTAAACGTGCATCATGCAGTAATTTATAGAGTGCATTTCTTTCCGTTCCCATGCGTCTGGCAACTTCTTCCAGTGGCATACCCTGCACAGCCACCGCCATCAAGGCTTTACGTTGTTTATCAGTAAGTTCATGTTGCATTACCTTTTGCAACATGTGCATCATTTCTTTTTTTTCGATGCTTTTCTCCACACTTTGGCTTTGATCAGGCATCTCACGAGCTTCGTCCTCGGGGTCGTTTCCCTGCTGCATTTCATCCAACGAGACCTCAC
>JAHYJK010000341.1 GCA_019429225.1 Anaerolineaceae bacterium
GAACTTCACAATTTTGTAAGATTAGTAGTGAAAACTGGATCTGGATCAGCGATGCAATCGGTGATACTTCTTACATGCTAACCGGAGAATTATTTCCAATTTATCTTTCCCATATCGGAAAACTAACGGTCGAACAAATCGGACTGCTCGGATCGGCCTGAGGAATTGCCAGTATTGTCGGATCATTTTTAGGTGGGTATTTAACAGATAGGAAGTCGGAACACGCCATTCTCACCGGAGGGTTTTTCTAAATCACCCTGGGAATGATTTCCATGGTGCTTGCCACATCAACACTGACCTTTCTTGGTTCTCGGATTCTGCATGGTTTAGGAGTCGGCGTCCTCATGCCAGCCTATGATTCTCTCATCTCCAAGGTGGTTCCTGAACATAAACGTGGTCTGGCTTTCGGCTTCTTCGGTACCTCCCTGGGGATCCTTTCTCTGCCCATGCCATGGATCGGCGCTCAATTATGGGAAACTTTTACTCCGCAAACACCTTTCTGGATCACCGCCTTAATGTGTGTGATCACCATCCCTATTGCCTGGAAAAAGTTCGTATTACCGAAAATTGTACCAGCCCTGCTTCAATCAAACGAGAAAATAAGTGCAGCAAATTGAGAAATTTTTGCGAATCTCTTGTGATTCCAAACAATGAACATTAACCGATAAAATCAATTCTGAGTAACAATTTTACTTGCCAAATCAGAATAGAAAATATATTATTAGCAAATAATATGTTATTAATCTTTTTGGGTATGGCTGTCGTAATCCTCTCTGTATGGACATTTAGCAATACAGAGAGTCTGTTGATGCTGCCGTTAACAACCCCGGATCAATTCTTATCCGGTATGCCTTTTATAACTTTCTCCATCCCTGGCAAAGATGTCATCCTTATTCAGCCCAGTTCAACGATTTTGGTATATTTATTAGGGTTGATCATGATTGCCATTGGGGTTTATTTTCTGGTGACGAAAAAGAACCAGCAGTCACGCTATTATTGGGCAATCGGATTAATCCTGTGGGGCATCAGCGCAATTGTCGCCGGGACGAGTTATCAGGCTTTCGGTTACGAATTAAAATGCCGTGGGTTGGAGCATTGTCTGTTTACCAGTAATTTTGAGCTTGCGTACATGCTGATTACTGCCTTCTGTATTAATTTTCTGGTGGCTGCAACGGGTTATACCAGCACGGGGGTTATTGGAAGACAACGATTAAAGAAATTTGCATTAATTGATAGCGCTGCCTATTCCGTGTATATGTTTGTGGGAGCCGTAACGCCAGTGAAATTCTTAATTTCCTATGAGGGTTTTATGTCTTTTATTGGGGCAAATTTCCTGATCATGTTCGTTCTGAACATCCTCCATTACAAAAAGCACAAAGATAACTTAAATCGTAATCTCATTTATATATGGATCGGTTTTTTGATCGTCAACATTGGCTATTTTGTTTTTTTGCTGGGGGACATCGGAGGAAATCTCTACCAGAATTATGGCGTATGGTTTAACGAAAACGATGCTCTGCACGTTTTGTTGATCCTGTGGTCATGCTTGATTCTTGTGTTGTTAAGGAAAGACTTAAGCGATAAAGGTAATCTATCACCAATTCATAATTCAAAAAACGCTTAGATCCTTAACGAGCCGCGGAAACCCCTGGCGCCATAATATGAATCGGCACCGTTGTGATATACAAAAACTTTGTTATAGCGGCGATCACCAAAGATAGCTCCACCGAGTTTTCGAATTTCAGCCGGTGTTTTTAACCAGCTGGAGGTTTTCAAATCGAATTTTCCCAGATTTTGCAAGGCTCGATATTGTTCTTCGGTGAGAAGCTCAATGCCCATTTCCTCTGCCATGTGCATCGCGCTCTCTTCTGGAGGGAATTTTTTCCTGGCCAAAAGGGCTTCGTGATCGTAGCAAACATTCCTGCGACCATCTGGTGTTTCTGATGAACAATCAAAGAAAATAAATTCTCCGGCAATTGCATCAAAACCAACTACATCCGGTTCGCCACCGGTCCTTTCCATTTCGTTGAGCGACCAGATTTTCACGGGATTGGCTTCCAGCTTAATCTGGACTTTATCCCACTCAAGACCTGTATGGCGCTGCATGTTTTTCTCAAAACGGGTTTTCAATGTTCGAAGAGATTCATCGATTTGTTCGGGTGACAATTCTTTTATTTTGTTTTTTTTAGTATTCATATTTTTATAGTAGCTTGGTTGAGTAGCTGAGTCAACCGTGTAGTAGCCAAAACTTATACAAACCCCCTATGGCTGACAATCAGAGCGTTATTCAACATGCATGACCCTATTTATAAATGCTGTGACTTGCTTCATGCTTTCCTGTGTTTCAGGCACAAATGAAAATAGCTGGAAAACATGGAACATATCATTCCAAATTTTCAGAGTCACATCAACGCCGGCTTGCCGCGCTTTCTCATAGAAGCGGACAGAATCATCCAGCAGAATCTCATTTCTTCCGGTCTGAATGTGGATGGGTGGTAAACCTCTCAGGTCACCGAATAATGGGGAAATCAAGGGATTATTTGTAACATGGTTACCTATGTAAAAATTTACATATTTCTGAAGGATTGCGGCACTTAAGATCGGATCAAGATGCATGTTTTCCGTCACAGAATCACCACTGAGTGTCAAATCAAGCCAGGGTGAAAAACAGAAAATGCCTGCCGGTAAGGGAATTCCTTGCTCACGCAACGCGAAGAGGGTGGCAATCGCCAATCCACCTCCAGCAGAATCACCTGCGATAAAAATCCGAGATGGATCAACTCCACTTGAGAGCAACCAGTTGTATGCTTCAACAGAATCTTCCAACGCAGCTGGAAAGGGATTCTCTGGTGCACGCCGATAGTCGATAGCAAGCGCTTTACAATTTGTAGCCAACACAAGTCTGGCAATCAATTCACGATGGGAATGAATGGATCCCAATGCATAAGCACCTCCGTGGAGGT
>JAHYJK010000342.1 GCA_019429225.1 Anaerolineaceae bacterium
TGGAAATGAAACGCGACCAGGGTTGGGTGAATGCCTTGCGTGCCCTCGATTCCAGACAATACCGGCAGGCGATCCTGGTGATGCGTCCCAGCTTGTTAACCATGGCTCAATCCCACTGGTCGTGGGCAAGTACGATTGAGATCGAAACGGTGGAGCAGGTACCTGCCATCACGGATGAACTGATGCGTAAATGGAAATCCGGGATATAAATGTCGCAAACAATGATCGAAAAGTATTGGGCGGTTATAATGAACGCTGAATTCATCAAAGGATAATCGTCAATAAGTATGGCAGTTTTGACCGTCAGTAATCTGGGTAAAGCATTTGGCGCTGTAGAAATTTTTTCAGAGCTTTCATTCAGTGTTTCTAAAAACGCTCGCATTGGACTGGTAGGCCCCAATGGTGTTGGGAAGACCACGCTTTTGCGGATTCTGGTGGGAGAAGAAAGCCCTACCGAGGGACAAATCCAGTTTTCCCGAGGGGTTCGGGTTGGGTATCTTCCCCAAAGGGCTCAACTACATTCTGAACGCACTTTATGGCAGGAGTGTTTGCATGTTTTTGATGATCTGCTGATTCAACAGACAGAACTGAGAGCCCTGGAAGATAAAATGAGCCGCTCGCATGAGAATACTGCAGAAATTATGGATGCCTACGGAAAATTACAGCAAACCTTTGAATATCTGGGTGGATATGACTTTGAAACACGCATCCATCAGATGCTGAGTGGTCTGGGGTTTTCACCGGAGGATGAGGGGCGACCGGTTCAGCAACTTTCAGGTGGGCAAAGAACCCGCGCCTATCTGACAAAGATTTTACTGGAAGCACCAGATGTGCTGTTGCTGGATGAACCGACCAATCATCTGGATATTGCTGCGGTAGAGTGGCTGGAATCCTTCCTTAAAGACTGGACTGGGGCGATCATCATTGTCTCACATGACCGTTATTTTCTGGATCAGGTAGCCACCGCCATTTATGAAATGACCCCGGCATTGGAAACCTACCGTGGCAATTACAGTGCCTATCTGGTGCAGCGCACTGAACGTTACACCAGACGGCTGGCTGAATATGAAGCCCAACAGGAATTCATCCAGAAAGAAGAGGATTATATCCGGAGAAATATTGCCGGGCAGAATACCCGTCAGGCAAAGGGACGCCGCAGACGTCTGGAACGGATGCTGGAAGAATCGAAAATCACTCCACCTCCGACAGCACGGCGCAAGATGCATATGCATCTGGATACCGGGGGACGTTCGGGGGAACTGGTTCTGCGTACCCAAGATTTACAGGTAGGCTATGAAGATGAAGGCCGACCCTTGTTCAACACGCCAGATCTGTTGTTGAAACGCAGGGAATGTGCAGCCATCATTGGACCGAATGGCGCAGGAAAGACTACTTTTCTGAAAACCATTCTGGAACAAATCCCGGCTTATCGTGGCGAGGTGACGTTGGGAGCCAGCTTGAAAATTGGATATTTTGCCCAGGCGCATGAAGGCTTGATCCCCGATCGCAGCCTGATGGACGAGATCAGCGCACAGGTGCCACAGTGGTTGCCAGCCCAGATCCGCGATTACCTGGCAAAATTCCTCTTCACCGGTGAGGATGTCTTCAAGACCGTCGAATTATTATCCGGAGGGGAACGTGGTCGCCTGGCGCTGGCCATCCTGGCATTGCAGGGAGCAAATTTATTGTTACTGGACGAACCCACCAACCATCTGGATTTGCCATCACAGGAGATCCTGCAGACCATGTTGGGGGAGTTCAATGGCACCATTTTGCTGGTTTCGCATGACCGCTTCCTGATTGATGCATTGGCAAGCCAAATCTGGGAAGTGGTTCCGGGTCAATCGCTGCTGCGGATTTTTGAGGGTAGCTACAGCGAATACAAAGCCTGGCTGCAAAATGAAACCATCAAAGAAAATGGAAAAGTTGAGCAAGAACCAAAGAAAATTGCGATCAAATCCGGTCAATCGGAAGGTAGCTTGGGGCTTTCCAAAAATGAATTGCAACGCCTGCAGAAACGCATGTTGCGTGTCGAAGAGGAAATCTCACAGCTGGAAGCCAATTTAGCAGAATTAGAAATACAATTACAGAATCCACCGGATGATGCTAAAAAAGTAGTTCAATTGGGGAATAAATACAGCGAAGTGCAATCAGCGCTGTCACAACACATGCAATTATGGGAAGAATTGGCTTTACAGCTGGATCGGGTCTGATAATAAATCATTGTTTTCCAATCTACTTGCTGACAAGAATAGGGATCAGATATTTTAAGGCTCCCATTAATGCATCCAGATCAGAAGGCTGGTTGTAAGCCTGCATCGAAATGCGCAAAAAATTGCGCTGATTCCATTCGATGGTGGGAATTTCAACCCGGAATTGGTCATACAGCTGCGTTTTGAACAACTCAAGATTCTGCATGCGTGGAATTTCAATGCAGGCCATCTGCTGGTATTGATTGTCATGTTGGTAGAGAACCGGATAGCCAGTTAATGATGAGAATTTTGGAAGATAATATTCCAATAGATCGTGACAGTCCTGCTGCACTTGTTGCCAATGATTCTCCTGTTGAAACTGGATGGCGGCCGGCACACTCAGATAAGCCGCCGGGTCATGTGTACCGGTCCAGGTGAGCAAATCCAGGAAGCGAGAGCCTGATGATTTCTCCGGGTCGGTCTGGTATCCCCAGCTGACAACCAGTGGATCGATCAAAGCCTGCATAGAGGGAGCTGCATACAGGAATCCAGCGCCTTTGGGGGAAAGCAGCCATTTGTGACAATTCCCTGTGTAGAAATCAGCACCGATTTGATCCAGGTTAAGGGGGATCTGACCGGGGGTATGGGCACCATCGATCAGCGTCAGGATGCCATGTTCACGAGCACGCTGGCAGATGGCGTCCACAGGGAGACGCAAGGCAGTGGGTGAGGTGATGTGGCTGAGGAAGATCAATTTCGTT
>JAHYJK010000343.1 GCA_019429225.1 Anaerolineaceae bacterium
CCAAACGCACCACCTGCCCGGTCTTTGGTGGCGAGGCCATGAACGAACTCTATGTCACCTCAGCAGCCGTGGGACTGCAGGATTCCGACTGGCAGGCATACCCGTACAACGGTGCCTTGATGCGATTGAAGACCGCCTTTACCGGGATGCCCAGCTTCCCATTCGCGGACTGATTACCAGCGCAGCGAGAGACAGCTGAGTCCCCCGTCCATCTTGCGGTATTCATAGACGTCCAACAGCAGGGCATCGAAGCCGGCGTTGGTGACGAGTTCCAGCGTGTGTAGGAAACCCAGTGGCACGAACACCACTTCATTCACCCGCAGACAATTGGCAGCATAGGCTTCTTCCAAAGGAACCACCAGTTGGCGATACCCATGAAAGGGCCATTGTGCTGCCAGGCGCGGATCCAACACCAGGGTATCCTCTCCCAGATAATTGACCGCACTCTTGAGGTGCAGTATCCCTTGCAAACGACGGATATCGATCAACTCGCTGCGATAGCCGAAGTAATTGAGTATCGAAGCCAGTTGCTGTGCGCCTTCCAGATTGGTGCGCGCTGAAAGCCCTATATAATAGATATCGTCTGCTTTGCAGATATCACCACCATCCAGGGTAGCGTTGCCTTCGATTTGATACACACGCTCAAATTGATCCTCCAGCACCGGCAGGATCTCTGCCGCTTCCCCACGTCTGGATGCAGCCCCGGGTCGCGAAAGAACCGCAAATTCAGGCTCAACAATGGCGGTGTCCTCCACAAAAACGGAGTCGGGATAGGCCTCCAGGGCAGGTAGAATTTCCACCTGCACACCGGCCTGTTCCAGTGCCTGACAATAGCGGGCATGCTGTTTGTACGCCAACACCAGGTCGGGTTGACCCAATTCGGCAGTGGTAATGCCATGCAGGTAACTCTCGGCTGGTTTTCGAGTAATTGCGTGCGTAAAATTCATCTTCTTACTCCAGTTTCAGGATTTTTTTCAATGTGGGTAGTGCTGCTAAAGCTGCCCGGCCACGATGGCTGATACGGTTCTTTTCTTCTTCAGGGATTTCTGCCATGGTCTTTTCCCGTCCATCCACGAGAAAGATCGGATCGTATCCAAAACCTTGCTCACCACGTTCTTCCGGGATAATTTCACCATAGCAATCACCGATATAAGTATAGTGATCACCATTGGGTAAAGCTACCACCAGTGTACAATGAAAGTGCGCCGGCCAGGGTCGGGGATAATTTGCCAGTTGCTGTAATAAATACACACGGCGATCAGCATCCGTGGCCCCCGGTTTGGGTGAATATCGGGCCGAATGCAAGCCGGGCGCACCTGCGAGAATGTCCACTTCCAGACCTGAATCATCCGCCAGGGTGATCAAACCACTTGATTGGCTGTAGGCACGCGCTTTCTTAAGTGCATTTTCATAGTAATCGACCCCATCTTCTTCTACCTGCAAGGTTACCCCCACATCTGCCGGTAATACCAGATTTACCCCCAAGTCCTGGAGGATGGCTTGAAATTCGCGTAATTTTCCGGGATTACTGCTGGCAATTAACAGGGTTTTCATGATTAATTTTTCCTATTTTTATCATAAATATTATAATAAGTTGACGGTTGTTTTTCGGTGTGCTATAATCTCAAGAGTGTTATTATACCCTTTGATCGGTAGTATTATCCGTTGAACCAACTTAGAAACCCCCTGCGCATTAATGTCGGATTCATGATCCATGAATCCATCGGTAACTACCGTGACCTGGACTTTAATTTTGAGGAGATTGAACTAGAGTCTGACCTTCGGCTTTCCAATGTACTTGGAAAGGTTCGGATCAATCGAACACCACAAGGGTTATTGCTGGATGCCAACTTTGCAGCTAATGTGGTGGGACAATGTGTACGTTGCCTGGAGGATTTTCCACAACAACTGACAACTGAATTTCAAGAATTATACGCGTATCGCAGTCGTCACACCAAAGACGCGGAGTTTTTTGTTCCTGAGGATGGATTTATTGATCTTTCACCTTTGGTTTATGAAAATATGTTGTTGGCTTTTCCAATTAAGACGCTCTGCCGGCCTGATTGTAAAGGCTTATGCACGGAATGTGGCATCAATTTAAACAATGCTACCTGTGAACATGTTGATTCAAGGGTAGCATATTAGAACGCTTTTATTGAGTATTTTTAGACGGGATTACACTTGCAACCAAATCATTTGAATAAAAGTCAAAAAGCAACCATCAGATTCTTCCCCACCATGTTGGTAAACATGGTATTAACGGTGTCCACTGTCGCTTTTTGTTTAGCAGATTGATTGGTTGGGGAGCAGGAGGAAAAATGGCGAGTGCAAGCAGGCGAATCCGAAAAACTGATGTGATCCGAGTGTTGTTGGAGAAAGCTGACGTGCAGGGCTATCTGACAACCGAAGACCTGATGGAAGCCTACCCTGAAATAACCAGTGATGCTGATCGCATGGAGTCCATCCTGATGGCTTTACGCCGCCAGGGTGTCGATGTGCTGGATGAAGAAGAACCCGGCCACGCTGCGGATGATTATGGCGGGCCACCCAGTGATATGGATCCCTACTCCGCCAACCTGGAAACGATCTCCAGTGATGATACGATCGGCTTATACCTCAAAGAAATGTCCTCTGTGCCATTGCTTTCGGTACAGGAGGAACTTGACCTTGCCAGAAGAATCGAAACCGGTCGCATGGCTGCCCAGTTGTTAATTGAATTGAATGGCCATACCCCGCACGAAGAATACGAACGTTTGAATGAAGAAGTTGATAGTGGCGATCAGGCACGTGATCATCTGATCAAAGCCAACACCCGCCTGGTGGTCAGTATTGCCAAGCGTTATATGGGACGTGGTGTACCCTTCCTGGATTTGATTCAGGAGTGAAATCTAGGCCTGATGAAGGCCGTCGAAAAATATGAATACCAGCGTGGTTTTCGTTTTTCCACCTA
>JAHYJK010000344.1 GCA_019429225.1 Anaerolineaceae bacterium
AAAAGCTCTGTATGGTCGATCAATTTTCCATCAATAAACGCCTGCACAGCTATGTCAATTTCGTTCATATCGGTGACAATGGGTTTGATATTGAGCTGGCGAATGCTTTCATACGCTCCCATTCCCATGCCACCACAGATCAAAGCTTTGCAATCTGAAATGATTTCTGCCATGCTGGCATGTTTGCGATGGGATCCGGTGTCCATGCCGTGACCTGGTGTTTCGTGTTCGTGCTCTTCATGTTGTGAAGCGAATTGCTTGTGGCCCATTTTTTCCCGCATTTCTGTGTTAATTACCTTTCCTTCTTCGATGGTCACCACAAGATAGTAAGGTGCCCGTCCAAAATGCTGGCTGATTGTCTTTCCGTCATTGGTTATTACAGCGATCTTCATAGATATCTCCTTTTGTAAGGTTTCAAGTGAAAAGTGCCTGCCACCAGGCTCTTCTCGTTCATCCGTTGGATACAACGTTAACAATACTTGTGCAACTTCCTCCCCATTATTTTCCCAACAATGGGGAAGATGAGCCTCGAACACAATACTGTCCCCTTTTTGTAAATTGAATGCCTCCTGGCCAATTTGATAATGAATACTACCCTCGAGGCAATAAACAAATTCATGCCCCGTATGTACGATCATGCGGTCACCACTTCCCATTCCCGGCTGCAATGTAACCACAAATGGCTGAACGACTTTACCTGCCAGATCTTTACCCAGATTTTGCATCTGTGTGCTGCCAAATGTAGCCAGAGGTCTTTGTTCGGCTGGGGTAAAAACCACCCTTTTATCAACCTGCTCGGTTTCAAAAAAAACGGTGATCGGTACATCCAATGCCTGAGCTAATTGCTGTAAAGTGCTTACAGAAGGAGAGGATTTCCCATTCTCAACCAGACTCAAGGTATTAACATTCAAGCCACTGCGTTCTGCCAATGCACGTAATGAAAGCCCTCTTTTGGTGCGGAACGATCTCAAATTGTTTCCCACTATGTTTTCAGGATACGGTTGCATGTTCGAATAATCTTGTTGGTCACACATGGTTATTCCTTAATTTTTTTCTTATACTAAAATTATAGTACATTATCCTAATAATACAATGTTTAATCCCAAAATAATGATATAAGTTAAATGTAAACCATAATTAAGAATTCGTGTCAAGTAGGGCTTGACTTACCTGGCATTCTATATTAATCTATTATTATTACAATCAATCATGTGGGAAATTCAATTTATCCTCACGCTTTTCTAAAAATTCAATTTTATCAACCCGAGGCAATATGGCACCTGATTACAACCCCGGCAAACAACTCAATAAATTGCGCAAGGAGCGAGGCTTAAGTTTACGTGAGGTCGCTCGTCGAACCGATTTGACTGCATCCTTTCTCAGCCAGGTCGAGCATGGCTCTTCCAATGTTTCCATTGATTCTCTGCGAAGAATTTCAGAAGCGCTGGATGTGCCTATGATGCATTTTCTGGAAGAAATACCGGTCGATATCGAAGATATCAACGAACACATAGATCCGGAACCCTGCGAAGATGATGACCGCACGAGAGTCTACTCACCCGTGGTACGCGCAGGCTGTCGACCGCGATTGATCCTCCCGCCATCCGGTTTGGAATATCAACTATTGGTCCCCAACCTGAGCACCAAATTAGAAGCCTTCATTGGACGAGCTTCCCCAGGCACAGGAAATATTGCCCGTAAATTGCGCAGTGAAACGGAAGAATTTATTTATGTTCTATCCGGTGAGGTTTTGATTGGGCTGGATGAGGAAGAATATATTCTGAGAACAGGTGATTCAATCACTTTTCACGGTGATCAATTGACCAAATTAGCATGTGCATCTGTAGATCGGGAAGCATCCTGGATCTCCGTGATCACGCCACCCATTTTCTAGTAGTACGATCCCACCGCCAACCTCATATGGAACTTCATTGCAGGATTGAATTCCATATTTCATCCTGGTGAATATTCTTTTCTTCTTGATTCTGTAATCATTGAGGAGAACTACCAGGTCAATGTACAATTCAGTAATACTTTACAAATACAATTATCACTTGACAATTTATCCTTAAATCCTGTATCTTTATAGTAATCTTCAGTGCAACTTTCAATATTTATCACCAGGTTTAATATGACTGAACTTTCATTTACAATTCCCGAATTTAGTTCCTCATTTATCAATGACCATAATCAGGAAGCATTGATGGTCTGGGACGCATTTCGGGCAGGGAGCCCGGTTCGTCCACCGGTGGGGCTTGGCACCAATACTCACTTCTTCATCTTCAACCATGAACTTAATCTGGATGATTCAGTAAGTTTTGAAAATTATATGACCCAGACCAAAGTCATGCTGGATTTCAGCCTCAAAGCCGCTGTTTGGCGATCTTACTATATTGCACCCTATTGTGATGACCCAATTGGTTTACCGGATGAATTTCGGCTGCGGATCGATTTACAAAATATTGATGAAGCTGCCTACTTTGGCGCAACGGTTCAATTCCTTCCCAACCAGGTGCCGGATACTTTGCCAATTCTGGCAGGGGATAAAAAATGCGTTTTGTTTGACAGGCCTTTCCCGGATCCTTTTCAATCTGGCTGGTACGCGACGTCCACACGAATTTATCAGGAATTGCAGGATTACCTTGCCAGAAATCCAACCTATCTTGAGCGACCGGTAACGATCGAGCCGTACGGTTACTGGACCGGCGGTATTTTCACCCTGGCGGTTGCGTTGCGTGGTCATGAATTAATGACTGACCTGTATGAAGATCCACAATATGTGCGTGATTTGCTCATGTACCTTACCGAGGCAACCATTTACCGGGTGAATGCCTATCATGAATTTTTTAATTTACCATTCCCGGGGCAGGATCTGTTCTTCACGGATGACGCCATCCAACTAATCTCCACTAAAATGCTCAGGGAATTTCTAATTCCGCTCTAT
>JAHYJK010000041.1 GCA_019429225.1 Anaerolineaceae bacterium
ATTTCCTGTACAATTATTGTGTCGTGGAACAAAAAGTTCTGCATTTTCGTCTAATAGGAAAACAACACAACTGTGTTGGCTCAAAACCGTTGCCGCATTGGGAACCCCAATGCGGCAAGAAGTTTTAATAGCTTCTTCTTTCCATTCTCACGTGCCTTGCTAAATCAGCACCTTGTTTGTGTTAGAATCACTGAATGATGGATCAACCCTGGATTTTGGCTTCAAATTCACCACGACGAAAAGAGTTGCTGGGCTTGTTTCAGCAGCCATTTCAGGTGGCACCGGCGGATGTTGATGAGACCGAATATCCCCGGGAAGCACCCGGTACCTATGTCTGTCGCCTCGCAAAAACAAAAGCGCAGGTGGTAGTTGAGCGTTTTCCCAATGCCGGGTTAATCATCGCCGCGGATACAACCGTCGCAGATGGCGAGGAAATCCTGGGGAAACCGGTGGACCCGGCAGACGCCCGCCGCATGCTCCAGCAATTACGCGGTCGCAATCACCAGGTGTACACCGCCATCACTTTAATGGTGCCGGAAAAAGGTATTTTGGCACAGGAATTATGTCTTTCCCAGGTTCCGATGCGTAATTATGCGGATGAAGAGATAAGCGAATATGTTCTGACGGCAGATCCCATGGATAAAGCCGGCGCGTACGCTATTCAACACAAAGGCTTTCACCCGGTTGAGGATTTTCAGGGCTGTTTTGCCAGCGTGATGGGTTTCCCCGCCTGCCATCTGGCACGCAACCTGGAGAAAATTGGATTAATGCCAGCGATAAAAATTGATTCCGCATGTCAACAGTATTTAGATTATGATTGTCCCATAGCCCAATGGGTCTTGACGGGAGTCAACATAGGATGAGAAAATTAAACTGGGGCAAAAACCCCCGGAGGAATGCATGAAAAGGTTGATGAGCCTGATCTTATTTCTGGTGGTGCTGGTCAGTGCCTGTACACCCACGACTGTAGATTTGCCAACGGTGACTGTTCCGGCTTCGACGGCAACCTTACCAGGACCTCAAATCAATACCACGCGTACCCCGGATGTAAAACAATCTGCACAGACGTACTTGAACCTGTGGGCTGAGGAAGATTATGAAGGTATGTACGCCATGCTCAGCCGTTTGAGCCAGGATGCCTTCCTTAAAGAAGATTTTATCAAGCGCTATCAGAATACAACCAATGCCCTGACCTTGATCGAATTGACCGGTGAAGTCACCTCCGCGCTGACCAATCCACGCGATGCCCAGGTTGGATACACTGTCAATTTTGAGACTGCCCTGGTGGGTACCATCAGCAGAAGTATGGTGATGAACCTGACCATGGAAGACAATCTCTGGAAGGTGCAATGGGAAGAGGGGATGATACTACCCGAATTGAAAGGTGGCAATTACCTTTCAATGGATATCAGCGCGCCAGCCCGGGGTAATATTTATGATAAGGATGGCAATGCACTGGTGGCCCAATCCGAGATTGTAGCCCTGGGCATCACGCCAGGGGGAATTGGCGATGAACAACATGGCGCATTGGTCAGCTATCTGTCTGAATTAACCGGATTGAATGCAGATTACATTCGCTCGAAATATGAATATGCCGGACCGGATTGGTATATTCCCATCGGAGAAACAGCCCGGTCCAATGTTGACCGATATTACAGCACGCTATCCACACTGGGTGGATTGAACATGAATTACTACACCTCACGCTACTATTTCAATGGTGGTGTGGCTGCGCATATCACCGGATATGTACAATCGATCTTCCCGGAAGAACTGGATGAATACAAACGCATGGGCTACCGCGGCGATGAAAAAGTTGGTCGCACCGGATTGGAAGCCTGGGGAGAAGAAGAACTGATTGGTAAAAAAGGCGCTTCATTGTATGTAGTACGCCCGGATGGCACCATTGAAACAAGAATCGGGTATTCCGATTCGCAATTATCGCAATCCATCTACACCACCATCGAACAGGACTTTCAGGCAGAAGTGGAACTGGCGATTAATGGGTTCCGTGGAGCTATCGTAGTGCTGGAACGGGATACTGGACGCGTATTGGCGATGGCATCCTCCCCGACCTATGATCCCAACCTGTTTGACCCCAACAACTTCAACAGTGGCTGGATGTTAGCCGATATGTTGAATCCGAATGAAAACCGCCTGCTAAACCGGGCAGCCCAAAGCGCTTATCCTTTAGGGTCCGTGTTCAAGATCATTACCATGGCTGCTGCCTTAGAGACCGATACATTTGAAGCAGATGATGTCTATTATTGTGGTCACACCTTTACCGATCTGGAAGGGTTGACTCTGTATGATTGGACTTACGAGAAGGAATTGCCGCCCAGCGGTGATTTAACCCTTTCTGAAGGTCTGATGCGCTCCTGCAACCCCTGGTTTTATCATATTGGATTGACCATGTACAGACGCGGTCTGACCAATAGTCTGGCAGAAATGGCACGTGATTTTGGCCTGGGTTCACCAACCGGCATAGATCAAATCCAGGAAGTATCCGGCAATATTCCTGATACCGTTACGGAAGGCGATTCCGTTCAGCTGGCAATTGGTCAGGCCAGTATGCTGGTTACACCGTTGCAGGTAGCGACGTTCATTGCAGCTGTCGGTAATGGAGGCACACTGTACCAACCCCAACTGGTGGAAAAAATCGCACCAGCCAATGGTGATCCTACTTATGAGTTTGAACCCATCGAAACAGGAACTTTGCCTGTTTCAGAAGAAAACCTGGCGATCATCCAGGCTGCGATGCGAAGTGTGGTGGCGAATGCAAGAGGAACAGCCCGCAACCCGATGTTAGGGTTACAAATCCCGATTTATGGGAAAACCGGCACCGCGCAAAATCCTCCTCTGCGCCCACACGCCTGGTTTGCCGGTTATACCGATTTAGGAAATCCTGATCGACCGGATATTGCTGTTGTTGTCCTGGCTGAAAATGCCGGGGAAGGATCGGAGATTGCTGCACCGATATTCCGGCGCGTGATCGAATTGTACTTTTATGGAAGACCCTCCCGGATTTACCCATGGGAATCATCTTTCTATGTAACCCGTACACCTACATCACTGTACACGAACACGCCTGTACCGGAACAAACCGAAGAAACACCGGAGCCATAATTGGAAAATACACCATTCATCCAGGGACGGGTGATGAGCCTGCAATCAGGTTTCTATCATGTTTTCCTGGAAGATGGCCGCGAGGTGGTCTGTCATCCCAGAGGCCGGTTGAAGCTACGCCGGCGGGATGCAATACGGGGAGATATCATCGCTATGGGTGATATGGTGCAGGTTACCATGCAATCGGATGGCACCGGCGCTATTGAAAAAGTGCTGCCGCGTAAACAGGCTTTGATTCGTTCTGCACCGGATGCACGCGGTGAATACAAACAGGTTCTTCTGGCGAACCCGGATCAGATTGTGATGGTATTCGCCTGTGCGCAGCCCGAGCCGCACTTGCGGATGTTGGACCGCTTTCTGGTGATTTGCGAACAGCAGGGCATCGATGTGTTGATTGCTGCGAATAAAGTCGATCTGGTGGGTGAGGAAGCCGCCCATGCTCTATTTGGTATGTATGAACAAATCGGATATAAGGTGGTGTATACATCCAGCATCACGGGGCTGGGAGTGGATACGTTACGGGATCATCTGCAGGACAGGTTATCCGGGTTAGTTGGACCATCCGGTGTGGGCAAATCGAGCCTGTTGAATGCCATCCAACCTTCATTAGGCCTGGCGATCAGGAATGTGAGTGAGACAACTTCCAAAGGTATGCATACAACCGTGGTACGACGGTTATTTCCATTGGATGTTGGCGGTTTTGTGGCTGATCTGCCAGGGATTCGCATGCTTTCACTTTGGGATATTGAGCCGGAGGAACTGGATGGCTATTTTCCCGAATTGAGCAAACGGGTAGCGGATTGTCAATTCAGTGATTGTTCGCATGTCAATGAACCGGGTTGTGCCATCAAAGCAGCTGTAACCAATGGGGAAATCCATTATGAACGTTATGAGTCGTATTTACGCATGCGTTATGGTGATGTGGATGAATGGATTAATGAAATAGAGATGTAATTATTGGTTCTTGCATTTATTCACTACTTAAGCTAGGATTTTTAAAAGAAAAAGGCTGCCGGTGAATAAACAGCGCTTGGTTTGGGAAAAGATTGCTCTGGAATTAAAAAATCCTTTTCGTGTTGCCTATGGAGAGAGTAGTATATGCTATGTTTATTGGATTCGTCTGGCAGAAGATAATGGGTGGGGAGAAGGCGCAATCCCCTTCTCTGGTGGAAATTCAGATAAAGAGATGCTTGCCTGCTGGGAAAAAGCAGCCCGGTCACCCGTAAACTTCCCGGTATCCATTCACCAGGTGCAGGGGTGGATGGGTGAAGGAGGAACTGCCCCGGCGCGTTGTGCGCTCGAAATGGCATTATTAGATCGCATTGGTCGCAATGAAGGCAAGCCGCTTTACCAGATACTGGATTTACCAAAACCTGAGCCATTGTCCACATCCTATACCATTTCTTTAGACACCCCGCAAAAAATGGCAGAAATTGCCAGAAATGAAAAAGCTTGCCCCATTCTCAAGATAAAACTGGGTGGCGAAGATGACGAGGATTGCATAGCCGCGATTCGTGAAGTAAGACCAGATGCAAAAATATGGGTGGATGTGAATGCTGCCTGGGATTTGCCGAAGGCAATTAAGATGGTCCGCCAGCTATCGGTTTACAATCTGGAACTGATCGAACAGCCCCTGGCGCGTGACCAGATGACAGAAATGGGAATCCTGCAATCGACCACTAAAATTCCGATTGTGGCGGATGAATCTGTTCAAAACCTTGAAGATGTGCATGCGCTGGGTCTGGCAGGCGTGGCAGGCATCAATTTGAAATTGATGAAGGTGGGAGGTATATTAAATGCACTTGAGATGATCCGGGTTGCAAAAGATTATGGTATGCGGATTATGCTGGGTTGCATGATTGAAACCTCGATTGGGGTGACCGCGATGGCACATTTGTGTGGATTGGCAGAATGGGTGGATTTGGACGTGCCATTGTTGGTCAAGAATGATCCGTTTGAAGGTCTGAGATATGATAAACACCTGAAAATCTCTATACCGAAGCAGGCAGGCATTGGAGTTCAAAACAAAATAACATAAAAAAAACTCGTTGTAAAAAGGAAGCAGCCGTGATAGAAAATCTATCCATGATATTGGAGACATTTCAACAACAGTTTAAAGATACCAGAGAATTTGTGTTTAATGTGTCTGTACAGGTTGAAGATAACAATCGAGTGAGCCTGGATGGTAAGGTGTTAGAAGAACAAATGGTGCAGTTTTTACAGGCTGCAATTTACGGGATTCATCCAGCAGCCAATGTGGATGTCTCAGGTTTGAAGGTATTAAAGCAGAAGGATAATCTACGTATGGTGGTACGGACAAACCTGACCAGCCTGTATGAGAAACCTTCTTTTCTTGAAGAATTATTAAGTCAACTGGTTTATGGAATGCAGGTTGATATTTTGGAAAAAGAGGAAGATTGGGTTTTTGTACGCCTGTGGGAAAGTTTTTATTTGGTTGTACATATTTAGATTAACGGTTGTTCGTATGGGTTATCCGATGAAAAGAGCGGTTGGTGTGCAATCAGTGAATTAACACTCTGTGAATTCACGTAATTGTCTCCTGGCAAAAAGTCCATAGCAGTAAATTTCTGGCGCTGCCTGGTGAGACTCTCATGCCTGATGTGATTTTATTGGTCAAAGAATTGTTGGCCAATTTTACCAAAAATATTAAACACCAGTGGTTCGGATTGGACGTTCTGTGTCAATAAAAAGAGACGACCATATTCTGTAAACCCCCAATCATGGATGACGTTGGGAATCGAACCGGTTGTGTGATAAAACCTGACGGTGTCGCGCGGGATGTCACGTAGAAAGAGATTGTCACCCATACAGACAGAGAGCAGCGATTGTATCGATGCCTGTTCTTGCGGTGAAAAGCTCGCGATGGTCTTGCAAAAGCGGATGCAATCCTGAAACGAGATCAGATTATCCAATCCACGGGCTTTGGCGTCAAAATCCATCAACTTGCGTTGTACCAGCGAATGTTTAAAACCGAAATCCTGCTTAAATACTTTTTCCAGTCGTTCCAGTCCGATTTTCTGGAGGATGAGGTTGGCGCAGAGATTGTCAGAGATGGACAACATCATCAGCAAAATATCATGATAGGGGAGTTGACGGGCTTTGAGCTTCCATGAAAAACCAGCGTTCTACACTTGTGGTTCAACATCCAGATCGCAAAGCTAGAGGTGATTAAGCAGTCCCTGGCGCTCGAGGGTTACCCAGGTCAACAAAATCGGCACTTTGATGATTGACGACGCCGAAAAGACTTCATGATTGAAAAGACTGATAATACTGCCATTTGGTTGTTGGCAATAGAAGGCATATTGGAGATCCGGGAGTTGTGTAAGCGGGGCTGCATTTTGTTCTTGTTCCATGATTTGATTATAGAATTAAAATCTCAAAACGAAAAAGAATACTCTCCCGAAGATAATGTCACCCGAAGATAATGTCAAGGCAAGATAATTGACAGAAATTTTAATTGATGCTATAGTAAAAATGTATCTAAGTCTTTTAGATCAGCATTGTAATTTCCCCCGAAAAAAAACTAAATACATAGAGGGTAGATTTGCATGGCAGATTTATTAAAAGTCAGTGACCTCGAGACACAGTTTCGGACCCGTGAAGGGGTTGTGCATGCAGTAAATGGTGTTTCCTTTGACTTAAAGGAAGGCGAAACCCTGGGCATTGTTGGTGAGAGTGGTTGTGGAAAAAGTGTGACGGTAATGTCGGTCTTACGCTTGATCCCGACGCCACCAGGTAAAATTGTCGCTGGTGAAGCCATCTTTCGGGGTAAGGATCTGCTGAAGATGTCCGATGAGGAAATCCGGCATATTCGTGGAGCCCAAATCAGCATGGTCTTTCAGGATCCGATGACATCTTTCAATCCGGTGTTGACGATTGGAAGACAGGTGGCTGAACCTCTGGAAATCCACCAGGGTATGAACCGAAGGCAGGCGTATGATCGCGTGACTGAGATGCTGGATCTGGTGGGGATTCCCAAATCGCGAGATCGATTGAATGATTATCCGCACCAGTTTTCCGGCGGGATGCGTCAGCGGGTGATGATTGCCATGTCGCTGGTTTGTAATCCCTCTATTTTGATCGCTGATGAGCCAACCACTGCATTGGATGTAACCATCCAGGCACAAATCATTGAGCTGATTAAAGAATTACGTGATAAGTTAGGCATGGCCATCATTTGGATCACGCATGATCTGGGGGTGATTGCAGGATTGGCAGACCGGGTGCTGGTTATGTATGGAGGATACTTCATCGAAACAGCACCGGTAAAAAGCCTGTATGCTACACCCACCCATCCCTACACGCTGGGATTAATCAACAGTCTACCGCGAGTGGACTCTGATGTCCAGTGCAGGCTGGAATCGATTGACGGCTTGCCACCCATTCTAATGGAAAAACCGAACAATTGTCCATTTGCACCACGCTGTACTTATGTGAAAGAACGTTGTTATCAGGAAAATCCAATGTTGATGGAAACCAGTGAAGATCATTTTACTGCATGTTGGGTTGATACATTGACCGGTAAGGAGCGCGCATGAAAGAACAAAACCCTGAAGTATTGCTCCGTGTTGAAAACCTTGTAAAACATTTCCCGATCAAACAAGGCATTATCTTGATGAAAACAATTGGTGCGGTACACGCAGTGGATGATGTCTCGTTTAATATCCATAAAGGAGAAACATTGGGTTTGGTGGGGGAATCAGGTTGTGGAAAATCAACCACTGGGCGCACGATCCTGCAGCTTTACCGGCCAACCTCCGGCCATGTTTACTATAATGATCAGGACCTGGTGGCAATGAAAGGCGAAGAGCTGCGCAAGATGCGGCGTAAGATGCAAATGATCTTCCAGGATCCATATGCCAGTTTAAACCCTCGTATGACTGTCGGAGAAATCATTGGTGAACCTTTGATGATTCATAAACTGGCGAATAGAAGACAAATGGAAGAACGGGTTGAGCATCTGTTGGAACTGGTAGGCTTGAGTGGTAAATTCTCAAACCGCTTCCCACACGAATTTTCGGGGGGACAGCGTCAGCGGATTGGTGTGGCAAGAGCGCTGGCATTGAATCCAGATTTGATCATCTGTGATGAACCAATTTCAGCATTGGATGTATCCATTCAAGCACAGGTAGTCAACCTTTTGGAAGATCTGCAAAAAGAATTTGAACTGACCTATTTATTTATTGCGCATGACCTTTCGATGGTGCGTCACATCAGCGATCGGGTAGCAGTCATGTATCTGGGTATCATTGTTGAGCTGGCAAGCCGCTATGACTTGTATCATGATCCATTGCATCCCTATACACAGGCGTTATTATCCGCCGTACCGATTCCGGACCCATTGGTGGAGGAAAAACGAAAACGGGTTGTTTTGGTAGGAGATGTGCCTACACCAGTCAATCCACCCTCCGGATGCCGCTTCCGGACACGCTGCCCGATTGCAGAAGAGATTTGCAAGGAATTAAAACCTGAATGGCGTGAGGTGAAACCAGACCATTTTGTTGCCTGTCATCTGATCAAAGAAATTATTTAGACATAACTTATCGGAGTTCAATCTTCGGAAGGAGGCAAGGTACTGAAAGAGATACACAAAAAATTTCTTCAACTATTGTATTAACCCAAATAAAAATTCCTATCCAACAGGAGGAAGAAGATGCGTTCAAAGTTTTTTGTTTTAGGTGGATTACTGATTGTATTCAGTATGATTCTGGGTGCCTGTCAGCCAGCGGCTGTACCGACCCCCGAATCAATTATTCAGACAGTGATTGTTGAAGGAACCCCGCAGATTCAGATCGTCACTGCCACACCAGTCCCAGTTGTGCCTGTGGAAGAGATGAAGGTTCTGACCCTCAACATGGGGCCTGGAGATATTCCAACCCTTGATCCTTCTCTGGGAACTGACACCTCATCAATTCAGATTGCTGTTGAGACCTTTGTGGGTTTGACCCGCCAGGATGAGGTAACCAATGAAGTTGAACCCGGCATGGCTACCAAATGGGAATCCGTTGTGAATGATGATGGTACCGAGACCATTACCTTTACACTGCGTGATGATGTTCCCTGGGTGCGCTGGAATGGTAAAGAAGTGGAACAGGTGCTCGATTGTGAGGGCAATGTTCGCATGGTTACCGCCAATGAATTCTATTATGGTATCATCCGCACCTTGATGCCAGATACCGGTTCCGAGTATGCTTATGTGCTGGGTATGGTTATGGTTGGCGCAGATGATTTCAATAATGGCATAACCGATGACCCGACCACGGTTGGGGTTGAAGTGATTGATGAATATACTATCGCTCTGACCTTTATAGAACAAGCAGTTTACAACCCCGCTATTGCTGGCATGTGGATTGCCTATGCTGAACCGTCCTGGTTGATTGATGGTGACGACTGCACCGAAGCCCGCACCGACAAGTGGACGGAAACCGGCTTCTTCCAGGGCTATGGTCCTTATACCCTCAAAGAATGGGTGCATGATTACTATCTTACCCTGATCAAGAATCCCTTCTGGCCGGGTGCCGATAATATTCCGGTTCCAAAGATTGAAGAAGTAACCTGGACGATGTTGGATGCCTCTCCCGCCATGGCGGAATACGAAGCCGGAAATGTCGATGCAGTGGGTGTGCCGTTAGCGGATATGGATCGTGTCAAGGCTGACCCGGTGCTTTCAGCTGAATATATGGTTGCCCCCGATTTCTGTACCTATTACTATGGTTTCAACACTACCGCACTATTTGTGGATGATGTGCGTGTCCGCCGTGCTTTGTCCTTCGCCATTGACCGCCAATCCTTGATCGACAATGTTCTCAAGGGCGGTCAGGAACCAGCCGGCTGGTTCTCCCGACCAGGTTTGGCTGGAGCACCGACTCGTGAGACACATCCGGAACTGGGTGTGGCGTTTGATGCAGATAAAGCCAAAGCCTTTTTACAGGAATATCTGGATGAAAAAGGTATCACCACAGCCGAAGTTGATATTACTTTGATGTTCAACACCTCTGAAGGTCACCGCCGCATTGCCGAAGCAATTCAACAGATGTGGAAAGACGTTTTGGGACTGGATATCAAACTGGTTAACCAGGAATGGAGAGTTTACCTGAGCACGATCAAGGGCGCAGGTACTCCACAAATTTACCGCCTGGGCTGGTGTCTGGATTATGCTGATGCCAACAACTTCATCCGTGAGGTATTTGATCAGAATGGTTCTTCAAACCCCTACACCGCTGGTGAACCCTCTGGTGGAGTCTTCTGGAAGAACGAGGAATTCTCTACGATTGTTCGAGCAGCTGCTACTGAGAAAGATCCGGTTAAACGTGTAGAAATGTATGCTCAGGCTGAAGAAATTATGGTATTGGAAGATGCGGTGATGGCACCAATTTATTGGTACACCCGCAACACCCTCACCAAACCATATGTCACCCGCACCTACTCAACTGGTGGTCACGAACACATTGAGAAATGGGATGTTGATATGGCGGCAAAGCCATAAGTCTGACAATTGAATAGTTAAAATAGGGAGAGGGCTTACCCCTCTCCCTACATTCCAAAAAATCAAAATCGTTTTGGAGGGTTAATGGGCCGATTTATACTCCGCAGATTTATGTACATGAATGTTGTGATCCTGGTAGTTTCCATGATCACCTTTGGACTGATGCATGCAGTCCCCGGTGGTCCTTTTGACCGTGAGAAAGCCTTACCGGCAGAAATTATTGCCAACCTGGAAAAGCGCTACAACCTTGATAAACCGCTCTGGCAGCAGTATCTGATGTATTTAAATGATGTCTTTATTCCTCAATTTTCTAAAACTGCTCCCACGTCAAATCTGGAAGATGATGCATTGATCACATTTAAAGTAAGTGGTAATTTGTGGGTTCGCTGGATGAATTTCGGCCCGACTTTTTCATCCCGCAGTAGGACTGTGAATGATATTTTCCGGCAGCAATTACCAATCTCGATTCAATTAGGTATATTGGCATTGACTGTGGCACTGACCATTGGGGTACCACTGGGTATTCTGGCAGCGCTCAAGCAAAATACCATCTTTGATTATCTGGGAATGAGCATAGCAATTTTTGGGGTCTCTGTACCGGTAATTGTGTTGGGTCCTTTGATGATCTGGATTTTTGGGGTGACGCTGAAATGGCTGCCACCCACTGGCTGGGGTACCAAACCACCCTATATCCTTGGGATATTCCCGTCCGATCTGAGCTGGAGTTTTTGGAGGACCGCGATTATGCCAGCCGTTGCATTGGGTTTGGGAAGCTCAGCGATTATCGCCCGTCTGACGCGTGCCAGTTTGTTGCAGGTAATTCGCGAAGATTATATCCGCACCGCACGTTCAAAAGGGGTGAAGGAATCACACGTGATCACACGCCATGCCCTGAAGAATTCGTTGATTCCGGTGGTGACCATTCTAGGGCCGATGATGGCAGCCTTGGTAACCGGTACTTTTGTGACCGAGCTGACGTTTGGCATCCCTGGGATGGGTAAGTATTTTGTGACCAGCATTACCAACCGGGATTACCCGGTGATTATGGGTACGATCTTGCTATACGCTGTTTTCCTGGTGGTGGCTAATTTAATTGTTGATATTATGTACGCGTATCTTGATCCACGCATCCGTTATGATTAATTCATGGAGGTGAAAGAATATGGCCAAACCTGTATCCCTGCAAAATAAAGAATTTGGCGCTGGTGGAAAACCGATCTCTCAAAAGGGAGAGAGTCTCTGGAAGGATTCAATGCGCCGGTTGATGCGCAATCGGGCGGCAGTGATTGGCGGGAGTATCATCGTCCTGCTGTTATTGTTAGCTGTATTTGCAGATGTGATTGCCCCTTATCCTTTTGCTGAACAGACATTGGTTGATCAAAATAAATTACCCCAATGGGTTTTGTCTTTATTCCCGACCATGGAGCCTTATGCCCAACTATCGCCAAAATACTTTTTTGGAGCAGATTACGTAGGACGTGATATGATGAGTCGCATCATCTACGGGACACGAGTTTCTCTGACAGTGGCATTTATTGGTCCAATCATCAGTCTGATCATCGGCGTGATTTACGGTAGTATTTCGGGTTATTTTGGCGGACGCCTGGATAACCTGATGATGCGCATCGTCGATGTATTATATGCATTCCCCTCGTTGCTTTTCATCATTCTTTTGCTGGCATTCTTCCGTTCAACATTTGCCAGACCCGCGCCGGGTACATTTACCTATTCAGTCAGTCAATTAGACGCTGCAATGGGTGGATTGCTGTTTATTTTCATTGGGATCGGTCTGACTGCCTGGGCGACGATGGCACGTCTTACACGTGGTCAGGTGCTTTCAGTCCGTGAGAAGGAGTTTGTTGAAGCAGCGCGCACTTTAGGTGCCAATGATATGCGTATCATGTTTCGCCATATTTTGCCGAACGTAGTAGGACCATTGGTGGTAGCTGAAACACTGGCCATTCCAGGGTATATTTCTACTGAAGCATTTTTATCTTTCATCGGGATCGGTGTTAACCCGCCGACTCCCTCGTGGGGTTCGATGATTTCGGATGGCGCGCAGGTGATTCGCACTTATCCCAACCAGGCGGTCTTCCCGGCGTTAGCCCTAGCGATCACGATGTTCGCCTTCAACTTCCTGGGTGATGGTTTACGGGATGCGCTCGACCCGCGCCTGCGGGGTACACAATAAGCTTTGTAATAAGCGTTGAGGCTTAGGACTAACCAGGACGAAGGTGGATTACCTCCGTCCTGGTGCTTAATTTTCTGAGTTTAGATTCAAACTCGATGGGGAATGTTTATTGTCTGAACTGTGATTTCAATGATTATATGATTTCTATGATTAGGAACTCAGACAGAATCACAGTCCATCATAGACAGCTAAATCGTAGTTCAGACAATAATCAGGACGATGTATGCCGTCAAGGGGTATGGTTCACACATACCGTGGGTGATAAAGAATAGACCCGACCAGGGCAGCCTCGAGGGCAAGGGTAAGCCGTTGCCCGTACAGATTATCCGGTTTGGATCAATTCGTGGTGATGCCTCGCGTAATGTGTGGATTGCCAGTGGGCATGGCAATGATTATAATGAAGGGGATATGTGGAACAATCATCCCAAGGAGGAACCTTTGAACCTTTCCCGCTTAAAACGGTTTTCTTTTTTAATGGTAATTTTTGTCATGCTATTAAGTGCCTGCCAATCGCAAGTGACACCTACTTCTGACGTTCAACCCGAACCAGAAACGCCAGAAGTGGTGCTGCCAACAACCGAGCCAACCCCTGAGCCCCCCAATAGCCTGGTGATCTGTATTGGTGAAGAGCCGCAAACATTGTATCCTTATGGCGGCAACAGCAAAGGTATGTGGTCGATTTTGGAAGCCATTTATGATGGTCCCATTGATACCGTCAACTTTATGCCAGAACCAGTCATCCTGGAAAAGATACCGGAATTTGACAGCGGTGATGCAAGCATTGAGACCGTGACGGTGACGGCAGGCGAGCGCATTATGGATGCAAGTGGATCCGTGGTTGTGCTCCTGTCTGGGGTTCGTTACCTGCCCGCCGGGTGCTCGGATGAGAGTTGTGCTCTCGAGTGGGATGGCCAGAGCGAAGTACTGATGGATCAGCAAACCCTTCGTTATAAATTGAAACCCGGATTATTATGGTCAGATGGGCAGGCATTAACCGCCAGTGATTCCCTTTACTCCTTCCAGATTGCTTCTGACCCGGCTTCTCCGGTGAATACCTATTATGTAGACAGAACAGCCAGTTATACAGCCAGCGATGATTTGCAGACCGAATGGATGGGACTACCCGGATTTACATCGCCGCACCTGGGCGATTTCTTCTGGATGCCTATGCCACAGCACGCCTGGGGAGCATTCAGCGCACAGGAATTGTTGACGGCTGTGGCTTCAACCCAGAAACCATTGGGTTGGGGGCCGTATCAGATTGATAACTGGGTGAGTGGCAGCCATATAGAGCTGAGCAGAAACCCGAATTATTTCCGGGTGCAGGAGGGCTTGCCAAAATTTGAGAAACTCGTATTCCGATTCTTAGGTCCAAATGCAGATAGCAACCTGAAGGCATTGGAAATTAATGAATGCGATTTTGTGGATGCCACGGTGGAATTAGATCAACAGTTAACCGATGTAGTCGAACTTAACAATCTGGGTGAGATCAAAGCCTATTTTGCGCAGGGACCGGAGTGGGAACATCTGGATTTCGGCATTGTGCCTTCCAGTTATGATGATGGCTACGAGTTTGATTCTGACCGGCCAGACTGGTTTGGGGATGTGCGTATGCGCACAGCCATGGCTTATTGTACCGATCGCTTTGCGATTGCCAGCCGTTATTTTGTCAACCGCTCTTCCGTTCCGATCAGTTTCTATCCGCCTTCCCATCCGGCTTATAACCCGAGCCTGACCAGCATTCCCTACGATGTTGAAATGGGCAGCATGTTGCTGGATCAAATTGGCTGGCGCGATGATGATAATAACCCCAACACCCCGCGTATTTCTCAGGGTGTGGCGAATGTTCCGGATGGGACACCGCTGGTGCTGGATTACATCACCTCCCAATCCACGTTGAGACAAATGGTATCGGCGGATATTGCCAGCTCGTTGATCACCTGTGGCATCGAAGTTGTGGCGCAAAATGTATATCCGACGGAATTGTATGCACCAGGTCCGGACGGGGTGTTATTTGGCCGAAACTTCGACCTGGCACAATTTACCTGGCAGGCAGGGCGAACGAACCCCTGCTTCCTGTACAGCAGTAACCAAATACCGAATGCAGACAATCTCTGGGTAGGCGCAAATGTTACCGGATATGCCAACCCGCAATATGATCTGGCCTGCCAGCAAGCGCAAACTGCGGCTTTGGATGACGCCGAAGCACAGGCAGAGATTCAACGCCTGTTTAATGAAGCCTTACCTGTGCTACCGCTGTATTATCAGCTAAAAATCGCTGCCAGCCGGACAGATTTTTGCGGTTTTGATGCTGTGGATGTCAGCAATCGTAGTATTCTATATGAAATTGAGGGTTTTGGGTACGCAGATTTTTGTAAAAATTAACTTTTGCACACACCGGTTTGTAATGTTTTACCCTTACAAAATACCTGATTTTCCTCTTAAAAAATCATAAAAATTTGTATGATCTGTTGACTATACGGGCACCTTATGCTATATTTACAGCACAAAATTGTGTTGATGAAATTGAAAGTTGAGGGATGACGCCATTGTTGAGCCAATAAAAAGCGGTTATTGGCCATTTATGGTATTTCATTGGCACAAAAAAATCATATCGTTCGATCCAAATTTATTAAGGAGGAGAATAGAATGAAACGAAATACCCTTATGTTGTTAGTAGGTATGGTCATTATTGCCAGTATGGTATTGGCAGCCTGCCAACCTGCTCCGGCTCCAGTTGTGGAAGAACCCGCACCTGCGGAGCCTGTTGTTGAAGAACCTGCGGCTCCTGCTGAACCTGCCGCTCCTGCCGAACCGGCAGCACCGACAGAAGAACCGGAACCAGAACCAGTCCGCACCACCCGCAAAGGTGGATGGCTGGATGAAATCGTTGTCTCGGTGGTGGACAATTCATCAGCCATTACCCAAATTCAGGCTGGTGCCATTGACATTTATGCCGCTGGTATGTCATCCGATGCACTGCCCGAAATCGAAGCTGCTGGTTTAGATTACGCTCAGAGCAATGGTCTGTACTACGAGTTGACCTTCAACACCTATGGTCCAACCTTTGATCAATCCACTGGTGCAGTCAACCCCTTTTATTTTTCTAAAGCTCGTGAAGCTATGAACTGGCTGGTAGACCGCGATTACATCAATCGTGAGGTTTATAATGGTGGTGCATTGGCCAAATTCTGGAGCATCATCACCAACATGCCTGATTACACCAAGATGGCTGAAACTGTTCGACGCTTGGAAGCAAAATATGCTTACAATCCCGAATTAGCAAAAGCTCAAATGGATGAGGTTATGCTTGGTATTGAAGGCGTGACCATTGAAGATGGAAAGTACCTTTTCAATGGTGAACAGGTAACTCTGATCCTCTTAATCCGTAACGACTCGGATGGTACCCGTGTTCCGATTGGTGATTATGTTGCCAATCAACTTGAGAGCATCGGTTTCGCGACTGATCGCCAGTACAAACGCTCATCCGAAGCCTCCCCCATCTGGGTCGGTGGTAATACAGCTGATGGCTTATGGCACATCTACACCGGTGCCTGGTCTGCTACTGCCATTGATCGTGACGAAGGCGACAATTTTGAATTCTTCGATACCCCACAATCTGCCTATGGTTTTACCTCATTATGGCAGGGTTTCCCCACCGGATTAGACACAGAATATGGTGTATTAGCTGATAAATTAGCTTACAACAAATTCACATCTATTGAAGAACGTGATGCAGCCATGGCAGAAATGCTTGAACTGGCATTGCTAGAATCCATTCACATATGGTTGATCGATGGTAAAAACTTCACACCATATACCCAGGGTCTGGCAGTAACCTATGACCTGGCTGCTGGTGTGGATGGCTCCATGATTTGGCCATACACCATTCGTTGGGAAGGTGAAGAAGGCGGTATGCTCAAGTGGGGTCAACCTGACCTATTTGTTGATCCCTGGAACCCACTGGCTGGCTCCAACTGGGCATTCGACCAGTCGATTGGCCGTGCTACCTGGGGTGAAGCTTACATGATGGATCCTCACACTGGTCTGATCTGGCCACAGCGCTTTGATCGTGCTGAAATCACCATTCAGGAAGGTTTACCAGTAGGCAAGACTCTGGATTGGGTTGACCTGTCCTTTGAAGATGAAATCGTAGTACCAGAAGACGCCATCGTTGACTGGGATGCAGAAAATGTAGCTTTCATTACAGCAGCTGAAAAGTTCCCCGAAGGCACCACTGCCCGTGTCAAGAGTGTGATTTTCTATCCGGCTGACCTGTTTGACACCGTCAAATGGCATGATGGTTCACCATTAGATTTGGGTGACTTCATTTATGGTTGGATCGTTGGTCTGGATTTGGGCAAAGAAGGTTCACCTATTTATGATGAAGCTTATGCCTCCAATACCGAAGCGCTCCTGGCTAACTTTAAAGGTTTCAGAATTCTTTCTGAGAATCCTCTAACCATTGAAGCTTACAGCGATTCCTATCAAACCGACGCTGAATTAAATGTCGCCACCATGTGGCCATCCTTCAGCTATGGTGAATCCCCCTGGCAGGTTCTCTCAGCAGCTGCTTTAGCTGATGCTGCCGGTGAACTGGCCTTCTCTGCTGATAAAGCTGATGCTCAATCCACCGAAACCGTTACTGTAGAGTGGTTCAGCACGATTGGTGGACCCAGCCTCGACATCGTTTCCAAATTCCTGGATCAGAGTCTTGAGGAATCCTACATTCCTTACGCGAATGTTCTTTCCGCTTACATTACGCCAGAAGAAGCTGCTGCCCGTTATGAAAACACTAAAGCCTTCTTTGCCAAATTCGGACACTACAACATTGGTACAGGACCCTACATTCTGGACGAAGTCTACCTGACCGAGAAAGTTGCAACCCTTATTCCATTTGCTGATCATCCTGACCTGTCAGATAAATGGGCTCGCTTCGGTGATCCGAAAGTAGCTGAAATTGAACTGGATGGTGACGGTAGCGTCGTTCTGGGCGGTGAGTTTGCCTTTGATGTCTTCGTCACATTTGCTGGTGAAGCTTACGAAGCTGATGAGATCAAAGAGGTAATTGGCTTGCTCTATGACGCCACCGGTCAAATCGTCAAGGTGCTTGAGGGTGTCCTGGTAGAAGATGGTTACTATACCATCACCGTTCCTGCTGATGTTTCAGCAGCCATGGAAGCCGGCGCCAGCAAGTTGGAAGCTGTTGTGGTTCCGTTCACTGTAGCAATTCCGTCCTTCACACAATTTGAATTTGTGACTGTCAAGTAAAGATTGGTCATAAATTCACACAGCAGTAAAATTGAGTAACTAAAGGTAGGGGCAAGGCGATCAAACTCCTTGCCCCTTCCCAATCAATAATAGGAGGTAAATTCCTATGGGGTCGGATGTTGAAATCACAACGCCCAAAGCAACAAAACAAAAATCCGGGTTTGTAACCACCCTCACCAGGGTTTTGAAATATTCGGGTGTCAGGTTGCTTTCACTTTTTATCACTGTTGTTATTGGTGTTTACCTGACGATTATGATTGCCAATATGGGTGGCTATGTGGATCAAATGATGAAGTCTGAGATCCAGGAACGTATTACCATGCAGATTCAGGCGAATCCTGCCTTTAGAACCATGGATCCAGCCACCAGGAGTCAGTTGACGCAGGAAAAAATTCAAAGCGAGATTGATCGTTTAGGGCTCGAACGTCCGTTGGTAATCCGCAGTATGGGATTTCTCAAGAATGCTCTAACACTCAACTTAGGCCGCGCTCAACTCATGTCAAGTGATAGCGGATCACGCAATGTGAAAGCGATCATTTTAGAAAGAATTCCCTACACTCTGTTGTTAATGGGGACTGCTAACTTAATTTTATTCTTCAGCACGCTCTTCTTAGCCCTGGCATTATCGCGCAAATATGGTAGTTTCTGGGATAAGTTTGTCATAACACTCTCGCCAACATCGTCGGTGCCACCCTGGTTTTATGGTATTTTCTTAATTCTTATATTTGCTGCCGTGCTGAAAATTCTGCCATTTGGCGGTGTTATTGATGCGCCGGTGCCCAAGGATTTCCTGGGCCGGGCATTAAGCGTCGGCAGGCATCTCATCTTACCAGCCAGTTCTTTAATCTTATCTTCATTCTTTTTGAGCATTTTTAACTGGCGCACCTTCTTTTTAATTTATTCCAGTGAAGATTACGTCGAGACAGCCAAAGCCAAAGGGCTACCTTCTCGCGATATTGAAAGACGTTATATTTTGCGCCCAACGTTACCCACCATCATCACCGCATTTGCCTTATTGTTGATCGGTTTATGGGCTGGTGCCATCATTACCGAAACCGTGTTTCAGTGGCCTGGATTGGGTCGGGTTACCTTCCGGGCGATTAATCTGTATGATACGCCTGTGATTGTGGGCACCACCATCATTTACGCTTATTTATTGGCAATCACTGTTTTCCTGTTGGATTTTGTGTATGCTCTGGTAGATCCCAGGGTGAAAATTGGTAGTGGAGGTGGACCCCAATGAAACAGCTAAAAAATAATTTCCGGGAATTACTTAAATATCCCTCCGCCATTTTTGGCTCAATCATTGTGTTGACGTTGATCATCGCAGCTATCGTTGTGATCATCAAAATCCCCTACAATGATGCCATTGACACCTGGCGTGGTGGTGAAGCAGTGGTCGGAAAGAATCCCAGAAATGTTCCGCCTAAATGGTTCAACTGGTTTCGGCAGGATAAGTTGGTGGAATCTCTCGATCTAATCGAAGGCGACGAAGGAGTAACCGTTTCGGAAGAAACCACCGAAGGTGGCACACTGATCAAAACGACAACTTTTTCCTTCGATTATGACTATAAAAGTTTCCCCACCGAGTTAACCATGTACTTTATCTCAGAATTTGAGGCCAAACAACCATTTGTTTCATTAAAATGGATTACACCGGATGGGACTGAGATAAAAATTAATAATTTTGCCATCGGCAAAACACATACGTATCCAATCAACCAGGAAGAAAAATTAAAGAAACGCCTGGGAAATGTACCCCCGGTTATAGGTTTGTTTCTGGATCCAGAATCTGAATCCAGGCTTCCCGTAAAAGGCACCTATCAACTGGTGGTTGAACAAATTTCTTTTGAACCTGAATCAACCGTTCAGCCAGAATTTGTTTTATTAGGAGAAGTCTTTGGCTGGGCTGGCACCGATCATATGCGCCGTGATTTACTCCTCCCCATTCTGTGGGGGATTCCCATCGCACTGGCTTTTGGTTTGATAGCAGCTTTAGGCACATCCGTATTGACCATGACGATTGCGGCCATTGGCACCTGGTATGCTGGTATTGTAGATGGCATCATCCAGCGTATCACCGAGATTAACCTGGTATTGCCGTTTCTCTCGATCCTGATCATGATCGGAACCTTTTATTCCCGGAGCATCTGGACGATTCTGGGTGCAACCGTGGCATTAAGTATTTTCACGGGTGGCATCAAACAATATCGCGCAATTTTTATGCAGGTAAAAGAATCAACCTACATTGAAGCAGCCCGTGCATATGGTGCCAGCGACAAACGCATCATTTTCCGCTACCTGATTCCAAGAATCATTCCGTTGCTGATTCCGGGTTTGGTTTCAGCGGTCCCGGCTTTCGTCTTCCTGGAAGCTTCTCTGGCGTTGTTAGGTCTGGGTGATCCAGTTCTACCAACCTGGGGTAAGACCATCAACGAAGCCTACGCCAATGCTGCTCTGTATCGCGGTTGGTATTACTGGATTGTGCAGCCAGCTGTGCTGTTAATGATTACCGGTCTGGGGTTTGCCTCTTTAGGTTTTGCGCTGGATCGTGTCTTTAATCCACGTTTGCGAGGTATGTAAAAAATGAAAGATAATAATACATTATTGCATGTGGAAAATCTGAAACTCTACTTCAAAGCCTCAAAGGGCATTGTGCAGGCTGTGGATGGCGTTGATTTTGACTTACCCAATAACAAAGCCGTGGTCATCATTGGCGAATCGGGTTGTGGAAAGACTTCCATGGCCAAAGCATTGTTACGCCTGTTACCAAAAAATGTGGCCGAGTATTCCGGTAAAATTCTCCTTAATGGCGTCGACACCATGTTGATGAGCGATGAGAAATATCGCACGGATGTGCGCTGGGTGCGTATGTCCATGGTGCCACAGGCAGCTATGAACTCTCTTAACCCGGTTCTGAAGGTCGGAGATCAGGTGGCTGAACCGATCATCGTCCACCACAGTGTGCCTAAAGAACAAGCTCTGGATCAGGCTAAGACCATGTTCCAGAGGGTAGGCGTTCCGGTTGATTTTCTGCATCGTTATGCATTTGAGTTGAGCGGTGGTATGCGCCAGCGTGTGGCCATCGCCATGTCATTGGTAGCCGTGCCTGATCTGGTCGTTCTGGATGAACCGACCTCAGCGCTGGATGTGTTAACCCAGGCGAATATCATGAACCTGTTGAAGCGCATCAAAAAAGAAATTGCCACCAGCTTTATTTTGATTACACATGACATATCAACATCCAGTGAACTGGCGGACAACGTAGTGGTCATGTATGCCGGGCAGATCGTTGAGGTTAGTGATAACCGTCGCTTTTTCACGGCCCCATTACATCCGTATTCTGCCAAGTTGATGGCATCGGTTCCGCGCCTGAGAGGAAAAGAGCAACCTGATTTTATTACCGGTCAACCACCCAGTCTTATCAATCCGCCAACAGGCTGCCGCTTTGAAGAACGTTGTCACAAACGCTTCAGTAAATGTTCAGAGGAACCACCAACCGTGAATGTGGATGGTATCCTGGTAAAGTGCTGGTTATACACATAAGTCAGGGAGAAGAAATGGCTGCAATTAAAGAAAAAACACAAAAGAAAGAATACCGACCTATCAGCCCGGATACGTTACTCTCCGTTCAGGATCTGCATGTCTGGTTTGAGCTTAGAAAGTTTGGTTTTAGTCATGCAGGGTATGTGCGTGCCGTCGATAACGTCAGTTTTGATCTAAAACGCAAGGAAACCATTGCACTGGTGGGTGAAAGCGGTTGTGGAAAATCCAGCCTGATGAAAACCATCCTGGGGATTAACATTCCAACCAAAGGTGATGTTCTGTATGAAGGCAAACCGATGACCGGTTTCTCCAGAAAAGAATTGAACAGGTATCGTTCCAAGGTGGGTTATGTGCAACAGGATCCCTATGGCGCGCTGGCACCCTTCATGAACATCAAGGCAATTATGGAAGAACCTTTGATCATTCATGGCGTCAAAGATAAAAAAGAGCGTTTAGAGCGCATTCATAAAGCCTTCGAAGAAGTAAAATTAACCCCGGTGGATGAATTTCTACCAAAATTTCCACATATGCTCAGTGGTGGTCAACAACAACGTGTGGTCATCGCGCGTGCCATGATTTTGAATCCAACATTACTGGTGGCGGATGAACCCGTTTCCATGCTGGATGCTTCTGTGCGTGTTGAGATTTTGAAACTGTTGCGTGGATTGCAGGAAGCGCATGATCTGGCGGTAATTTACATCACCCATGACCTTTCGACGGTCCGTTATTTCTCAGAACGTATCTTTGTGATGTATGCTGGCAAAGTGATCGAGAAAGCCAATGTGGAAGAAATTGTCATGAACGCCCAGC